>JBAXOU010000217.1:0-5562 GCA_037133115.1 Planctomycetota bacterium | reverse complement strand
TGTTCCCGGTTCGCATGAGGCTCGGGGCTGCCCATGCCCGTCGCCGGACGCTCGCCCGCATGCGATTCCGGTAGGGGGAGCAGCCGGATCGGACGCACGCGCAGAAGCCGGTGAGACGTGTGCCCCGCGGCGGTCGCTCCGGAGCGTTTGAGCCGAGAACTCATTCGTCCCGCCGGCGCCGAGCATGTCGCCGGCCGGCTGCGGTGGCCCTCCACCGCGCGAGGATCACGTGTCGCCCGTATCACTCCATGTCCGCTGCGCTTTTCGACCGCCCCGCACTGCACTTTTCACCAACGCTCACAGGCAGTGAATCCAACGCCCAATCGTGGAGCGTCGAAAAACGTCAGGCTCCACTGGAACCGTTCGCCTGACTGGAGTCGTGAGCCTTGGGTCGGTGCGTTCTTGCCGCTCGGCACTGCGGACACTCGGCAAACATGATGGTGACCACTTTGACGTCGCAGTCGCATTTCAGGTTGTCTTGAATGCTGACAACCGGGGTGCCCGTACACTGCTCGGCGATCGCTGTTAGGTCCCTCTGAAACGTCGCGAACAGTTCCCTGCGAACGGTCCGGATTAACTCGGCTGCGTGACCATCCTCGTGACCGCCGTAGTGGGAGAGAAGGTGTTTTTCGGAAGTCGTCAGCACCCCTTCCGCAGTGATCGTCAGATGGTTTCCCAGTAAACAAGCACGAACCATGAGGGGGCCGTGGCCGTAGGTTTCCCGCAGCAAGCGAACCACGCCATCACTGACGGCCGCCTCTATCTCCCCGCGCGTTAAGTTCATCACGCTCCTCCGGAAAGACTCGGCGACCCCCCTTCGAAACCCCCGCGCCCGCGGGAGGCATTCGTAGGTACAATGAACCTACGCCGAAAGTGGAGGCACTTCAAGAAAAATCGGATTGATCCGACAGTCAGGGTTGCTCCGGATTGCGTGACCGAGTGCTGCCGGGATCCCTGCCGCAGTGCATCATTTCCGTTGTTCAGGCGGGACGGTCGAGCCGCTGCTTCGCGGCGATCAGCTTCGGCCGCAGCATGGTCGCATAGTCGAGGTCCTGCACCGGCAGTCGGGCGGCGACCGCCTCTGCCGCCGCGATGCCCGCTGACTCACCCAGAATCATCCACACCGGCTCCATCCGCAGTGACGTCATCGCGATATGGCTCGCGGAACAGCAGACGGGCACGATGAGGTTCGTGCACTCGTCCCGCCGCGGCACGATGGCCCGATACGGGATCGTGTAAATCCCGTGATGCCGCTCGGTGAGGTACAGCATCGAGAACTCCCCCCCCTGGAGCGCCACACCGCCATCGAGTGGATGCGTCGCATATGGCCAGTCGTCGACGCCGTACGACGCCAGCCCGACTGGATCCTCTGGTGCGGTTCCAGCCTCGAGATCACGCTGCGTGAGCACGTAGGCGGCCTTCATCCGCCGGGCCTCGCGAACGTACATCTGGTGCGGCCAGCCTCCCGTGTCGTCAAAAATCCCCGGCTCAAAGCCGTGTGACTCAGCCTTGGCCTTTTGGTCGGCCGGGGCTGCGGGGTCGGTACGGAGAAAGTGCGTGATGCCGCGGAGAAAGTCTTGGTGGAACCGCCAGATCCGCGACCGGGTGGCGTAGTCGCCGTCGGGATAGTCGGCGTTGCAGCCGTAGACCGTCGGCGCCCACAGGGCTCGGGCGAGGTTGCCAGCCCCGAGCGAGTAGATCCGCCCGCCGGCCGGTTCGTAGGTGTCGAGCGCCCGCATCCGCCGCCCCTCGGTGATGTTCGCCTTCGCGAGGAAGCCGCGACGATAGAGTTCAAACATCCGTGGGTCGTAGTCGTCGGGCGGGTCGATCGGCAGGCGGTCGTCCTTGATCGAAAACTTCCACCGAAACCCGTAGCCCATCGTCTGCTTGTCGGCGCTGCCCAGCGGGCCCGGCACGTAGTCCTGCAGCAGCGGGAGCAGTCCGCTCTTCGGGTCACCCGGCCGCACGTACGGGTCGATCGCATAGCGGGCCAGGGGAGGCCGCACGCCGGCGAGCGATTCGCCGTATTCCTCCATCGATTCGCGGCCAAACGTGTAGGCCACGCCGGCCCGTGCCATCAGATCCCCCTCGTAGGAGCAGTCGATGAACACGGCCGCCGTGATCGTGGCGGCGTCGCGGGCGGTCGCCCGCTCGGCCGGGCACCCAAAACGGTCGGGTGGAGCGTGCTCCAGCGTGATCGAGCGGATCGCCCCGTTGGCCCGCTCGACGGCCTGGACCCGATGCTCCTTCACCACCCGGATGCCGTGCTCCGCCGCGAGATCGGCAAAGAGGTGGCGATACTGGGGGTCGCTCAGACCATCCTTGAGCAGTTTGGCGGTCGAGCCACCGACGGCCTCGCGGCGGCCCCAGTCGATGTGCACGAGCCCACCGCCGGTCATTCCGCCGAGCCAGCAGGAGGGCTCGACGAGCACAACCCGGCAGCCCTCCCGCGCGGCCGCCACGGCCGCAAGAACGCCGCTGGCAGTGCCTCCATAGACGCAGACGTCGACCGCCGGTTCCCGGAGGTTCTCGCCGCTCGTGATGCCGGTCGAGGCGGCGGCGACCGCCGCTGTCCCCGCCTGAAACCATTCCCGCCGAGTGATGTGCATTGGTATTGAGATCCTTTCAGTCAGAGGAAAGTGGGTTTCGCTACGCTAGGGAAACCCGGGCGAGTCGTGGAAAAACGCGGGGACACGCTGGTTGCAGCCATGAAAGACCGTCCGCCGAAGCCGCCTCCGAAGCCACCGGACTATTACTTCGAGAACGGTCTGCTGGTCTACACCGCAGCCTTCCACCGCAAGCGGGGATTCTGCTGCGGGTCGGGCTGCCGGCACTGCCCCTTCAATCCGCCCCACCTCGAGGGCAACACCGTCGAGGACAGCACGAAGACGGGATGATCGGCCTCCTACGGAGCGTCGCTCGTGCCGGACCGCATCAGTCGCCGCCGTCGCAGCACGAGCGACACGACGAGGCCGGCCATACCAACCAGTGTGACGGCCGGTTCGGGCACCACGATCACGTCGCCCGTGCTCTGCGAAAACGTGAGCGTATCGGAGTCCTTCACGAGCGTAAACGTGCCGTTGCTGTTGTTGGTCCAGGTGCCCGCATAAAACCCCGTGGAGACGAGCGTGGCAAAGCCACCCGACGGGGTACCGGTGAAACTGAATATGTCGAGCGTGGTGTTGGGGGCGATGCTGCTGCCGCTGAATGCCAGCGACATCGTGCCGCCATACGTCAGTCCCGAGGCGTTCAGAATGCTGACGCCGTCGTATGCCGTACCGCGCGTGCCGGCCGAGGCGACCTCGATGGCGGTTACGCTCGTGGAAGTCAGCACGAGCGAGCCGAGCGTGATCACGCCGGGGCTGTTTCCAGGGCTGAGGGTGCCGCTCACGGTGGCCGTTCCCGACGCCGTGCCGCTGCCCCCGAGCCAGGCAGAAGCTGCCACGGAAAGGTTCGATCCCACGGCGAGAGAGCCGTTGAGGATCAGCCCGCCGGCGTTCACGGTCGTTGCGCCCGTGTAGGTGTTGTTGCCCGACAGCGTAAGGCTGCCGAGGCCGTTTTTGTAGAACGCACCGCTCGTCGCGCCGCCAAACGAACTGGAGAATGTCACGTTGTTGCCATTGGTGTCGATGGTGGTGCTCGCCGCATTCACCATCTGAATCTTTCCAGAAACGTCCTGCGTGTTGCCGGAGGCGTACTGCAGGATGCCAGTGCTGGTGAACTGGATGGCGGACGTGTTGTTGAGCGAGTTGGCGGCGAATCGCAGCGTGCCCTGGTTGACGTCGGTGGCACCGGTGAAGGTGTTCGATCCTGAGAGAATGAGGAGGCCGTTGCTGCCTTTTTTGATGCTCGTCGCGGTAGCTCCAGAGTTGTCGACGATCCGCCCGGCGATTTCAGTCGTGCCCGTGCCGAAGAAGCTGAGCGTCTTCGCTGATGCGCCGGTCGAAACCATGTCGGCCGTCAGCTTCAGCGTGCCACTGCCGAGGTTTTGAATCGCGGCGTTGCCGGCGGTTGCGGTTGCGATCAAGTTGATCACCTTGTCGGTCGTCTCATTCGCGGTGCCGGTCCACGTGAGCTCCGCGATGCCATTGCTGCCTCCGATTCCGATCGTGCCCGAAGTGCCCAGCGGGCTGTTTGAACCGAAGTTGCCAAACGAGGCCGCGGAGACCTCATACACTTTTCCGCTCGTATTCCCCTGGATGGAAACGCCGCCGCTAAACGAGTTGGAACTGTTCTTCAGGTTGACCACACCGGTCCCCGAACCCTTTTCGACGATCGAAAGTTTGCTCCCGTCGGAACCGTCGGAGACCACGCCGGCAACGTCCCAGGTGTCCTTGAAACCACCGCTCGTGTTGAACGTGAAACTCCGGTCGCCACCCGTCGTGGACGAAATACCGCCGAATCCGAACACCGTGTCGGCCGTGGTAGGGTTCATGTAAAGCGTCGCACCGGCCGTGCCGCTTACCAGAAAACCCTTGTCGGTCGTGCCACTTGCCGTGGGATAGAGGTTGAGCGTGGCGAAGTTGGTGCCGGAAGCCAGTTGGATCGCCGTGCCCGATCCAAACATGCCGGCGGACGCAGACGACCCGACGACCTGCAGGACGGTGGAGTAGGTGCCGGTGTTCAGCGTGCCCTGCTGAAACCAAAAGTTGCCGGTAAACGTATTCCCGGCATTCAAACCTGAGTTCGTTGCAGTGCCATACGTTGAGCCGGTGCCGTTGCCGTAGCGGAGCTGCAGCGCCCCGGCACCGCTGACGATCCCGGTGAGCGTGTAGAGGTTTGAGTTTGAATTGTTGCCGTTGACGTACAGCGCTGGTGCGCCGATCACGATGTTGGTCGTGATTGCGAGCGTAGGCTTCGAAGTACCCGACGGCTGCACGAGGAGCGTCGCTGTTCCGCTCCCCACGAAGTTGAGCGGATTACCGGCGATCGTGAACGTCGGTAACGCCCCGGATGCAGGCCCTGTGCCGCTAAAAGTAAGTCCCGATAGCTGGAACGTACCCGAGACGTCGTTATTAGCGGTCGTGGCAGCCGAGGCCGCCTGCGTCGCCGCAAAAGTCAGGCTTGTGGAAGAACCGCCTGTGGGCGCGGTGCCACCGATCCAGTTCGCACCCGTCGACCAGTTTGCGGTCGTGCTGCTTCCGTTTGACCACGTGACCGTTGCTGCCGACGCGTCGAACGCGTGAGCCGCCGCCAATGCCACGACAAATGCCAGAACGCGGTGTGCGATCCTCATGACCAATCCCTCCCCCGTGGTTCACGATGCCTGCGGTCGGAGCGATGCGCCGCCCCCGCTCTCTTGCAAACATGACCAAAGTGTTGCGGGACGGAAACTGGCCAGGTGGCCAAGCGCAAGCGATGGAGGGAGAAACGGCATGTTTCTCAACGCAATCGGCCGTCCGCAGGTTGCCAACCTGCGGCTACAGGGGAGTCGTCTTCCCCGCGGATGGCGGGGTCATGCGTGGCGGCGGCGGCGTTGCAGTAGGACGGCCGCGATGCCGGCTCCGCCAAGAATCGCCACCGCAGAGGGCTCCGGAATCACCACCATCTGCATCACCTGAC
>JBAXOU010000216.1:0-5575 GCA_037133115.1 Planctomycetota bacterium | reverse complement strand
AGCAACGCCGGCTCCCGGGCACGGGCAGCCCCTCGCAGCCTCCCGTAGCACAGGTTTTCAACCTGTGTGTCTTCCCGATTCGCATTGGGATCGGGTGTGATTCCGGATAAGGGGAGCAGCCGGATCGGAGGCACGCGCAGAAGCCGGTGCGACTTGTGCCCCGCGGTGGTCGCGCCGAAGCGTTTGGGAAGAGAACTCACAAGTCCCGCCGGCGCCGAGCATGTCTCCGGCCGGCTGCGATGCTGCTACGACAAGCGACGATCACGAGTAACCTGCATGAGCCTCTGAAGCCCGACGAAAAAGCCTTGCACGGCCAGACGTCGATCCCTATCCTCCCGCCCCGCCCGGATTCCGGATGGAGGTCCCCACGGGAGGATTGCAGCATGGCGATCACGCTCGCAGAACTGACAACGACAGTCGGCGGCACCCTCATCGGCGGTGAGCCGACGCAGTCTGTGCATGGCGCCGCCACGCTCGAGACCGCCGCGGCCGGCGACATCACACTCGTCGACGCGACCGACAAACTCCATCTGCTCGCCAAGAGCCAAGCCGGCGCCGTGATCGTGTCCACGGGCACCGGCCCGCTCGACCGGCCGTCGATCGAGGTCGCCGACGTCCACGCGGCGTTTGCCGCCGCGATCACCACCTTCCGGCCGCCGCGGTCCGAGCCCCGGATCGGCGTGAGCCCCCTGGCGGTCGTCCACTCCACCGCCCGACTCGCCGCCGACGTCGACGTGCATCCGTTCGCGACGATTGGCGCCGACGTCGAAATCTCCGCCGGGGCCACGATCCACTCCGGCGCCCGCATCATGGCCGGCTGCCGGATCGGTGCCACGAGCGTCGTCTTCCCGAACGCGGTGCTCTACGAGAACACGGTCGTGGGCGCGCGGTGCATCGTCCACGCCGGCGTGGTGCTCGGCGCCTACGGCTTCGGCTACAAGCCCGGTCCCGATGGCTACACGATCTCGGCCCAACTCGGCTGGGTCGAACTCGCCGACGACGTCGAAGTCGGCGCCGCCACCACGATCGACCGCGGCACCTACGGGCCGACGGTGATCGGCGCGGGCACCAAGATCGACAACCTCGTGATGATCGCCCACAACTGCCGCCTCGGCCGCCACAACATGATCTGTTCGCAGGTCGGCGTGGCGGGCAGCACGACGACCGGCGACTGGGTGGTGATGGCCGGCCAGGTCGGCGTCCGCGACCACGTGCACATCGGCGAGAAGGCGATACTCGGCGCCCGCTCGGGGGTGTCCAACGACGTCGAGCCCGGGA
Source organism: Planctomycetota bacterium (assembly GCA_037133115.1). Taxonomy (GTDB): domain Bacteria; phylum Planctomycetota; class Planctomycetia; order Pirellulales; family UBA1268; genus QWPN01. The sequence continues at coordinate 4,297 of JBAXOU010000216.1, read as the reverse complement.
AGATCGTGCTCGGCGAACCGGCGATCGACCTCCGTGATCGCAAGCTGCAGCTCGCCACGATCTCGAAGCTTCCGGAGATGCGGCGCGAGCTCAAGCAACTCACCGCCCGCGTCGCCAGCCTCGAAGGAACAGGCGGCCGAGGAACCGCCGAGGCCGCCTGACGAGGAACTCCATGCCCGCCCCGCGATCTCCCGCCTACGACCGCCCCCCTCTCGATGGAGAGATCGTCGGCATCCTTGCCGGCTGGGGACGCTATCCGGTCGTGGTGGCCGAGGAGATCCGCCGCCGTGGCGGCCGCACTGCCATCCTGGCGATCCGCGACCATGCCGACGCCGCCCTCGAGCCACTCGCCGACGTGCACGGTCACGTCGGTATCGCCGAGATCGGCACGGCCGTGGAGTTTTTTCGCCGTGCCGGAGCCGCGCGGGCGACGATGGCCGGCAAGATCCACAAATCGAAGATCTTCGCCCGCGGGGCCTGGGTCCGACACATGCCCGACTGGACCGGCCTCGCGACGTTCTGGCCCCATTTCGTCAGCCGTCGCCGCGACAACTGCGACGACTCGCTGCTCGGCGCGATCGCCGCCACGTTCGACGCGGCGGGGGTGGCGATCTGCCCGGCCACCGACTTCGCCCCCAACCTGCTCGCCGCCGACGGCGCGATCGCCGGCCCTGCCCCCACCCGGCAGCAGCTCGCCGACGTGGCCTTCGGCTGGCGGCTCGCCAAGGAACTCGGACGGCTCGACATCGGCCAGACGGTGGTGGTCAAGGACCGCGCTCCGCTGGCCCTCGAGGCGATCGAGGGCACCGACGAGTGCATCCGACGCGCCGGCCGGCTCTGCCCAACCGGCGGCATGACCGTGGTGAAGGTGGCGAAGCCGCAACAAGATCTACGGTTCGACATGCCGACGATCGGCGCGGGCACGCTGGAGTCGCTGGCTGCGGCAGGCGCCACCGTGCTCGCAATCGAAGCGGGACGGACGATTCTCATCGACGAGCCCGAGCTTGCCGCCACGGCGCAGCGGCTCGGCATCTGCGTGGTCTCGTGCCACGATGCTGACGGTCTGCCATTCGTCGAGGGCTTTCCCGACGCGGCATGAAGCCGAAGTCGTGCCGACGGCTTATACTGCCGTTCGTATGTTTGTACGACGAGTCCACCACGCGCTGGTCATCGCCTGGCTCTGCCTCGCAGCGCTGGTTCCCCACGGCAGTGCCGCCGACGCGACATCCGGACGGCCGCTGGAGATCGACACGGCAGTCGATGCGTCGATCCCAATCCCGCCGGCCGCAACGCACCATCGCGGCCGCGAGATCGCCCAGACGATGCACTTCACCGGCGCGCCGTGGCTCGTCCGCGAGAGCCGCCAGCGGGAAGAAGACTGCAGGCTCTTGCTCGATGCGCTCGACGTGCGGCCCGGCCAGACAATCTGCGACATGGGCTGCGGCAACGGCTTCTACACGCTCGAACTCGCGCGGCGAGTTGGCCCCGAAGGTCTCGTGTACGCTGTCGACATCCAGCCGGAGATGCTCCGGATGCTCGCCGAGGTGGCCAGCCGGGAGGGGCTCACAAACATCCGGCCGGTGCTCGGCACCGCGATCGATCCCCGGCTGCCAGTCGCCACAATCGACCTCTGCCTGTGCGTCGACGTCTATCACGAGTTCTCCCACCCCGATGCAATGCTCGCCCGCGTCCGCGAGAGCCTCGCCGACGGAGGGCGGCTTGCGCTGGTCGAGTTTCGCGGCGAGGACCCGGCCGTCCCGATCAAGCCGCTTCATAAGATGACCAAGGCCCAGATCCGCTGGGAACTCGAACCGGCAGGTTTCCACGTGGTTGGAGAGTTCGATCGCCTGCCCTGGCAGCACTTGGTGTTCCTCGGGGCGAACCAGCCCGGCAACCGGGTGAAGAGCCTGGAAAACCCTTGAATTCATAGGTTTCGTGCCCCCCAGGGCCGGGTTCTGATTATTCCGGCGGCGCCAGGTTGCATTCCCCTTCGGGCAGGCGGATACTGTTGGCTGTTGTCAGCCCCGGACCGGAGAGGGTCCCGCTGTCCCACCCATGCTGGTGCCCTATGGCGATTCGCCCATCGAGTTTTGCGTCGGCCGACTCTGCCGTTCGCGATCCGCGCGGTGGATCGCTTGATCCCGCGGTCGTCGTCGATTCGTCGGGTGGTACCCGGCTCTCGACCGCAGGCGAATCGACCAACTGGGTGCTCGGCAACAGTGCCGCGATGCGCCGGATCGCGAAGTCGATTGAGCGAGCCGCCGAAGTCGAGTGCACGGTCCTCGTCTGCGGCGAAACCGGCACCGGCAAAGAACTCTGGGCCCGGTTGCTCCACCGCAGCGGTCCGCGCCGCAGCAAAGCTTTCATTCCGGTCAACTGCGCGGCCCTCACGCCGTCGCTTGCGGAAAGCCAACTCTTCGGCCACGAGAAGGGTTCGTTCACCGGCGCCAACGGGCGTTCGCTCGGTATCTTCCGAGCCGCCGAGGGTGGAATGGTGTTTCTCGACGAGATCGGGGAGATGCCGCCTGAACTGCAGGCCAAGTTGCTTCGCGTGCTGCAGCAGCGCGAGGTGCTCCCCGTCGGTGCCAACGAGCCAGAGCCCATCGATGTGCAGATTGTCGCGGCCACCAATCGCGACCTCGAAAAAGAGGTCGAGAAGGGCACGTTCCGCGAGGATCTCTACTACCGGCTCAACATGATCGAGCTGCGGGTGCCGTCGCTTCGTGAGCGGGCCGAGGACATCCCGTCGTACATCGAGTTCTTCTCGATGAAGTTCGCCGATCGATACCGGCTGCCGAAGTGGAGCCCGAGTGCCGAGGCGCTCGCCGAGTTCTGCTCGTTCGAATGGCCGGGCAACGTCCGGCAACTCGAGCATGTGATCGAGCAGGCCTACGTCCTGCAAATGGAGCCCAGGGTTCCGACACGCAAGACGGCGGAAGGCGGGGCCACGGCGGTTGCCGCCCCCGGACGCCTCCCCTGCCTCGACCTTGCCAAGCTCCGCGAGCAGGCGATCCGCGAGGCCCTGCAGATGACCCGCGGTCACAAGGCGAATGCTGCCAAGCTTCTTGGAGTCCACGCCAACACCATGACGCGGTTGCTCAAGGAAATCGAGGGCGGCGAGGCCGCAACCGACGACGACTCGGCCGCCTAGGTTTGTGCCGTGGGCCCGTCGAGCGCACGGCCGTCTGTCTGGTCGCTTACGGCTCAGGGAAGCCGGCAGGCTCCATCCGCACAGCCACCCGAGATTCGGTAGCGGTTGCGGGCGACCAGGCGATAGAGGGCGGCCCAGAGCGGCATGCTTCCCGGCACGTGGAGTGGCAGGGCAAGCGGCCATAGGGCTACGAGTCGCCGGGAGAGGTAGCGGACGGCCGCCGCCCCCCGCCATTCCCGACCACGGGTGTCCACCACCACCATCTCCTCCATCATTTCCTCCCGCGACAACCCCGGAAAAGCCTCCGGGACGCGAGCGTCGTGGAGGGAGGTGAACTCCAGCTGACCGGTGACGTCGAGCCGACGAAGGATCGAGATCTGCCCACGGCAGAAGCGACAGTTGCCGTCATAGAGCACGGTGTCGCGGGGCGGCCGAGATGGCGGGGTGGAAGGTGATCTGGCCTGGGCCATGGTGGCGCCCCGGTGGCTGTGAGCGGAGTCCATGCTCTTAACCGCTCGGCGGTGCCGCCGCCAACGCAGCCGTCTTGTTCCGCTCAGAAATGGCCGACCGTTCCGCGGCCGATCGGCGGCGCCGACGGCTTCAGGTGGAGGTTGCCGAAATGCAGGATCGTGGCAGCCCCGATCGAGAGCAGCGTCCACGGCGCCCAATCGGGGGCGGTCATCGTCCTGGCCGGCCCGCTGCCGTCGATCGGAACCACCACGGCCGAATCGACCAGGAGCATCTCGACGCCCAACACGCAGGCGAAGATCCCCGCCGCCAGAAGAACGCTCTTCGTCATCGTTGCCTGCCGCGGCTGGGCCGCACCTCCTCGCCGGAACGTCGACCACCCGACACTCCGCTCCTTATGCATCGACCCTGCACCGCCTGCTCCGTGAACGTCCGGGCGACTCGGGCAGGGTGAAACGGTCATGCCGGCCATGCAGGGCCAGGCCGACGCCGCATGTCATACGGTTCACACGTGAGCCTCACGCTTTCGCGAAGCTCGGGGCTGCCCGTGCCATCTCGCCGGACGCTCGCTGCGGGCATCCTGCCCTTCCGCTCGCTCGAAGGAAACCTCGCTTCGCCCTCCAGGCTTCGCTCGGTTTCCTACGCCGCTCGATTGGCACGGGCAGCCCCTCGCAGCCT
>JBAXOU010000215.1:0-5615 GCA_037133115.1 Planctomycetota bacterium | reverse complement strand
GCATGGCGACGGAGTGTGACGCCGGGCATGCACGCCTGCGTCTGGTGAGCGCCAAGGAGTGCCGGGCCGTGCTCCAAAAGAGGCCCCTGCATTTCGGCGCGGTTTCGATCCAATCCAAAGCGGAGATGTGCCATGTTGCGGTTTCCTACGCGTGGAGTGTGGTTTCTGGCCTGTGCCGTTGTGGCGTGCCTGTCGCTGTTACCCAAGGCGAATGCCAACGGGTCTGCACCAGGGCAGATTTTCGGCGTCGGCGTCGACAACAACATCTATTTCGTCGACACGGTCAGCCAGTCGATCACGTTGACGGGGAGTTCGCTGTCCGAAGGTGTGAAGGCCAACGGCTTCGCCGCCGACCGCGTTCGCAATCAGGTCTTCTATTTCGCCTCGAACGGCGATCTCGACTACTACGACATCGCCTCGGACACGAACGGGATCGTGGCCACGGGATCGGTCTTCGGTATCACCCCGGACTTCCCGCCCGAGGATGCCACCTACTATGCCGGCTCCTACTGGTACATCGCCAAAGGAGACACCGCCAACAACACGCTCTACCAGGCGACCTTGACCTACACCGGGAGCGTGCCGTCGTTCAGCGGAACGCCGGTCGAATACCAACTCACGGTCGGTGGCAGTACGTCGGGGATGATGTTTGGCGACATCGCCGTGAATAACACCACGGGACGGCTCTACGGTTCGACCACGCCCGGCTCCGGAGGTTTGTTCTTCACGCTCGACATGGCATCACTCGTCGCCGGTACGAGCAACGCCGTGACCGTGCTTACGACGTCGAACACGGTCGGCCTGCAGTTGGCGTTCAGCGAAGACTCCTCGGTGCTCTACGGGCAGCAGTACATATTCACTGGGACTTCGACGTCGGGCCAGTGGTACACCGTAGACACCGGCTCGGGCGTCTACTCGGCGATCGCGGGATTCGTCACCTCGCCAGGCATGCGGGATCTTGCCGGTGTCGCTGCGGTGCCGGAGCCGGCTGCGTGCCTGCTGGCGGGCATGGGTGTGATGGCATCCCTCATCTGGAGGAGACGCCGCTCTCAACGTCGGCCGTCCATCGGCAGTGGCGAGCTTTGATATGCTTCAGGCATACCCGCTCACCAGACGCATGGATTTGCTGATGCCCCCGCCATTCGATGACTCCGAACTGCCCATCAGTCAGGCTGAGAGTCTCGCGCACCACAAAGGCGATCTCTCCCTCAATAACTACACGGTGATCTCCGGTGAGGCTGCCGCGTTCCTTGGGCAGCACGAGGGAGGTTCGCTCTGGCTCAACGGTCTCCGCTCGCTCTCGGCCGAGGCTGCCGCTGCGCTCGCGGCGCACGAGGGCTCGATATCGCTCGACGGGCTGGCAGTGCTTTCCGACGACGCTGCGGCGGCCCTCTCGCGATTTCCCCACGGGCTGTCGCTCGACGGCCTTGCCTCGCTCTCCGATCGGGCTGCGGAATCGCTTTCCTCCCACGAAGGGACGCTTTCGCTGAACGGGCTTTCGTCGCTTTCCGGCACAGCAGCGTCTGGGTTGGGGAGGCACAACGGATCGCTGTGGCTTAATGGCCTCGGCTCGCTTTCCGTAGAGGCCGCCCAGGGGCTGGCACAGTGCAGGGGTCTGCTCTCCCTCAACGGTCTCACCACGCTTTCATCCGACGCTGCTGCGGCGCTGTCGCGCAGCGCAGGCAACCTGTCGCTCGATGGGATACTGTCGCTCACGGATGAAGAAGCTGCTGCGCTCGGGCGGCACCGCGGCATGCTCGGCCTGGCCGGCCTGACCACGATCTCGGAATCGGCCGCCCGCGGCCTTGCCCAGCGCAGCCGGGTGCTCGCGCTGAACGGGCTGGCATCGCTCCCGGACGCCGTCGCCGAGGCGCTCGGCCACCACCAAGGCCTGCTCTATCTCAACGGTGTGAAGTCCCTGTCGCCCACCGCGGCAGCGGCCTTGGCAAGGCATCGGGGCGACCTGTATCTCGACGGGCTCGCCACCCTCCCGGAAGACATGGCCCGGGAACTCACGAAGCACGACGGCTGGCTCTACCTCAACGGCCTCACGTCGCTTTCGTCCGAGGCGGCTGGGGTGCTGCGGTCGAAGGGGAGCGTGCGGCTGCCCGAGCGTTTTGCCTGCACCTGACAGAGATGGCGAACCGCCAGAAGAACGACGGTGAGCCGAGAAAAGTCGGGGCGACACGATTCGAACGTGCGACCTCTACGTCCCGAACGTAGCGCTCTAGCCAGGCTGAGCTACGCCCCGATTGCGTGCGGCTGGTCGGCCGACGGCCGGACCCCACGCGGGAGAGATTCGTAGATTACCCGCCCGCCGGCCCTCGAGCAACGCCGCTATTTCCCCGGCCGCGGCTACTCAACGGTCACGCTCTTGGCCAGGTTCCGCGGCTGATCCACGTCGCAGCCACGGTTGACCGCGATGTGGTAGGCCAGCAGCTGCAACGGGATCACGGCGAGCAGCGGCGCGAGCGCGTCGTCGGTGGCCGGAATCTCCACGACAAACTCCGCCAGCCGCTTCACTTCCTCCTGGCCCGGCGTCGTGACCGCGATCACCCGGCCATTGCGGGCCCGCACCTCCTCGATGTTCGAGATCATCTTCTCGCTGGTGTGCGACGTGGTCGCCAGCACCACCACCGGCATCAGGCGGTCGATGAGGGCGATCGGCCCATGCTTCATCTCCGCCGCGGGATAGCCCTCGGCGTGGATGTAGGAGATCTCCTTGAGCTTCAGTGCCCCCTCGAGCGCCACCGGGAAGTTGAACGACCGGCCGAGGTACAGGAAGTTTGGGGCGTAGGTGAACCGGTCGGCGAGCGCCTTGATCGCCGGCTCCTGCTGGAGAATCGACGCGATCTTCTCCGGGATCCGCGCGAGCTCCTCGATCAGGGCCTCGGCCCGCTCCGGGGGCAGCGTGCCTCGCTGCCGGCCCAGCGCGATCGCCATCAGCGTGAGCACCACCACCTGCGCCGTGAAGGCCTTCGTGGAGGCCACGCCGATCTCCGGGCCGGCGTGCGTGAATACGCCTGCATCGGTCTCCCGCGAGAGCGTCGAGCCGACCACGTTGCAGATGCCGAGCGTGAGCGCCCCCCGCCGCTTCGCCTCGCGGAGCGCCGCGATCGTGTCGGCGGTCTCACCGCTCTGCGAGATCACGAGCAACACGTCCTGCTCGCCGAGCAGCGGCTCTCGGTAGCGAAACTCAGACGCATACTCGACCTCGACCGGCAGCCGGGCGAGATGCTCGAAGAGATACTCGCCCACGAGGCCGGAGTGCCAGCTCGTGCCGCAGGCGGCGATCGTGAGCCGCGGTGCCGCAGACAATCGATCCATCACGGCCGAGAGCCCGCCGAGTTGGATCACGTGGTCGGGCAGCACGAGGCGACCCCGCAGGCAATCAGCGATCGCCCGGGGCTGCTCGTGGATCTCCTTGAGCATGAAGTGTGGGAAGCCGGCCTTCTCGATCGCGTCGAGCGACATCGCGAGTTCGTGCACCTCCTTGGTGAGCGGCACGTCGTCGATCGACCGCACCTCGAAGCGATCGCGGCTGATCACGGCCACGTCGCCGTCGTCAAGGTAGACCACCTTGTTGGTGTGGGCCACGATCGGGGCGGCGTCTGAAGCGACGAACATCTCGCCGTCGCCCACGCCAACGACGAGCGGTGAGCCGCAGCGGGCCACGTAGAGCCTGTCGGGCTCGGCGGCGTTGAGGATCGCCAGTCCGTAGGTGCCCGTCACCTGCCGGAGGGCCAGCCGCAGGGCGGCCTCGAAGGAGAGCGCCGGGTCAGACGCCTGAATCTCCTCGATCAGCTGCACGAGCACTTCGGAGTCGGTCTGGCTGCGGAAGGTCCGCCCTTTTGCCGTCAGCGAGGTCTTGATCGCCGTGTAGTTTTCGATGATGCCGTTGTGGACCAGCGCGATTCTGCCCGCCGGCCCCACATGGGGATGAGCGTTGGCGTCGCTCGGGCCGCCGTGGGTCGCCCACCGGGTATGCCCGATGCCGACCGCCGCGGTTGCAGGGAGATCGGCCGAACGGGCCTCCAGGTCGCGAACCCGACCGGCACACTTGGCCACCTTCAAATCGCCGTTGAGCACGGCGATGCCGGCCGAGTCGTAGCCGCGGTATTCGAGCCGGGCGAGGCCCGCGAGAAGGATTTCACGGCAGGCCCCAGGGCCGATATACCCGACGATTCCACACATCGAAACCGCCTCCCTGCTGCTGTCGTGCGCCGGTACCGGACTCCGATTAGTCTACGGAGCATCGGCGAGGCCTCGCCGGGAATAACTTCTTCCTCGCGTCGACAGCCGATCACACTTGTCATGGCCCACTCGCTGCTCTTCTTCGACGACGATCAGGCTGCGCACCTCGACCCGCTCACGCTCACGCGGCCGGCGTATGACCTGCGGCTCGGCCTGACGACGATCCGCGAGAAGTGGGAGCGGGCACTCGATCTCGCCCACGGCACTGGCCCGCTCCGGCCGCACCTGCGGGGCGTGTTTTCCGCGGCGACGAAAAAGCAGCGGTCGGCGGCCGCGACCTGGATCAACTCGCGGTATCTGCCGACGCCGGGACTCATCGCGACGATCCGCCGTAGGCCGGAGGGACACCTTCGCAATGGCGACGATCTTGTCGTCGCCTGGTCCACGTCGGAGCAGACCGCCGTGTGGTTCGAGGAGGGACGGCCGCGACCGGTCGGGGCCGGCCGAGCGGTGGAGCCAAAAGGGCTGCAGCGGCTCGTTCACCCCTGGGACATCGCCGGGCTGAACCCTGCGGCGATCGAGGCCGACGCCACGGCCTGCGGCTGGAAGCCGGGGACAGGCCTCCGCTGGAGCCCCTCCGCCGTGGTCGATCGCCCCGAGCGACTGTTCATGCATCCCACCGCCGTGGTCGAGCCCGGCGCGATCGTGGTCTGCGATGAAGGGCCGGTGCTGCTCGACGCAGGCTCGCGGGTGATGGCGGGGGCGATCCTCCGCGGTCCGGTGGCCGTGGGGCAGGAGGCGACGGTGCGGATGGGAGCCCGCATCTACGGCGGCACCACGATCGGCCCGCACTGCAAGGTCGGCGGCGAGGTGGCGAGCACCGTCTTCCACTCGTATTCGAACAAGGCCCACGAGGGCTATGTCGGCAACTCGGTCTTTGGTCAGTGGGTGAATCTCGGGGCCGACACCACCGCCTCCAACCTCAAGATGACCTATGGCACGGTGAAGCTGCTCGATTGGACCACGGGCCTGGAGGTCGATTCCGGCGAGCAGTTTCTGGGCACGATCATGGGCGACCACTGCAAGACCGGCATCAACACGATGCTCAACACCGGCACCGTCTGCGGCGTCAGTTCGATCGTGGTTGGCGCGGGATTTCCGGCACGCGGGATTCCCTCGTTCAAATGGGCCCAGGCCGGCTCGCTCGTCGATTACCGGCTGGAGAAGGCGATCGTCGACATGGAACGGATGATGGCCCGCCGCAGAGTGGCCCTCGATCGCCACTACCGTCGCATGATGGAGGCGATCTTCGCGATGGGCCGCGGGTGAACCCCGGCTCGTCCGGCGTGACCGCCGTCACTTCGTCGCCGACACGCAGACCAACTCGCAGTCGTTGCGCACGAAGATGCAGCCGTCCGCGA
>JBAXOU010000214.1:0-5687 GCA_037133115.1 Planctomycetota bacterium | reverse complement strand
TGGAGGCGAGGGGAGTCGAACCCCTGTCCCGTGATGTTTCAGCACGAACGTCTACGTGTGTGTCCGGTCGATTTGCATCTCGCCCACGCGTCCCCGGCCGACAGGGTGCGTCATGGGCCAGCCCGGAACTTTTTTAGCCCCGGCCGTACTAGGCGGTGAACCGGGGCGAGTCGGATTTGGCGACCGATTGGGAGGCCCTTCCGACTGGGGCCATCGCTCGGGGTTGCTTAGTTAAGCAGCCAGGGAGAAACGAGCTTCGGCAATTGAAGCTTGGTCGACTTTTAACGTGGCCAGCCGACCAACCACGACACGCAATCCGGGCCTCTTGCCATCCGGTCGATACCGGTACGCCCCCGTCTGGTTTGTGAATCCCGGCCGTCTGGGAGACCGCCGGCAGGTGTCCACCACCCGGACGGCCTCGCGGCCGCCACCGACGAGCATGGACGAACTCATTATACGAAACCTCAAGGGCTGTATCGGTCGTGCCGAACGGCGGCCTTCATTTCCTTCAAAAAATGGGGTCCCTGGCCCGAACCGACACTCCTCTGGGTGAATACTGAAATGAGACGACCGTCGGGCTCCGGCCCGGACGTGGCGGCTGGCCGGCCCCTATTTTCATCCTCTCGTTGACGCTCCTCCCATGGCACTCGTACTCTTCTCTTGGCCGCTGCGGACCACGTCTTGCACGGTCGCCGCCCCCTCTTTTTCAGGCTCTCCCATGTTTCGTTCGCCAGTTGGTTTCGGCCGCGCGGTTGCGTGTGGCATCGCGGTGGTTGTCGGGTGCTGCGGCTCGACGGCTTCGGCCCAAGAGTGGGCCAAGAAGATGTTCACGGTGACGAGCCACAACTTCGGCACCGTGGCCAAGGGAGCCAAGACGGAGTATCGGTTCGTCTTCCGCAACATCTACAAGGAAGACCTGCACGTCGTCGGCGTGCGGACGAGCTGCGGCTGCACCTCGCCCGAGATCACCCGGCACGACCTCAAGACTCACGAGACGGGAGAGGTCGTCGCGAAGTTCAACACCCGGACCTTCCTCGGCCAGCATGGCGCCACGCTGACGGTCACCTTCGACAAGCCGTTTCACGCGGAGATTCAGCTCCGGGTCGCGGGCAACATCCGCGGCGACGTAACCTTCGAGCCGCCGTTCGTCGATCTCGGCAACGTCGATCTCGGCGCGGGGGCCGAGCGGCAGGTGCGGGTCACCCGGGTCGGCAGCGCCGCCTGGGACATCACCGACGTCCGCAGTGCCAATCCGAGCTTCGAGGTCAACCTTTCGAAGCCGACGCGGACGCCATCGCAGACCTCCTACGACTTGACGATGCGGCTCAAGCCCGAATCACCCGCGGGCTACGTGAAGGGCCAACTGATCCTGATCACAACCGACCCCCGGGCCACGCAGATCCCGATGGACGTCGAGGGCCGCGTGGTCGCCGCGGTGACCGTGAGCCCGCAGTTGCTCTCGATGGGCGCCGTGAAGTGCGGCGGCACGATCACCAAGAACGTGGTCGTTCGGGCGAACCGTGATTTCTGCATCACGGGCGTTGCCTGCGAGGATGGCTGCCTGACCTGCGAGCCGCGGACGACGCCGGCCAAGGTGCACATCCTCCCGGTGACGTTTCAGGCCGGAAACGCGGCCGGCCGCGTCGAGCAGCAACTCAGGATCTCGACCGACCTTGGCGAGGGCGCTGTGCCCAATGTCACCGTGCAGGCCGAGGTGGAGGCCGCGGCGGCTGCCGCCGCCGCCGAGCAGTCGGCGAGCGTGCGGTAGGGGCTGTCAGCCGCGGGTCGCCAGTGGCACGTAGTCGCGAGCTGCCGCTCCGGAGTAGACCGACAGCGGCCTGATGATCCGGTTGTCGCCGATCTGTTCGATCACGTGGGCGGTCCAGCCGCTCATGCGGGCGACCACGAAGATCGGCGTGAACACCTTCACGGGAAGGCCAAGAGCGTGATAGACGCGGGCCGCCGGCCAGTCGAGATTGGGCTTGAGGGCCTTCTTGTCGAGCATGATCCGCTCGACGCGATCGGCGAGTTCCTCGAGCCGTTCGGCATCGGTGCCACGGACCATTGTCCGGCACATGCGGCCGAGCAGCTTCGCCCGCACGTCGCCGTCCTTGTAGACGCGGTGGCCGAATCCCATCACCACGCGCTTGGCGGCGAACTGCTCGTGCACCCAGGCATCGGCCCGGTCGGCGGAGGCGATCTCGCCGAGCACCTCGAGCACCTTCTCGTTGGCCCCGCCGTGGAGCGGCCCCTTCAGAGCGCCGATGGCCGCGGTGACGGCGGAGTGCATGTCGGATCCGGTCGAAGCGACGGTGCGAGCCGCGAACGTGGAGGCGTTGAACTCGTGCTCCGCATAGAGGACGAGCGTCGTGCCGAAGATCGCCACATGGGCCGGCGAGGGCTCGCGGCCGGTGAGCCGCTGGAGCAGCGCTCGGGCGATCGGGCCCTGGGGCCAAGGCTGCGGCGGGCGACCGCTCGTCAGATCGATCCAGGCGGAGACGATCGCTGGTGTGAGCCCGAGGAGCCGCTCCGCCTGAGCGATCAGGGCCGTCCGGGGGCCGGGAGTGTCGTCCCGCTCGACGAGGCCGAGCATGCTGATACCCGTGCGGAGAGCGTCCATCACCGAAGCCTGGGGGCTGGCCGAGGCGAGGCGATGAAGGGCGTCGAGAACCGTGGGATCGAGCGACCGGGCGGCCAGCGAGAGCCGCTCGGAGAAGGCGGCGTGCTCGGCGCGGGTCGGCAGATCCCCGTGAAGCAGCAGCCAGGCCACCTCCTCGAAATCGCCGGCCAACGCCAGGGGTTCGATGTCGTAGCCACGGTAGCGGAGCGTGCCGTCGAGGGAGCAGATTGCAGTCTGCCCAGCGATCACGCCGGCGAGTCCCTTGGCGAACTCGGTCGCGGCTCTGGCCGGGGGTGGACTCGCAGGCTGCGGGGCTACCATCACGTGGGCTCCTGTGGAGTCAGTGACCGGGCGAAGCGATGCCGCTCCGGGTGCTTGGGGTCGTAGTCGAGGAGATCGTAGAGCTCCTCCCGCGACTGCATCAGGTCGAGCAGGCTCTCTTGCGTGCCCTCCTCGGCGATCATCGCGAGGCCGGCCTCCATGGCCTTCATCGACAGCCGCATGAGTGTCACGGGGTAGAGCACGGCGGTGAAGCCGAGATCGGCAAGGTCGGGGATCGAAAGCAGGGGGCTGGTGCCGAACTCCGTCATGTTGGCGAGCAGCGGAATCGAGCCAGCAAAGTCGCGGCCCACCCGGCCGAACTCGTCTCGCGACTGGAGGGCCTCCGGGAAGAGCCAGTCGGCACCGGCGGCTCGGTAGGCGTGGAGCCGTGCGAGGCAGTCGTCGAGGCCGTGCACGCTCCTCGAGTCGCAGCGACCGATGATCACCGTGCCGGGATCGCGGCGGCCGGCGGCGGCGGCGGCGAGCTTCTCCGTCATCTCAGCCACCTCGATCACCTGCTTGCCGGCGAGATGACCGCACCGCTTGTCGGCTCCGCGCTGGTCCTCGAGCTGGATCGCGGCGGCGCCGGCAGCCTCCAGCAGACGAATGGTCTCCTCAACCTCCATTGGCCCCCCGAAGCCGGTGTCGGCATCGACGACCAGCGGGATCGAGACCGCACGGGCCAGGATGCGGGTTTGTTCCACGAGTTGGTCGCGGGTGAACAGGCCGATGTCGGGGACGCCAAGGGCCCCGGCGGAAAACGCAGCTCCGGAGAGGTAGATCGCATCAAATCCGGCCGACTCGACGAGTTTGGCGGCAAGGGCGGACGGGGCGCCAACGATGCCGAGCGTCTCGGTGGTGGCGGCCCGGCGGAGGGCTGCTCCCCCGGGAGCGGTCGCGGGACCGTCAGGAGCTGGGCGGAGAACTGCAGGTACTGGGGCGGCCATCGGTATCCTTGAGCGGCGAACGAGTCAGTCGGCGAGGCGTTTATAGATGCACGGTGCGACGGGTGAAAGCGGCGGCGATGGTACGGCGGGCTGGGCCCGCGCCGCCGCCGAATGCCTTCTCATTGCGGCGGTCTTCGCGGCGGCGGGCGCGTGGCCCGTGCCCGACATCAACGAGGCCGTCTACCTGACGAAAGCGCGGCACGCCGCCGATCCGCAGTGGGGCCGCGGCGACTTTTTCCTTGAGACGCCCGACGCCCACGGCATCTTCTATGTGGTCGCTGGACCAATCGCTGCGGCCATGTCGCTCGAGCAGGCCGCATGGATCGGCCGCATCGCCGGATGGGTGTTGCTGGCAGCTGGTTTCCGGCATGCGGCCGCGGCCCTCCTCTCGTGTGGCTGGGCTCGTGTCGTGGCGGCGTGTGCGTTCTCGTTCGCCCTCCGCAACACGACGGCGGCGGGTGAGTGGGTGATCGGGGGATGCGAGGCGAAGGTATTCGCCTGGGCGTTTGTGCTTGGCTGCCTTGGCGAGGTTGCCGCGGGGAGATTCACCGCAGCGTTGTGCCTTGCGGGCATCGGCGCGGCACTTCACCCCATCGTCGGCGGCTGGGCTCTGGTCGCAACGGCGGTGACGTGGATCGTGAGTCGCATGCGGACGGCACCGTTCGAAGCAGGCGCCCACCGCTCAGGCGAATGGGCTTTCTGGTGGCATGCCGCGCTCGTGACGGGGGGCGTTGCTGCGGCGGCGACCGGCGTGGTGCCGGCCCTTCGACTCACCGCGGGTGTTGATGCGGTCACGCGGGCCGCGGCCGCGAAGGTGTACGTCGTCGACAGGCTTTCGCATCACCTGCTGCCGCGGACGTTCGCTGATGGGATGATCGCAAGGCACCTGCTCGCGGTCGTGGCGTGGTGGCTGCTCACGCGGCTCCTGCCGCCGTCGGTGCCGCGTTGGCGGATCGCGACGTTCACCCTGGCGTCCCTGGGGATCTCCGCGGCCGGAATCGGCATCTCACTGCTCGAGCCGTGGGCTCCGGGTGCAACCTATTCGCTCCTCCGCTACTACTGGTTTCGGCTTGCCGATGTCGCCGTGCCGTTTGCCCTGGCGACGACCCTCGCTGCGGTGTTGGAAGACGGCGCGGCCTGCTCGCGCGTGGCCTCATGCAGGCCACGATGGCTGCGGGTGGCAGCGATCGGCCTGCTGGCAGTCGATCTCGGCCTGCAGAGCTTTCACTGGCCTCTGACCGGTCGCGCCGTGGTCGTGCCGCGGGCGGACGCAAAACTCGCGGCGGCGGCCTGGGCCGACATCTGCGATTGGGTGGCGGATCACACGCCCCCAGACGCCTGCTTCCTCACGCCCCGCGGGTCGGCGAGCTTCACCTGGCGGACGGGCCGCCGCGAGGTGGTGTCGTGGAAGAACAGCCCGCAGGACGCCGCATCGCTCGTCGAGTGGCGGAAGCGGATCATCGATTGTTTCTCGCGATCTGGCTCGCTCACGGAGATGGAGCGATCCACTATTTCACTCGGCCCTGATCGGCTCCGCGACGTGGCGATGCGATATGGCGCAGACCACGCCATCGTGCCGCTCGACGCCCCGCTCGTCGAATCTTTTCCGGGCGAGCGGCTCTACGCAAACGGCACGTACGCCGTCTACCGGTTGGCCGGAGAGCCTCCGGGAAAGTAGCGCAGGTTTTCAACCTTCGACAAGCATCCCCAGGTTGGAAGCCTGCGCTCCGAGGAGCGGCGATTCTACGGCTCACACGTGATGCTCGCGCGTGTATCAGGCTCGGGGCTGCCCATGCCCG
>JBAXOU010000213.1:0-5737 GCA_037133115.1 Planctomycetota bacterium | reverse complement strand
CCTCCATGAAGAAGCCGAGCAGAAACGACAAGGCCAGCGAGAGCAGGAAGGCGGCGATCGTCGTGGCGTCGGGCACCGGTGGGAAGTAGCTGCGGCAGAGAAAGAACACCAGCGCGAAGGGAATCGCGGCGACGGCGTAGTAGACGAGCTTGTGGGCCACGCGGGCGGCCAGCAGGAACGAGACGTAATCGACCGGCTGGATCAAAAACTTCTTCACCGAGCCGTCGCGAACGCTCCGGGCAATGCCGCTGGCGAGCCCGGGCATGCTGGAAAAGGCCCGCGTGAGCATCGTCAGCAGGTAGTAGGCGACGATGTCGTTCCGGGTGTAGCCGGCGATATCACCTCGGCTCGTGGCCCCAAACACGGCCGTCCACAGAAACACCTGCGTGACGATCGGCAGGAACCGCATCAGCGTGCCCAGCGCGAAGTCGCCCCGGTAGACGAGGCGTTCCTCGAGGCAGATCTTCAGCATCGTCCACCAGGTTCGCAGGCCCTGGAGCGGCCCTGCGGGACGGACGGCCTCGAGCGATCCGCTCATCGCGACGCCTCCGCGACGGCGGCCGCGCGGGCATCGGAGCGGAAGAGTTCCGCCACGATCTCCTCCAGCGGCACGTCCTCCACCGACACGTCCCGCACGCCGGCCGAGCCAAGGATTCCGGGCAGCACGTCGGCGATGCGGCTGCGGTCGATCCGCAGCACGACCTGCGGCCCGCGAAACTCACACGGGAAGCCAAAGCGTTCGATCATGGAGTGGTCGGGCGCCTCGTCGAAGTCGAGCGTCACGATCTTGTGGGTGGTGAAGCGGTCGACGATCTCGGCGAGCGAGCCGTCGTAGAGGATGTCGCCGCGGGTGATCACCACCACTCGCTCACAGAGGGCGGCCACGTCCTTCATGTAGTGGGTCGTCAGCACCACCGTCATCCAACGCCGCCGCTGCACATCGCGGAGAAACTCGTGGATGGTGTGCTGGGCCACCACGTCGAGGCCGATCGTGGGCTCATCGAGAAACAGCACCTCGGGCTCGTGCAGCAGCGCGGCGACGAGTTCCAGTTTCATCCGCTCGCCGAGCGAGAGTTCGCGGACGGGCTGAAGGATCAGCTTCCGCACGCCGAGCAGGTCGACGAGTTCGTCCCGCGTCTTCTCAAACCGGGCGGGATCGATGCGGTAGATCTCCTGATGCAGCCGGAAGCTCTCGGCGGCGGGCAGGTCCCACCAGAGTTGGTTCCGCTGCCCCATCACGAGGGCGAACCGGCGGCGGAAGTCATCGGCCCGCTCCCAGGGCACGTGGCCGAGCACGCTCGCGGTGCCCCTCGTGGGCGTGATGATCCCGGAGAGCAGCTTCAGAAGCGTCGTCTTCCCGGCGCCGTTCGGGCCGAGCAGGGCCACGAACTCGCCGCGGCCGACCGTCAGATCAACCCCCTTCACCGCCTCCACCACCCGGCTGGTGCGATGAAAGAGTGCCCGGACGCTCGCCGCCAGCCCCTCGGGCTTGTCGAAGACGCGATACTCCTTCGCGAGACCTGCGACGCGAATGACTGGCTCGGCCACCGGGGCGGACGCGGCAGGATCGGTGTTGTGCATGGCGGGAGTATAGGGGAAAACCGTGGCGCCCCTCGCAGGAGACGCCGCGCATGTTCCGCATCGGACTCGGTCACGACACGCACCGCCTTGGTCCTGGAGACGGTCTGGTGATCGGCGGGATCACGATCCCACACGACCGCGCCGCGATCGGCCACAGCGACGCCGACGTGCTCCTCCATGCGATCACCGACGCGATCCTCGGCGCCGCCGCCGTGGGCGACATCGGCGAGATGTTTCCCGACACCGATCCCGCCAACAAGGGCCGCGATTCGGCCGACATGCTCCGCCGGGCTGCGGCCCGCGTCGCCGACACTGGCTGGCGGATCGTGAACCTCGACTGCGTGATTCTCGCCCAGCGGCCCAAAATCCTCCCGCACCGTCCCGCCATGCGACGACGGATCGCGGAGATCCTCGGCGTCGAGGAATCAGCCGTCTGGCTGAAGGCCAAGACGGGCGAAGGCGTGGGCCCGATCGGCGAGGAACTCGCGATCGGTGCCGAGTGCGTGGTGCTCGTCGAGCGGGCGTGAGGCGATCGGCGCCTGCCCGTGGAAGACCCGCTTCCCCGTAGCGTTGCAGACGAGCGTGAAAACCTCCGGGGAGGCGGACGCGATCCTCAACCAACCGCTGGTCTCGGGGCCGCGGCACTGGTAGGCTGACGAGTTGGGAAACGGATGAAGTTCATCCTTTTTTTTGCAACTCAGGGGCACTCTCCGATGACCAGCGATCCCCACAACCGCCATGCCCCGACCACGACCGTTCATCCCGTCGGCAGCGGCGGCGGGGCACCGATCGACATCGCCGGCAAACTGGCGGTGGTGGCGATCGACGCCGGCCACGCACGGGTGTATGCCATCGAAGCCGAGCCGAACACCGCGATGGAGACGGTGACCGCCCCCGATCCGGCGCACGTCAACCACAACATCTTCCACCGCCACGGCAACCCCAGCGGTGCCTTCGATGTCGACGGCGCGGAGACGAACGCCTACTTCAAGGCGCTCGCCCACGCCCTCCTCCCGGCGCGTGGCCTGCTTCTGGTGGGGCATGGCAAGGGCAAGGCGAACTTCAGTCATCAGTTCGAGGCATTCCTCGAGAAACACCATCGCGACGTGGCGGCGAAGATCGTCGCTACCGTCCGGGCCGACATCGACGACATCAGCGACCGGCAGTTGCTACGCCTCGGCGAGCATCACTTCCACATCGACGTCCCGCGCCGCGCCTGATGGGCAGCGCGAGCGGTGTTCGCCACGTAGATATCTGTGGGGAGTCCGGCCAGCACGACTTCCCGGCTAGCCAGGGGCCACCGCCCTGGCACGGAGCCTGAACCTGCATTGCGTGATCGCGGCCCCGGGGGCGACAATCGCCGCCGTTCCGGGCGGCCGATTCGCGGCGCCCGCATCAACAACCCGACGGAAGCGGAGGCGCGATGGCGACGGCGGAAGCGACGAACGGACTGCCGAAGATCGAGATCTACAGCACCCTCACCAGGGCCAAGACGCCGCTGGTCACGGTGAAGCCGGGGCACGTGGGGATGTATCTCTGCGGGCCCACGGTCTACAAGCCGAGCCACATCGGCCACATGGTCGGCCCGGTGATCTTCGACACCGTGAAGCGCTACCTCGTCTATTCCGGCTGGCAGGTGACCTGGGTCGTCAACGTCACCGACGTGGACGACAAGATCATCGCCGAGAGCGCCGTCCGCGGCACGACGATGGCGAAGCTCGCCCAGGAGATGACGGCCGACTACCTCGAGAACCTCGCCACGCTGGGCGTGACGAGCATCGACGAGATGCCGAAGGCCACCGACCACATCGGCACGATCATCGCCTTCATCGAGGGACTGATCGCCAAGGGCTGCGCCTATGCCAGCGACGGCGACGTCTACTTCGACGTCACCCGCGACCCCGACTACGGCAAACTCACCAACCGCTCCGTCGAAAGCACGCAGGGCGAGGGTGGATCCACGGCCGACCGCAAGCGTTCGGCGGCCGACTTCGCCCTCTGGAAGAAGGCCAAGGCGGGCGAACCTGCCTGGGAGAGCCCGTGGGGTCCTGGCCGGCCCGGCTGGCACATCGAGTGCTCGGCGATGAGCAAGGCGATCCTCGGGCCGCACTTCGACATCCACGGCGGGGGCCTCGACCTCGTGTTCCCGCACCACGAGAACGAAATCGCCCAGAGTGAGTCGCTCCACGACTGCCCGATGGCCACCTTCTGGATGCACAACGGCCTGATGCAGGCGGCCGGCGCCGCCGGCAAGGTGGGGGGCCGTCCGCGGGGCTCCGAGGATGCCGCCGACGACGCGGCCGCCCAGGCGGCGACGAAGATCTCGAAGTCCACCGGCGCCGAGCCGTTCAAGAAACTGCTGGAGCGGCACCGCCCCGAGGCGATCCGCGTGCTCCTGCTCTCCACGCACTACCGCAGCCCGATCCACTTTGGCGAGGAACCGCTCGGCGAAAGCGCCCGCGCCATGGAGGCCTTCGAGCGACTCTTCGCCCGCTCTCAGCGGGTGAGTGGCAAGGCCTTCTACGCCCTGCCCTGCCGCGACCGTCGTGCCGGCGACGCCGCCGTGGCGGCGGCGGGCGACGAGGTGAAGGCCCTGCGGGACAAGTTCCTCGCGGCAATGGACGACGACTTCAACACGGCGATCGCGATCGCCTCCCTCTTCGACTATGTCCGCGTCGTCAACAAGTTCATCGACCAGCACGGCCTCGAGGCCAAGAAGCCGGCGGCGGAACTGGCGACGCTCGACGCGATGATGCTCACACTCCGCGAGCTCACCGGCGTGCTCGGCCTGTTCCTCACGCCGCCGCCTCAGACCGGGGGCGCCGACGAGGGGCTGGTGGCGAAGCTGATGGAGCTCGTGATCGAGATCCGCGCCAACGCCCGCAAGTCGAAGGACTTCGCGACGGCCGACCTGGTGAGAAACAAGCTCACCGAGGCGGGGATCGTGCTGGAAGACCGCCCCGACGGCACCGGCTGGTCGAAGAAGTAGCCACTCGACGCAGGTCGTGCGCGGTCGCCGGCACGTCAGCGGACCGCCGGGTCGTGCGGTTCGTCGAATGGCCCCGCGAACACGGCGTCGGGCTGGTCGCGGCGGCCATCGGGGCCGATCACCACCTTCGCCTGCCGCAGGATCTCGTCCGGCACCCGCCAGCGGGCCCGGTCGTAGCCGGGTGCCTCGAGGTTCACGGTCAGCCGCGGCGGGATCGCCTTCGACGTCTCGCCAATTGGAATCGTCACCGGATTGGCACCCGCCAGGATGTCGCCCGCCGTCCGCCCCGCGAGCAGCCCCACCTCGTGGAAGTCGTAGCCGACGTCAAAGAGCGTGCCGCGGTCGGGAGCACCAGGCGTGACCGTAAACACGGGCAGCCCCGCCTTGGCGGCGGTGGCGACGACGGAGTCCACGACGCTCATCACGGTCGTGTCGCCGGGCATGTAGATCACCTCCGCTCCGCGGGCGATCGTCGATTGGAGCGCCTCGACCACGCCCGACGAGTTCTCCACCGCCGCCTCGAGGAGTTCCAGCTTTCGGGCCTCGCACGTGGCGCGGGAGAGCTCCATGAACCTCCGCGAGTTGCTCTCCGCCGGATTATGGGCCACACCCACCCGCTTCACGGTCGGCGCGATCGCCTGCAGGAGCCGAAACGTCGCTTCCACCGGCGACAGGCTGCCGTAGCCCACGAGGTGCGGCGGGTGAACGAGCAGGTCGCGGCGGTCGAGCCCGATGCCTGCCGAAAAGGGATCGGCCACCGCCGCGAACACGTGGGTGAGGCGGTGCCCCTCGGGTCGCCCCCGTTCGTTCGCCGTCGCCAGTGCCTGCAGCGACGGCGTGCTCGACGTGAGCGCCATGTCGAAGGCGCCGCCAACGATCTCCCGGGCGATCGCATTGGCCTGGGCCAGGTCGCCTTCGGCGTTGTAGCGGCGGATCGTCACGGTCTTGCCGTCCACGAAGCCCTTCTCCGCGAGCCCGTCGATCATGCCGCGAATGGCGTCGTCGAGCACTGGCGTGCTCACCTGCTGAAGCACGGCCACGGCAGGCACGCTCCGCCGCGACGACGCCTGATCGGTCGCCAGCAGCAGGCCCGAGGCAATGCCCAGCACCAGCACGAGGGGCAGCCAGCGGCGAATCGATTTGAGAAGCGACGAGTGGTCAGTCATG
>JBAXOU010000212.1:0-5741 GCA_037133115.1 Planctomycetota bacterium | reverse complement strand
CGCGGGACGTTGCACGTTGCAAACGTGTGCGGCGGATATGGGCACAGGTTGAAAACCTGTGCTACGAGGTCGTCACGTCTTGCGGACGACGCCGACCAACACGCCGAGCACGCGGGCGTTCTTGACGTAAATCGGCTTCATCGACGCATTCGCGGGCTGCAGCCTGATTCGGTCACGCTCCGGAAACCACTGTTTGAGCGTCGCCTCGCCGTCTTCCGTCTGCGCGACGACGATGTCGCCGGAATGAGCGGTCTGCTTCTTCTGGATCACCACCCAGTCGCCGTCGGCGATCTGCGCGTCGATCATTGACTCGCCCATCACCTTGAGTACGAAGTGGTTGTCACGATTGAAGAGTGTTTCGAAGTCGATCCGTTCGGCCTGCTCCTCAGCCGGCCGCAGCGCGCCCGCCGCCACCCAGCCTGCCATCGGCAGACCCCGGAGGTGCGCCGGTTCGTTGACCAGCTCAATCGCCCGCGACATGTTCTTGCCGCGGGTGATCAGGCCCTTTCGCTCGAGGGCCTTGAGGTGGCAGACCACGCCGTTGGGCGAGCGAATCTTGAAGGCCTGGCCGATCTCGCGGACCGTCGGCCCGAAGCCGCGGGAGTGGATCTTGTCGCGAATGAAGGCGTAGATCTCCATCTGCCGTTCGGTCGGGACGTCGCTGGCGTCTTCCGTCTCTACCTTTGTCGGGAGGTTCAATGGGTTGCCGCGGACAGCGGCGACGGCGGCCGCCACGCGACGGGGCTTCGGCCTCGAGTTCGTGGCGGCTCGAGAGGGCGACGCTTTGCGCTTAGCCATGGCGATTGAGCGGCAAAGCCGCTTCCTGTGCGGGATTGAAGGGGATATCGGCATCAGCCGGTGTGGACGTCAGTATCTTACTATACGGCCGTTCATTTTCAAGTGGGAGTTGACGGGTTCGCCTCCGCCGCCCCCGGGCCAGTAGGATGCACGGACTGGTTTCAGACACCGTGGAGGATGGCATGATCGCACTATTCGGCCGGCGGGCGTTCGGCAGGTCAGTGGGCATCGTGGTGGCTCTGGTGGCGATTGCCTGGAGGCCCAGTGGCGCTGAGGAGCCGCCCACGGCGCTGGCAGACGGCGTGCCGTCGGAGGCCCACGAGAGCGTTCGCGAAGCCGTTCGAGAGGGTGTCACAAAGAAGTCGGCCGCGACGATCGCTCACGTTCGGATCGCGGGCAGCCTACCCGACGGAGTAGGGCAGGGCGGGCTGCTCGCCGACGTGGCCCCCCATCTGCACCGGCTCGTCGAGCGGCTCGACAAGGCTGCTGCGGATAGCCGCGTGAAGGGCGTCGTGGTGGCGATCGACTCACCCGACCTCGGCCGTGGTCGGGCGGAGGAGGTTCGCGCCGCGATCGAGCGGATCAAAAAGGCGGGGAAGCCCGTGGCCGCCCATCTCGTGAGCGGCGCTGCGGCCCACTATGCCGTGGCCTCGGCCTGCGACACGATCACGATGCCGCCTGCGGCAACGCTGGAACTGACCGGCGTGCGGACCGAGATGATGTTCTTCAAGTCGATGCTCGATCGCCTCGGTGTGGCCGCCGAGATCCTTCAGGTGGGTGAGTTTAAGGGCGCTGGGGAGCCCCTCACCCGCGACAGCATGAGCCCGGCGCTGCGGGCCCAGTACGAGAGCTTCGTCGGCGACCTCTACGAGCAACTCGTCGAGCGGGTCGCCGCCGATCGGGGGTTGACCGTCGATCGCGTGCGGGAACTGATCGACACCGGCGTGTTCACGCCCGACGCGGCGCGCGACGCGAAGCTGATCGATGCGGTTGGCTACGAAGACGAAGTCATTTCGACGCTTGCCAAGCAGGTCGGCGAGGAGTCGCCGAAGCTCGCCCGCGACTATGCCCAGCGGAAGTTCGACCAGGATTTCTCGGGGATGACAGGCCTCGTGAAACTGATGGAACTCCTCTCGGGGCAGAAGCAGGCGACCCCGCTCGGGAAGAACAAGCGGATCGCCGTGGTCCACGTGACCGGCGAGATTCGCGAGGGCAAGAGCGCCGATGACGTCCTGAGGGGAGGCGCGGCCGGCTCCGAGACCGTGATGAAGGCGATCCGTGACGCCGCGAAGGATGAGCACGTTGCGGCGATCGTGCTCCGGATCGATTCGCCCGGCGGATCGGCCTTGGCGAGCGACCTCATCTGGCGGGAGGCCGAGCGAGCCAAGAAGCCGGTGGTCGCCAGTCTCTCAGACATCGCCGCCAGCGGCGGCTACTACATCGCCGCCGCCGCCGATCGGATCGTGGCGGCGCCGGGCACGCTCACCGGGTCGATCGGGGTGGTCGGCGGCAAGGTGGCCGTCGGCGACGCACTCGGCAAGGTCGGCGTGCACACCGACGTCGTGAGCAAGGGAAAGAACGCGGGCTGGCTCTCGATGCAGGAGCCCTTCACGCCGGGCGAGCGGGAGGCGTTTCTGGGCACGATGAAGGAGGTCTATCGGCTGTTCACGTCCAAGGTGGCGGCCGGCCGCAAGCTCGAGCAGGCAACCGTCGAGAAACTCGCGGAGGGCCGCGTGTTTACCGGCAGGCAGGCGAAGGAAAACGGGCTCGTGGATCGGCTGGGCACGCTCGACGACGCGATCGACGAAGCGAAGAAGCTCGCTGGGATCGACGCCGGCGACGAGGTCGATCGGCTGCTCCTGCCCGAGCCCCGTGGCCTGTTCGATGAACTGCTCGGCTCGGCGGCGGCCGGGGGCGATCCCGTCGCCTGGATGGCGGGCATCTCGGGCGTACACGCGGGGACGAGCGACCTCCAAGGCCTACTCATGGCCCGGATCGCCGGGCTGCCGGGGTTCGAATGGCTGACCGCTGAAGCCAGCACGCTCTCGCTCGTGCTCTCCGGGCGGCCGCAGCTGCTGATGCCGGTGCGGGTTCGCGTACGGTGAGTGTCAGCGGTCGGCCCGGCGTGTCCGCCGCACAGCCCAGGCCACGGCCGTCATCCCGACGCCCGCGAGGGCGATCGCGCTCGGTTCGGGGATGACGGACAGGTTCACCTGGCCGGGCGTGCTTGTATCGATGGAGTACGTCTGGCCGGCACCAAGCGTCGGCAGCGAGCCGAGTGTCAGGGTGTTGTTCGTGAGCGTGCCCGAGTAGTTGAACAGCCGCCACGTGACCGGCGCGGCGATCGTCGTGAAGTCGCCGATGCCGCTGACGTTCAGAACGCCGTCGAGCGTGAGGTTTGTGACGCCCGCGATCAGGTCGTTGATGCCGCCACCAACGGTCTGATTCGCGGCATTGAGGTCAAAGTTGAGGACACTCGTGCCGCCAAGGGAAAACGCATTGCTCACGGTGAGCGTGCCAGGGTTGCCTCCCGGAGCCACAATGCCGCCGTCCAGGATCGACACGGGCCCGGCGATCGTGCCGGTGCCTCCGAGCAGCGTGCCGTTGGCGACGTTCACGCCGCTGCCGAGGACGTTGTTGACGAGCAGGTCGAGCGTGTCTTGCAGCGTGATGGTCTCCGTGATGCCAGCGCCGCCGTTGAGCGTGAGCGATCCGGTGCCGCCGAGCGTGATGCCCGTCGCCGTGCCACCGCCGCTGGTGGCACCGAGGGTGCCGCTGAGGATCGTGGCGTTGTTGACGTCGAGGCGGAGTTCGCCGGTCGTTGCCGTGCCGCGGAAGAAACTCGACGAACCGGAGAAGGTCATCGCATTTGCGCCGCCGAGGACGGCGACGGCGCCCGTGCGGCCGCCGACGGACAGCCCGTTGGCGAACGTGAACGGAGCAGAGGCCTGGAGGGTGCCGTAGTTGAATTGCAGTTGCCCCGTGCCCGAGGCCGCCGCGGCGGCGAGGATTACGGTCCCGCCGTTGGTGGGCGACGCCCCTGACGCACCCACGCGGTAGCCGCTGGTCGTGTTCGAGCCCGAGGCGACCAGCGTGCCGGCACCGGTCTTGGCGATGCGGCCGGTGGTGCCAGCGATGTCGCCGTTGAGCACGAGCGTGCCGCCGGAGCCGACGTCCACCGTCTTGTCGCCGCTGGTGAACGTGATGGCGGGATTGATGATCGCCGAGCCGCTCGTGACGTTGGTTGCGGTGAGGCCGGACGCGGAGATCGCCCCTGTGCCGTTTACGACGGCCGCCGTGCCGAACGTGAGGGTGCCAACGGACCTCGTCGCCCCCTGCAGGCTCAGCGTGCCGGAGTTCGAGAGCGTGGTGGACGTGAGGTTGAAGGAGCCGCTCGACGTGAGCGTGGTGCCGGGGGCGATGTCGAGCGTGCCGGAGCCGGTGATATCACGGCCCGAGGCCATCGAGATCGATGCGGTCGTCTTGAGTGTGCTGGAGGCGAGCGAGATGTCGTTGGCGGCGTCGCCGAGCGCCGAGTCGGCTGCCACCTGCAGCGTGCCCGCATTCACCGGCAGGTTGCCTGTGAACGTGTTCGCTCCGCCGAGGACGAGCGTGCCGCCGCCCGCCTTCGTGAGGCCGCCAGAGCCGGTGAGCACCGAGTTGATCGTGCTCGTGACGGAGGTGTCGGTACCGGTGGTGACGGTGTTGAGCGAACTTGGCGATCCGCTCAGGGTGATCGTGCCGCCGGTGAGCGTGTAGCCCGTGGTGCCGAACGTCATGCCGCGTCCGGCAGTGACCGTGCCGGCGGTGACGGTGTTGGCCGTGCCGGCGAAGTTGGCCGTCTTCGACGAGTCCCACGAGCCCGAGCCGTTGGCCCAGGTGCCGGTGCCGCCGGCACCGGGGGCGGTGGCATTCCAGCCCGAGCCGCCATCCCAGTACAAGTCGGTGCTGACGCCACTGCCGGATGTCGTGAGGTTCATCGTGAAGTCGTCGATGCCGAGGCCCTGCGCGTTGGACCAGCTACCCGTGGTCACATAGCTCCAGCGCAGGTAGTAGTTCGAGCCGTTCGAAATGCTGAGGCTGGGGATCGAGACGGCCTTCGTGCTCGACTCCGGTGGGTTGTAGACCACCGACGTGCTGGTGCCCGAGTACGTGGCGTTTCCCAGGGAGTTGGCCGACCACGTTGACCCGTCGGTGGACGTGTAGAAGTCCCAGCCTTGGGTCCGCGAACCCTGGCGATACCGCTCGTAGTTCCACGCGAGATCAAGGGTCGTAATCGTGGCCCCGGTGGTGTTCGTGAAGCCGAAGAGGATCGCGAGCTGCTGGCCGGGCGCACTGGAGGTCGTGCCGGGATAGCTTCCCGTCGAGAGGTAGCCGATCGACTTGTCGGTGCCGGAGGCGAGCGTGCCGGACACCCAGAGATACGCCCCGCCGCTGCTCACGGCGCTCACCACGCCCGTCGTGCCGGTGGTGCCGGCGTTTTGCGTGACGGCGGTGGTGTTTGAGCCGGACGTGTAGGTCAGCGGGGCACTGGAGGTGCCGCTCTTGAAGAACGACCAGCCGGGTGCGGCGGACGCGATCGACGACGTCGAGCCGGTCGTGATGCCGTCGAAGTTCTGGCTGTACGTCGTGCCGCTGACGCTCACGGCCGTCGCCTGGGCCGACGCGTCTGCCACCAGCACGGCAACCAGGAGGACTGCGGCTGCGGCCGCCTGCAGCGAGACCGTGGCGGTCAGGGAAAGGAAGGCGACCACAGAGCGGCGAGCACGCATGGAAGAGGTCCTAGCGAAAGAGATGTCGGGCGAACCACGGCGCGGCAATCTACGACCGTTGAGTGGGGCGTCAAGAAGCGAAACCCAAAATGTGACGAATCGGGCATGGGTAGGGACGAATCGGGCGCGCGGCTCACGGAAGGCTCACGAACACTCCTTCGCACGAGGGGG
>JBAXOU010000211.1:0-5747 GCA_037133115.1 Planctomycetota bacterium | reverse complement strand
CCCGCGCCCAGCGAATAGAGCGACTGCTCCTCGGCGAAGGGCAGGATCGAATAGATCCAGCCGCCGGGCTGCCGCGAGCCGAAACCACGATCGGGGTCGCCCGTCCACGCGATCCCCCAGCCGCCGCTTGGCAGGTAGTTCTTCGTGTTCTCGTGATTGAGGGCGGCGACCGCGATCTGCTTGAGGTTGTTTTGACAGGCACTGCGGCGGGCGGCCTCGCGGGCACTCTGCACGGCCGGCAGCAGGAGACCGATGAGCGTGGCGATGATCGCGATCACGACGAGAAGTTCGACCAGCGTAAAGCCATGCCTACTCCGGGGGAATTGGCGAGCGTAGGACATGATTGGCTCTCCGTCGTGGGGCGGGTGATCGACCGGCGGGGCTGGTGGAGGGAACTGGCAGTGTGCAAGCCGCTCGGTCCGGCCGTCAACGTCGACGACCGCAATCCGAGAACCTCGCGAAAACCACGTTTTCCAGCCTCATCATTGGCTCATCAAAGTTACGAAGGGGCGAGGATCTTTGACAAAATCTCCGTCGCCGTGTTGAGCGGATCCGGGCGGAACGGGTACAGTACTCGGCACCGCGTTGGATGATTTCGACTTATCCGCATCGGCGTTTCCCCGCCGTCACCTGGAGGACCGCTCGTGAACTCGCAGCCCATTTCAATGTTCTTCATGGCTCTGCCGCAGCGTGGCACACTGATTCGCCTCTCTGCTGGCCTCCTGGTCGCGGTCGCCGCCACCTCCGCGTGCGCCGCGAACTGGACGTGGGACAACGGCGCCTACCAAAACGCGACGGTCCTTAGCGGCACCTACATCGGCACGGGCCAGTGGTCGAACAACACGAACTGGACAGGGAGCGGCACAACGCCGCCGAGCGGTGGCCCGAACAACGTCGCCGATGACCTCACGTTGAACCAGTATCTCGACAACCCGCAGCAGGTACTCTCGGGTTCGGTGACCGGCACGGCAGTGAACGTCCTCTGGATCAAGAGCGTGGCCGGCAGCGGGTCTACGTTTAGCACCAACTCGATCACGTTCACGGGCACGTCGCCGAAGTATCTTTGGGCGATCAAGCCGACGGTGTCGAGCACAAGCAATATCGGCACGACTCAGACCATCCAGATCAATGGTGGCGGCATCACCGTAGCGGCTAACTCAGGCCCCACATTCTTCGGGAATGCAAACCAGGGGGCACGAGGAAACCTCAATCTCCAGTTGATGGCCAACCAGTCGATCACCAACAACAGTGCTTCCGACCTCACCTTCGGAACGGTCGACAACACCACGTTCAACGCGCAGACGCTGGTGGGCGGAAACAACGGTTCGAACGTTCGCGGCAGTCAGATCATCGGCTCGAACGCGGGGTCGGGCACTGTCGCGATGATCGCCACGCTCAACGCTGCGTCCACGGGCAACATCGTCGTGAACGGAAACTTCACCAACGGATCTGGGGCAGGCGGCCTTCAGGTCGTTGTGAACAACAGTGGAAGCGGCCAGGTGGTGAGCACGGGCAACTTTGCGCTGAGCGGAGGTGGCCTTGTCAACCTCCCGAACCCCTCCGGCCTTCGCGTTCTCGGCGGTACCTTGGTGGTCGGCGGCACTTACACTGCATCGACCACGCTCACCTCAAACAACGGTATCGAAGTTGGATCCGGGGCGACACTGCGGATCACTCGGACGGGGACGATGCCGCTCGGTTCAAACGTCTATGGAGCGGGCACTCTCGTCTATGACGCAGGTGCGGGCAACGTGTTGGCTCTTGGAGTCGGTGGCACAGCGGCGAATACCGCGGCCACGACCATCTCCTCCGGGACGTTGCAGGTGGGTTCAGGCGCCGGTCTCGGGAACGGCAATATCTCAATCGCCAGCGGGGCGAGGCTTGATGTGAGCCAGTCGCCTCCAAATCCGGTGCTCACGTACTCGGGCACGATCTCAGGCGCCGGCCAGCTCACGAAGTTCGGCTCGGGCACGTTCGCCCTCACCGGAAACAATGCGTTCACGGGCGGCATCACCGCGGGTGACGGCGTGCTCAGCATGGCGCAACTTGATGTCAGCCGCCTGGTCGCGGGGTCCACTCCCGGCACGCTGGCCGTCGCGGGAGCCGGCACGCTCAATGTGTCGACCGCCAACAACGCCGGTGGCCTGGCATTCCGACTCGGCACGGCCAGCGACCTCGTGACCGTGGGCTCAGGCAATCTGCAGATCGGCAGCGGACTTTTGAATTTCGACGACTTCACGTTCACCACCGGGTCGGGTTTTGGCGAGGGGAGCTACACGCTCTTCTCGGCATCGTCGCTCCTCGGCACGCTCGGTTCGTCGACGGCGGGAACTGTCGGCGGCCTGCCGGCGTCGCTGCAGGTGAGTGGCAACACGGTGCTGCTGTCGGTGGTGCCGGAGCCGTCGCTGACCGCGGCGATGCTCGCCGGGATTGCCATGGCTGGGCTCGTGCTGCGGCGGCGGCAGATCTGACGAAGGCGAAGCCAAGCCGTGTGCGGGTGCAGAATGTGACCCTGCACCTCCGTGGCGAATCCCCTGTAGCCGCAGGCTGGCATCCTGCAGTATCAACCCGGCCCGTTGTGGTGCAGGTTGCCAACCTGCACCTACCGAGGGATCTGCACGCGCGAACTGTTGGTCACGGCGGCAATGGCTGGCGGAGATACGCCACCAGGTCGCGGGCTTCCTCCGGCGTGAGCTGGCCGAGTTGGTTCTCCGGCATGAGTGACTGCGGCGACAGGTGGCGTTGCTCGACGTCGGCCAGCGGGAGCGTGAGCCGCTCGGTCGGCATCTGCAGCACGAGGCTCGTCGGCGTCTCCTGCACCACGATGCCGGCCAGCGATCGGCCGTCGTTCGTGATCACGGTCGTCACCTGATAGTCGCGGCCCACGACCGCGCTCGGGTCGAGCAGGTTCGCGAGCAGGTATTCAAGGTCAGCGCGATTCGAGCCCGTGAGGTCGGGGCCGATCCTGCCCCCGTCACCATGCAGCTGGTGGCAGGAGCCGCACGTCTTGGCATATACCGCCCGGCCGTGGCCCACGTCCGCGGCCCTCATTGCGTCCGGCCCCAGAGCCGCCCGCCACTTCTCGAAGTCGGCCTTCCGGCTCTCGGGCGTGGCCCGAGTCATGCCCCACACTTCGTTGAGCCGGGCGAGCACGGTCGGATCGGCCGACTGGGAAAGTCGACCCACCGTGTGCGCCGAGAGGTCGCCTCGTGGCACAGTGCCGTCCGCGATCGCGTCGAGCAGCGCGAGCGTCCACGCCGGCCGCGAAGCGAGCGTTGCGATCGCGGCCTGCTGAGCGTCGTCTGGCAGGTCTTTGTAGGCGGCCACGAGCACCCCCGGCGTTGCATCGCTGGGGAAGGCTGCGAGCGCTGCGACCGCAGGTTTCACAACCGCGGCGTCATCGAGCAGGCCGAGTAGGACCGCGACCGTCGCCTCGTCCCGAGCCGCCACGAGCGCATCGAGGGCCTCCACTCGATCGGTCGCTCGAGCGTCGTGGTCGGCCAGCCGGCGGCGGAGCAGGGGATAGACCCGCGGATCGCCGAACCGCACCGCGACCACCTCCGCATGCCGGTGGACGGCGGCGTCGTCGTCCGCCATGACCGCGTCGTACCCCTGCTGCCACGCCGGCGGGGCCGCCATCCGGCCGCGGCCAGCGAGGGCGACGGCGATCTCCTCCAGCATCCACTTTCGGGCGGGCGAATCAGCATCGGCGAGGCGGGCGACGACGGCCTCGGCAGTCGCCTCGTCCGCTGCCGCACGGCGCACGATGAACCGCGACACCGTCGGACTCCTGCTCTCGAAAGCCAGCGACACCGCCCGGGGCGGGTCGGCGACCACCAGCGGCTCGACCGCATACCAGGTCATGAGCGGAAGATTGTGATCGCTGGCGTCTTCGCCGTGGGCGACGAGCGCGGTGGCGATCGGCCAGCGGGCATCGAACGGCACCCGCTGGAGAGCGGAACAAAGGGCGAGTCGCACCACCGGTGACGGATCGCTCGTCGCCAACGACCGAAAATGATCGAGAAGGAGCGGCGACGCCTCTCGCCGCTCGACGGCGAGGCGAATCGCCCAGCTGCGGACAAGCGGGTCGGCGTCGTCGAGCAGTCGTATGATCCGCTGCTCATCGAGGCCGTCCACCGCGTGCAGGGCCCAGAGGGCCCGGAGCCGATGTGGAGTTGGCCCAACGGCGTCGAGTCGCCCAAGGAGGGCGTTCACGGTGCCGAGTTCCACCTCCCCCGCCGCCGCCCGCTCCTGGAGCAGCCGACGGGCGTGGCGCGAAAACCATTCGTTGTCGTGGCCCACCATCATCACGAGCGAAGCGTCACTCTCCCGGGCAAGGTCAACCGGCACCGGCTGCGGCCGTCCGTCGTCGTAGACAACTTTGAAGATCCGGCCGTTGCTGCGGTCGTGGCTGGCCGCGTCGCCGTGGTGGCACTGATTACGGTCGTACCAGTCGAGGATCACCATCTGACCATCGGGGCCGAGCTGCAGTGAGATGAACTGCGACCACGAATCGTTGGCGAACAGGAAGTCGGGCTCGCCGTCGCCCGCGTAGCCCGAGCCAGACGGCGTGACGCGGTCCTGATTGACCCGCGCGCCGTGGATGTTGTTCATGAACAACCTGCCGCGATAGTCGTCCGGCCAGCGTCCGCCGAGATAGAAGCAGGCGCCGGCATGGGCGTGGCCACCTCCCGCGGAATCCGAGGCCTCCCGATCCGCCTGGTCCCACTGGCCGCCGACCCAATGCCGGTGCCGGGCGATCGTCTTGAGGTCGTCGAACGTCCACGGGTTGAAGTGCTGGCCCGCCTGCCGCTGGTAGCGCCCGCCCTGGATCACGTGGTAGAGATGCGGGATCACGCAGGCCGTGGAGAAGGCATCGCCGACCTCGTTGAAGTCGATCCCCCAGGGGTTGCTCGTGCCCTCCGCGAAAATCTCAAACTCGTGCCGGACCGGGTGGTACCGCCAGTAGCCGGCATTGAGGTTCACGCGATCGCCATCGGCCGTGCCAGGCTTGCCGACGGCTGAGTGCGTGAACACACCGTGGCAGCCGTAGAGCCAGCCGTCGGGGCCCCACGTGAAGGCATTGAGCGTCTCGTGGGTGTCCTGCCATCCCCAGCCGTCGAGCAGCACGCGGGGTTCACCGTCAGGCACATCGTCGCCGTCGGCGTCCGGGATGAAGAGCAACTCCGGCGCGGCTCCCACCCACACGCCGCCGAATCCGACCTCCAGGCCGCTGACGAGATTGAGCCCCTCCTTGAACACCGTCCGTTTGTCGAGGGCATCGTCGCCGTCGGTGTCTTCAAAGATCAGGATCCGGTCCCGGGCTTCCTCGGGAGCCACCCGTTGCGGATAGGAATAGGCCTCGGCCACCCAGAGCCGGCCGCGGTCGTCGAAGCACATGGCGATCGGCTGGCAGACGTCGGGCTCTGCGGCCAGCAGTTTCACCACGAAGCCGGGCGGCACCGCCATCGCTTCCACCGCCGCGGCGGGAGCCAGACCATTGGCCAGCGGCAGTCGCCGACGGGGCGGGCTGCCCTCAGCGCCGGCCGCCGACAGGCTTGCCGCCATGGACGCGGCCACTAGACAGACCAGGACGAGCCGCGCGCGCATCACGATTCCGAGCCGCAGCGGCTCGACTCGGGGTCTCAGTAGTCGCCCGTCGTCTCGCCGCCCGCACGGGTGGCCAAGGCGCGGTACACCGTCATGTCGAGGTCATCAGACAACCAGCGAACCGACCCATCGGCGAA
>JBAXOU010000210.1:0-5756 GCA_037133115.1 Planctomycetota bacterium | reverse complement strand
TCAACCTGCGGCATATTCGGCACAGGTTGGAACCCTGTGCTCCCGGCCACGCCGCCACGTAGCGCAGGTTGTCAACCTGCGGCACATCCCGCACAGGTTGGAAACCTGTGCTCCCGGCCACGCCGCTCCGTAGCGGATGGGCTGACCAGGCAGACTCTGCAGCCGCGCAGGTGCCTCCCCGGGCTGACGACTGGCTGACGATGTGGCGCGGATCTCGATCGCCAACTGGTATGATGAGGTCTTTTACGGGTCCCTGCTCGAAGGGTCATACCATGTCCCGACGATGGCTTCGCACCGGTGCGGCGATCCTGCTGATGCTCAGCGGGACCGTTTCCGGGCTCCGGGGCGTTCGTGCTCAACAGGCTGGCACCGCCGCCGCCGCGCCCGCTACCGCGACACCCGTCGCGGCCTTGCTGCCGGCCGTGGCCGGCCCGCGGCCGGTGGCCGACCATCCACTCACTGCGGTGCTGAAGTTCGCCCACGGAGAGCGGGCCTACCTGCAGCAGACCGTGCGCGACTTCACGTGCCGGGTCACCAAGCGTGAGCGCATCGAGGGCGAGCTGCAGGACTACTACTACATTGACATGCGCGTCCGTGAGGAAACCTCCTCGGGAGGGCAGGTGAAGCAGCCGCTCAGCGTGCTGCTCGAGTTTCTCGGTCCCTCCGACGTCGAAGGCCGGAGAGCCCTGTTTGTCGCCGGCCAGAACGACGACCGACTGCTGGTCCGTAAGGGCGGAAGACGTTTCAGCCACGTCGTCATCGATATCGATCCGTTTGGCTCCATCGTCCAGCGGGAGAGCCTCATGCCGATCACCGAGATCGGGTTTTCCCATCTGCTCGACCGGACGATCCGCACCTTGCAGCAGGATCTCATCGCCGACCCATCCGGTGACAACACGATCGTGGAGCGCATCACCACGGCGACGATCAACGGCCGCCCCTGCGAGATGCTGCGGATCACACACCCGCAGCGCCGCGACGGCCTGCAGTTCTTCAGCGCCAGCGTGTCGATCGATTCCGAACTGCACGTGCCCGTGCGTTTTGACGTGTACGACTGGCCAGAAACGCCCGGCCAACAGCCGCCATTGATGGCCGAGTTCACGTACACGAACGTGACGCTCAACGCGAATCTAGACGACGCAACCTTCGCGCCGGCGATTCTCCGCGGCCCGTAGAGGCCCGGCCGTACGCCTCGCGGCGTTACGGTTCCTCGTAGCCGCGGGTTGGTAACCTGCGGTGCATCCCGCCCCGGACGGCTTCTCAACGCGGCGCCGACTCGACCGTATGCCTCGCGGCGTGAGGCTTCCCGAAATTGGCAGTGGACAGGGCCGGAATCGAACCGGCGACACATGGATTTTCAGTCCATTGCTCTACCAACTGAGCTACCTGTCCCGAGCCCATTTCGTAGGCGGAAACGGGGCCGCTGTCAACGCGACGGGCTGTTTCTCCCGCAGAAACCGGGTTCCCAAAATGCTCCGTCGCGACGTGGACTCGGCGAGGCTCAGCGACGGCTGCGGCTTACGGCACCCGCAGCCACCTGGAACACAAACAGGAGAAGAACGACTCTCCAGCCAAACTCCGCTGGTGTCATGTTGTTAAGAATCGCATCGAATCGTTCGGCATTGATCTGCCGCACGATCCCCATGGCCACGCCGAAGCCAATGCCCACCGGAACGGCGACCAGGAGCGCCTGCAGCACGAGCCTCGCGATCCAGGTTCGATGAAAGCTCGTCGCCGCGGCGACGATCGCCTCGCCCATGTCGGTCGACGTGCCGCCCGAGGAGTCCGACGTCCCGAAGAACGACGACCCGGACAACCTCTCGGAGCCGCCGCCCAACGACGGCAGCGGCGGCGGCCGCAGGCCATCGCGGCCCTGGACGCCCAGCGACTCCGCCACGGCCAGCCCCCGACCGTTCCACGTTTGCCCGTCGGGGAGCCACGGCCGAAGCCGCTCCACCACCGCAGTGGCCGACGCGATCCGCTTCTCCGGCGTCTTCGCCATCATGTCGTCGATCACCCGGCAGAAGGCGTCGCTCAGGTGCGGCGCCAGACGGCGAACGGGGTCGGGCGTGTCGGTCAGATGCCGCTGCATCTTTTCCTTGCGGGATCCGCCGGGAAACGGCACCCGCCCGGTGACGGCGTAGTAGAGCGTGCAGCCGAGCGCGTAGATGTCGGCCGACGGACCCACGTCGTCGGGCGCGCGGATCTGCTCCGGGGCGATGTAGTCCATCGTGCCGACCACGCGGCCGATCCGCGACGACTCTTCCTCGAGTTGCGAGCCCGCCAGCCCCAGATCGAGCACCTTCACGCGACCGTCCTGCATCACGAGCAGGTTGCCCGGCTTCACGTCGCGGTGCACGAGCCCCTGCTCGTGGGCGTAGGCCAGGCCACGGGCGGCCTGTGCGATCACCGAGGCCGCCGTCGCCTCGTCGAGCGGGCCATGCTTCTGCACGTATCGCTTCAGGTCCACACCAGGCACCAGTTCGGTGACGAGGTAATACACCATCGCGTCGTACCCGGCATCGAAGGCTCGCACGAGGTTCTCGTGGTCGAGCCGGCCGAGCATCCGCATCTCCCGACGAAATGCCGCCTCCGATTCGGGCGTCGACTTCGCCCGCGGCAGCACCTTCACGGCCACTTCTCGGCCCATCATGGCGTGCTCGGCGCGAAACACCTGCCCCATGCCACCCTTGCCAATCTCATCGAGCACGGTGTATTGGCCGAGCCGAAATCGCGTTCTGCCGGCAAGGAGTTCGCGGGCCTGGAACCGCGTGAGCACCCCGACGACCACGAGTTGCTCGGCCACTGCACGATCCCAGACCTCGGGATCGGCGGTCTGCGGGTTCATCGCAAGGCCGACCTCTCGCTCGGCGGCAACGAGCTGGGCCTCGGTAACCAGGCCGCTCGCCAATGCCGTGTCTCGGAACCTCGGTCGCTCGCGTTCGGGCTTGGGCATGGCGTCAGGAGTCTAACACCCTCGAACGGAGGGGCCCGCGGCTCCGGCGAACAGGCTCGGGAAGGCGGCCGACCAGACGGCCCTGCACGGTGAGTCGAACCGCATCGCGGCGGCGGTGGCGGGGTGATCGAAGGCAAGCCGCTGGGCATGCAGCGCGATGCCGCCGGAGCGGCACGGCAGCCGGCTCCCGTAGAGCCGGTCGCCCACGATCGGACAGCCTCGCGACGCCAGTTGCAGCCGTAACTGATGCCGCCGGCCGGTCGAAGGCTCAAGCTCGACGAGCGACACCTCCCCTGCCCTGACCACCACGCGAGCCCGCAGATGCGCCGCCCGAGGGGCTTCGTCGCCGCCGCGATCAGAGGCGGCCGCCGCCGGGTGAAGCTGCGACTTCGGCTCCCCCTCGCGCCGCGAAATGGCGTCGTGCCAGTCGACCCACGAGCCGAGCGGCGCCGGAAACCTGCCCGTCACGACGGCCAAGTAGGCCTTTTCCACCGAGCGATCGCGAAACTGTTCGGCGAGCCCCGCGGCCGCCGCCGGTGTTTTGGCAAACACCACCACGCCCGACACGGGAGCGTCGAGCCGACTGACGACGCCCACAAACGCCCCTTCGCCGAACCGGCTCTTGAGGACCGTGTAGAGGCTCTCCTCCCCGCGGGCGGCATTGGCGGAGGGCAGACCGGCGGGCTTGACCACCACCACAAGATGGTCATCCTCAAAGAGGATCGAGATGTCGCCGAAAGAACTGCGGATGGTCCTCATGAGCCAAGAGTCGCCCAGGAGCATCGTCCTTGCAAGCCGCTCGCCGAGACGGCTGCAACTCGCAACGGCCGAGGGCTGGCGGGTGCGGGTGATCGTGCCGCCGGAAGAGGCCGAGTCGGAGGCCGCCCCGCGGGGGCCAAACGAGTCGCTCGCCCAGTACGTGTGCCGCCTGGCCCTGGCGAAGGCCGCCGCGGTGGCTGGCGGTGGCCCCAGCACACAAATTCAGGGCACGATTCTGGCCTGTGACACGGTCGCCGAGGTCGATGGCCAGATCCTCGGAAAGCCTGCCGATCGGGCCGATGCCCGGCGAATGCTCCTCGATCTCTCGGGCCGCCGACACCGCGTGGTGTCGGGCGTTTGCCTGTGGCGACAGCCCGGTGGGGAACCGATTTTTGGTGACGCGGAAAGCCTGCTCGAGATGGGAGAACTGTCGGATGAGTTTCTCGACTGGTATCTCGACAGCGGCATGTGGGCCGGCAAGGCGGGAGCCTGCGGCTTTCAGGACGAACGGCTGCCGCTGCGGCTCGTGGCAGGCAGCCCGTCGAATGTGGTGGGCCTGCCGCTGGAGCTGGTCCGCGAGATGCTGGCGCGCGTGGATGAAGAAAAGCCGGGGGTAAGGAGTTGAGGCTGGAGAGGCACAGGTTGACAACCTGTGCTACGGGAGGACGGGGGACGGAGGAGAGGCACAGCGAGGGGCTGCCCGTGCCTCGGGAGCCGGCATCGAGTGAGCGCAGGGCCAGGATGCCCGCAGCGAACGTCCGGCGACGAGGCACGGGCAGCCCCGAGCCCCACCGCCAGCGCATAAAAAAACCGACCCCGCAGCGGTCCGACGGACGCGCCACGGGGTCGGCGTAGAAAATTCCGGCGATACCTACTCTCGCGCTTTTGGCACTACCATCGGCTCTGGAAGCTTAACTACCGTGTTCGGTATGGGAACGGGTGTGACCTTCCAGATATGGTCACCGGAAATATTGTCTCGCCGCCGCAGGGCGGCGACGAAATATGGTGTCGTGGTAATCGGCATCGCGAGCATTGCTCGCAAGCATTTGATACGAGTGGTCAAGCGTTCGTCCGTTAGTACCGGTTAGCTGAGTGCATTGCTGCACGTACACGTCCGGCCTATCAACCTGGTCGTCTTCCAGGGGACTTTCGGGTATAAACCCTACGAAACCTCATCTTGGGGCGGGCTTCACGCTTATATGCTTTCAGCGTTTATCCGTTCCGTTCATAGCTATCCAGCCGTGCCGCTAGCGCGACAACTGGAACACCAGAGGAACGTCCTTCCAAATCCTCTCGTACTAAAGAAGAATCCCCTCAAGTTTCGTGCGCCCACAGCAGATAGGGACCGACCTGTCTCACGACGGTCTGAACCCAGCTCACGTACCACTTTCATTGGCGAACAGCCAAACCCTTGGGAGCTTCTCCACCCCCAGGATGTGATGAGCCGACATCGAGGTGCCAAACCGCTTCGCCGCTATGGACGCTCGGAAGCGATAAGCCTGTTATCCCCGGAGTACCTTTTATCTGATGAGCGACGGCCTTTCCATACAGCACCGCCGGATCACTAAGTCCTACTTTCGTATCTGCTCGACTTATGAGTCTCGCAGTCAAGCACCCTTCTACCTTTACGCTCAATGCCTGATTGCCAACCAGGCTGAGGGTACCTTTGAACTCCTCCGTTACTCTTTTGGAGGAGACCGCCCCAGTCAAACTGCCCAACTGACACTGTCCTCTGCCCGGTTTCACGGGAATCAGAGTTAGAACTCAAACGAATCCAGGGTGGTATTTCAACGTTGGCTCCACGATGGCTAGCGCCACCACTTCGAAGCCTCCCACCTATCCTACACAGAACACGTCCGAGACCAATATCAGCCTACAGTGAAGGTTCACGGGGTCTTTCCGTCACACTGCGGGTACGTGGCATCTTCACCACGGCTACAATTTCACCGGGTCACTGGTTGAGACAGTGCATCAGTCATTACGCCTTTCATGCAGGTCGGAACTTACCCGACAAGGAACTTCGCTACCTTAGGACCGTCAT
>JBAXOU010000209.1:0-5770 GCA_037133115.1 Planctomycetota bacterium | reverse complement strand
ACCCGCCACGGTCGCGGGCCCCAGAAGCACAGCGTCTAGACTATTCAACGAAATGAATGGCTTGCATGCCGAATGATGACGTGATGCGTGATTCCGCGCCGCCGGTGTGCGTATGGCTGAAGCGCGATTTGCGCGGCCGCGACCATGCTGCGCTCGCCGAGGCCTGTGCGCGCGCTCGAGGTGGAGCCGTATTTGCGGTGTTTGTGTATGAGCCGGAGGTGTTCGCGCAGCCTGAGTGGGACTCGAGTCACACGGAGTTTCAGCGCGAATGCCTCGGAGACGTGGAGGCCGCCCTCGGGAAGCTCGGCATACGGCTCGTCACCCGTCGCGGCGAGGCGGTGGAGACGCTCGAGCAGCTCCGCCGCGAGACGGGCTTCCAGCTTCTCGTGGCCCACGAAGAGACCGGCACGGGCGTGACATACGCCCGCGACCGCCGCGTGCGCCGCTGGGCCCGCGAGGGTAGCGTCGAGTTTCTGGAGGTGCCGCAGACGGGCGTCGTGCGCCGGCTCGCTTCGCGCAATGGCTGGAACCGGGTGTGGGAAAAACGGATGAATGCGGTCGCTGTGCCCCTTCCGCGAAGCAGTGGAACAGGCGGCCGGGCAACGATCCTGCGGCTCGAGACCGCGGGGCTTCTCGGCTGTCGCGAACTCGGCCAGCCCGCCGACACGAAGGATCGACAGCGCGGCGGCGAAGTGGCCGCCGGAGATGTGCTCGACGACTTTCTCACACGCCGCGGTCGCCACTACTCCGGTGGTATTTCGAGCCCGCTGTCGGCCCCGACGAGCTGCTCGCGTCTGAGCGCGCATCTCTCGTTCGGTGCGATCGCCATGCGCACGGTCTGGCAGGCGAGCGAGGCCCGGCGGCTCGAGGTCGTCGCCGCGCTTGCAACGGCCGCACAGCCCCGCGAGCGGCTGGAACTCAAGGCGTGGCAACGGAGCCTCAAGGCGGTGCAATCGCGGCTCCACTGGCACTGCCACTTCATGCAGAAGCTCGAGGACGAGCCGGCGATCGAGTTTCACAACATGCTGCGGGCGGCCGACGGGCTTCGGGAGAATGACTCCTCGGCCGACCGGCTCACCGCCTGGCAGGCTGGCCGCACCGGCTATCCGCTCGTGGATGCCTGCATGCGGAGCCTCGAAGCCACCGGCTGGCTCACGTTCCGGATGCGGGCCATGGTCGTTTCGTTCGCGAGCTATTCGCTCTGGCTCCACTGGCGGCCCACCGGCCTCCACCTCGCCCGCCACTTCCTCGACTTCGAGCCCGGCATCCACTGGTCGCAGCTGCAGATGCAAAGCGGCACGACCGGCATCAACACGCTGCGGATCTACAATCCCACGAAGCAGGCGGTCGAGCAGGATCCGCGGGGCGTTTTTATCCGGCGCTGGCTGCCAGAACTCGCCGGTGTGCCGCCGGCCTACGTGCACATGCCTTGGACTATGTCTACCGACGTGCAGCAGGCGGCGGGCTGCGTGATCGGCCGCGACTATCCTGCACCGCTCGTCGATCATGCCGCCGCCGTGCGCGAGGCGAAGCGCCGGCTCGCGGCTGTGCGGGGCGATCCGGCGGCCCGGGTCGAGGCCCGTGACGTCGCCAGGCGCCACGGCAGCCGCCGCGATCGCCGGGGAGCGATGCAGCAGGACCCGGTGCGGCGTTCGCTCGCCCGCGATTCAGCCGCAAGGAACAGCCGTCTGCCCCAGATACCCGATCCGCAGCGCAGG
Source organism: Planctomycetota bacterium (assembly GCA_037133115.1). Classification (GTDB taxonomy): domain Bacteria; phylum Planctomycetota; class Planctomycetia; order Pirellulales; family UBA1268; genus QWPN01. The sequence continues at coordinate 4,052 of JBAXOU010000209.1, read as the reverse complement.
CTACCATTCGATGCTGACGATGCCGCCGACACGAGTGAACGCGCGGACCCCACAATCCCTCGGATAGACGAACATGAATGAACACCCGAGCCCGGTGATCGCCGCAGGCGACACGATCGCCGTGACGGGGGCGACCGGCTACGTTGGTGGCCGCCTCGTGCCCGCCCTGCTCGAAGCTGGCTACCGGGTGCGCTGCCTCGTGCGCGAACCGCGGAAACTCGACGCCCGGCCGTGGCGGAACCATCCGCACGTCGAAGTGCTCACGAGCGACCTCGGCGACAGCGCGGCAGTGGCCACAGCCCTGCGCGGGTGCCGCGTCGCCTACTATCTGGTGCATTCGATGGTCGCCACGGGCGGCGCCTACGCCGATCAAGATCGAGAGCTTGCGGCCGGCTTCGCCCAGGCGGCCCGGGATGCGGGCGTGTCGCGCATCATCTATCTCGGCGGCCTCGGCGAGATGGGGCCGGATCTGAGCGAACACCTCCGCTCGCGGCGGCAGGTCGAAGAAGAGTTGGCGTCGTGCGGGGTGCCGGTCACCACCTTCCGGGCGGCGATGATCATTGGCTCGGGTTCGGCGTCGTATGAGATCCTCCGCTATCTCGTCGAACGGCTCCCGATCATGGTCACGCCCAAATGGGTGACCACAGAGTGCCAGCCGGTGGCGATCGCCGACGTGTTGCATTGGCTCGTCCGCTGTCTCGAAGTGCCCGAGACGGCGGGCAGAGCGCTTGAGATCGGTGGCCCCGACGTGATGCCTTACCGCGACTTGATGCGGGTGATGGCTGAAGAACTCGGGCTTCGCCGTCGGATCATCCTGCCGGTGCCGGTGCTGACGCCGCGGTTGAGCTCGCTGTGGATCAATTTCGTCACGCCGGTGTCCTACCGGATCGCCCGACCGCTGGCGGAGGGGCTTAAAAATCGCGTGGTCGTGACCGATGACACCACGCAGCGGCTGATGCCCCACCAGGCACTCGGCGTGCGCGAGGCGATCCACCGCGCCAAAGTGAAGATCGATCAACGGGCGGTGGAAACCCATTGGAGTGTGGCGGGGCCGGTTCCGGGCGACCCGGCATGGGCGGGCGGCACGGTATTCACTGACCGGCGGGTGGTCGATATCGAAGCCGATGCCGCGAGCATTTATGCGGCCGTCTGCCGAATCGGAGGGGGCAACGGCTGGTATGCCGGCGACGTACTCTGGCAGTTGCGTGGCTGGATGGACAAGCTGGTGGGCGGCCCGGGGCTGCGGCGGGGCCGGCGGCATCCGGAGACCGTCGAGTTTGGCGAAGCGCTCGACTTCTGGCGGGTGGTGGGCATCGACCGCGATCGGTCGCTCTCGCTTCGCGCTGAGATGAAGCTGCCGGGCGAAGCCCAACTCGATTTCGCGATCGAAGATATCGATGCCCACGCCCAGCCGCCTCTGCATCGGCTTGTGATGACCGCCCGTTTTCGCCCCAGCGGCCTGCTCGGGATTTTGTATTGGTATGCCGTCGTGCCGCTGCACGAACTGGTCTTCGGCGGGATGCTCCGAGGCATTCAGAAGACGGCCGAGGCACTTGAGCGATCCAAATCGCTGCCCGGCAGCGCGCCCCCGGCACAGGATCCCACGCCCGGCTACGGACGCGCGCGGCTGTGGCTGGGTATCAGCGGCGTGGGCACGATCGTCGTCCTGTCGATCGCCGGGCTCGCCCTCGGCCTGCCCGCCCGGCTCCTGCCTCAGGAGGGAGGATCGCTCCGCGGTGAGATGTTCCGTCTGGCCGGTTTCGTACTCGCCTACGCCGGCCTGCATGTGCCCTTCGACCTTTTCGGCGGATATCTCTTGCCGCGCCGCTACGCGCGGCGGCATCCGCCGCTCGGACGCTTCTGGCTCGGGCTGGCCCGTGGAGTGGGCGTCCATTCGATCGTGCTGTTCACAGCGGCATTGACGCTGCTCCTCGCGGGTCGGGCGGGTGGAGCGTTCGGAGTGTTCACGGCCGGGGCGGCCCTCGTGCTGGTGTTGCTCGGGTTGCGGATCGCCGTCGCCACAGCACTATCGCCCCTCGAGCTCACGCCAAGCCTGCCGAGTCGAAATGACGAGCCGTTCGGCGACACACCAGCCGCGCCGATGCTGCCGACCTTCATGGGCGAGTCGGACGACGAGGGCTTCACCGGTGCGGTGGTGGGCGTGGTGCGGCCCCAGCTCCACCTCTTGCCGCTGCGCTGGCGCGAAGTGCTCGACGCCGACGCTTTCGCCACGGCGGTGCAGCGGCGGCAGATGGCCGTGCAGAGCGGAGCCTGGTGGCGCGGCCGGATGCTCGCGATCGGCTTCACGCTTCTCGGCATTGCGATCGTTGCGGCCATTGTCGGCGATCGGCGGCTGGCCACGGCCGAAGGCATCGTCACCTTCAGCCTCGCGTTCACCATCTGGTCGTTTCTCGGCTTGCTGACGCTGCCCACGCCCAGCCGCCGCGGTGTGGAGGAGGTCGATCAGCGGATGCTCGCCGCCGGCTGCCGGCGCGCAGTGCTCGCCCGCACGATGGGGCTGCTCGACGATCTCCAGGATCGCGAACGGGCGCGGAGCTCGCTCGTCGAGACGATCTTCCATCCGGTGCCGAGCGTGCAGTCGCGGCTGCGGGGCCCGCGATCAACCGGGGGCCACGGCTGCTGGGATGCCGCGCGAACCGCGGTGTACGTGAGCGCCGCCGGGCTCGGGCTCCTTGGGCGGGCAGTGCACTGCAACTGCGGCCGCCCCTCGCTCTGGGCGTTCCTGCCGCTCGACTGACCCACGTTCGCTCGTCGAGCCTCAGGCGAGTGGGCCCAGAATAGATCCCATCGCCGTCAGGCCAGTGTCTCAAGGCCGGGGGCGAACATGCGGAGAAGCGTGCTCGGCACAGGGAGCACCTCAAGCGACACGAGCCCAGCTACTTTCAACCGCACGGGAACGCCATAACGTTTCGCGATGCCCAGCACCGGCAGCAGCGACGCTGCCGACCGCCGCGCGGTCCACGCCGTGCGAAGCATGGCGAACGAAACCGTGAGTCCTGATTCATCGGCATCGATCACGACCGGGCGACCATCCAGCGTTCCCGTGAGTCGCCCGGCCAAAATCAGTTTGGGGACGAACCCGTGTCCCGCGTGCGGATCTTGAGCGTACCGTGCAACACCCACTCGGCATGCTCCGCCGACGGACCTGTGCCGCTCGGAATCTTGATGTGCATGTTGTCGAACTCGTACGAGATCTCCGCCCGCCGTCCGGTGAGGTTGTCGTAGAGGCCGATCAGCAGGTCCGGCCAGTTGTTGGGATGATTCTCAGCCATGGGCAAAGCTCCAAGAGGAGAAGTTCGAGACTGAAGAAGTATATGCCGCGGCGAAGATCGGTAAATAGGGTCTCGGACTATGGCTGACCGGTTCGCCTGAGGCATGGACGCGGTGCAGCGCTCGGGTGACTTCTTCCACGCCTTGAGGTCGGCGGTGAGCACCATCAGGAGCGACGCACCGGTCACCTGTGCCTGATCAACGGAGCGGAACCGTCTCCCCGCAGTCGTGCCCATGCATAGAATGATCGGCTTTCATGGTCAGCACGCCCGGGGATAGGAGAGTTTCCATTCCCGCCAAACTCTTTTCGCGTGATGCCATAAATCTCAGATTTTTGCCGGGTATTTCATCGCGGCAACGTAGGTTCACATCATGACTCTGCATGTGAAAAAAGGCACCGACTGGAAATCCGTCTACGCTCAGGCGAGGTCGTTAGCACCAGAAGCATTTGAGGCGGATCGCATCAACAACCTGGTTATGGGCGAATGGGCTTCGGTCGGAACACCCTCAAGCCACGTGAATCCAGTCGACCAAATGCCGATCGAAGGTCCGCCGAAGATAGACCACCAAACCGCTCTCGATGCCGTAGCGGGGGCCGCTCGCCAGCACAAGTCTTGGGGTTTAGTGGATCTCGACGAGCGCAAGGCACGGGTGAAGGCTGGATTAGCCGGTCTTCGCGAAGCTCGCGACACACTTGCTCTCCTCTTGGTCTGGGAGATTGGCAAACCGTGGAGACTGGCGTGCGCCGATGTCGACCGCTG
>JBAXOU010000208.1:0-5772 GCA_037133115.1 Planctomycetota bacterium | reverse complement strand
CCGGAGGTCGCGTCTCGATCCTGCGCAGAAACCGCGCGAAGACGGGGCCGGCGAGTACCAACGCGGGTACGGCCACGATCGTGCCGTAGGCCAGCGTGAGGCCGAGGCTCGCATCGAACTGTTTCACCAGCCCCGCGGGCGACGGATGCGGGGGCAGGAGCCCGTGGGCGACGCTCAGGGCTGCCAGGGCCGGCACGGCCACCACGACCGCAGGCATGTCGAAGCGACTGCTGATGGCGAACACGATCGGCACGATGAGCACGAAGCCGACGTTGTAAAAGAGCGGCAAGCCCACGATGAACCCGGTCGCCGCCATGGCCCAGGTGATCCGCGATGTGCCGAAGAGGTGCACGAGCGTCGTGGCAATCCGCTGGGCCGCCCCCGATTCGACCACCAGCCTGCCCAGCATGGCTCCGGCAGCGATCACGATCGTCAAACTACCCAGAAGGCTTCCCAGCCCCTTCTGCACCAGCACTGGAACGTCGGCGGGTGCCACGCCCAGCGCGAGCGCCATTCCGATCGACACGACGAGAAAGGCGAGAAACGGGTTGACCTTCGCAAACGCTACCAAGGCAACAAGAATCGCGATGGCGGTGAAGACGATCCCGATGGTCATCGGACTGCAACTCCGTACGTCGTTGGGCAGGACTATCGCTCCTTGGCGTTTGCTCGCGGCGGCATTATGCCATGGTGTATCGAGATCGCGGTGCTCGCGCCGCCGGCGTCAGGCCACGATGGCATCGATCACGTGCCCGTGCACGTCGGTGAGCCGGCGCTGGATGCCGTTGTTGTAGACCGACAGCTTCGTGTGGTCGATGCCGAGGAGATGCAGCGCGGTGGCGTGGAGGTCGTAGCAGAGGGTGGGGTGCTCCTCGGCCTTGAAGCCGAGTTCGTCGCTCGTGCCGTAGGCCGTGCCCCCCTTGATGCCGCCGCCGGCCATCCACACGGTGAAGGCGCCGGCGTTGTGGTCGCGGCCCTTGCCCTGCGCCGCCGGCTGCCGGCCGAATTCCGTCTGGCACATCACGAGCGTCGAATCAAGCAGGCCGTGGGCCTTCAGGTCGCCGAGCAGGGCGCTGGCGCCGGCGTCCAAAATCGGGCCCCAGTAGCCGTGGTCGCGGACCACGTCTTCGTGGGAATCCCAGTTCGGCCGGATCTTCTTCACGGCCGTGTTCTCGGCGCCGCAGTAGATCTGCACGAACCGCACGCCCCGCTCCACGAGCCGCCGGGCGAGCAGGCACTGCCGGCCAAAGGGGCCGATCTCGGGATGGTCGAGCTGATAGAGTTTTTCGATGCTGTCGGGTTCGCCCGAGAGGTTCGTCACTTCGGGCGCCGAGAGCTGCAGGCGGGCCGCCAGTTCGTAGGCGGCGATCCGCGCGGCGAGTTCACTGTTGTCGGCTCGGGTCGAGAGATGGCGGGAGTTGGCTGCCGCCAGAAAATCGCGGCCTGCCAGATCCCCGGCGACCAGATTCGCGTGGTCCTCCGCCGCAAAGAGATCGGCGATCGGTGGCCGCCCCGCCGCCGTCTCGATCAGCGTGCCCTGGTGGATCGCCGGCAGGAAGCCCGCGCCCCAGTTCACCGGCCCGCCGGGCGGCAGGCCGCGGTGGTCGGGGAGCACGACGAAGGCCGGCAGATCCTCCGCCTCGCTGCCCAGGCCGTAGGTGACCCAGGCACCCATCGATGGAAAGCCGGGAAGGATGAACCCCGAGTTGGCCATGAACATCGCCGGGCCGTGGAGCGCCGTCTTGCTCTGCATCGAATGGATAAACGCCATCTCGTCCACGTGGCCTGCGAGGCCCGGGAGCAGGTCGCTCACCCAGCGGCCGCATTCGCCGTGCTGGCGGAAGGGCCAGTAGCTCTGCTGGCAGTCACCCGGCTTCGAGGCGAAGAACTGCACGTTGCCGGTCGTGTCGAACGGCGTGCCATTCCGCTTCACGAGTTCGGGCTTGTAGTCGAACGTGTCGAGGTGCGAGAGGCCGCCGGGGCAGAAGATGTTGATCACCGCCTCCGCCCTGGGAGCGAACATTGCCGGCTTGGCGGCAAGCGGATTGGCCGCGCGGGCTGCGGCGCGTGCCTCCTCGGAGAGCAGCGCCGTGAGGGCCAGGCCCCCGAGGCCACCGCCGAGTTCCCAGAGAAAGTTACGGCGCGACACGTCGGCGCGATGCAGCCGGCAGGGATAGGCGTCGTGACGCATGGCTTCAATCCACGTAGAGAAATTCGTTCGTGTTGAAGAGCATCCGGCAGAACTGGGCGAGGCCGTGCTCACGGATGAGCGCGACCGCAGCGGTGAGTTCGGCGTCGTCGGGCTCGCGGGCCAGCGCGATGGAATACGCCCTCCGCACCTGCGCCGCCGGATCGGCACCCGCCTCGCGGTCGAGCCGCGCGGCGCAGTGGGCGGCCTGGCGGAGCATGAAGTCGTTGTTGAGAAGCGCGAGCGACTGGAGGGCCGTCGTCGTCTCCAGCCGCGCCGGCGTGAGATTGGCGGGGTTCGGGCAGTCGAGCGTGGTCATGAACGAGTGCGGCGTGCTCCGCACGATGAAGCGGTAGATGCTCCGGCGCCAGAGTTCGGGCCGGTCGGGGGTGACGTATCGGTAGACGGGGGCATAGGCCTCTTCGTAGTCGAAGTCGCGGTAGCCGGGGCCGAACATCTCAGGATTCAGGCAGCCGGTGACGGCGAGCGTGGCGTCGCGCAGGCTCTCGGCGTCGAGGCGGCGGGGGGACTGCCGCCAGAGCAGCCGGTTGTCGGCGTCGATCGCGAGCGCGGTAGCCGCGGCCGGCACGCCCACGCTTGCTTGCCGGTAGGCGTGGCTCGTGCAGATCAGCCGGTGCAGCGCCTTGAGCGACCGGCCCCGGGCCACGAACTCGCTGGCGAGCCAATCGAGCAACTCGGGATGCGTCGGCCGGCCGCCGCCGAGGCCGAAGTCGCTCGGCGTGTCCACGAGACCGGTACCGAAGTGGTGGTGCCAGAGGCGATTGGCGACCACGCGGGGCGTGAGCGGATTGTCGGGCGACGTGATCCACGCGGCGAGGGCCTTGCGGCGATCTCCCTCCGCCGTGCTCGCATCGCCGAACGACGTCGGCAGGCCGGCGACGGCCGCGATCGTGCCGGGGCCCACTTCGTCGCCGGTCGCCTCCGGGTTGCCGCGGATGTGGACCCTCACCACGGGAGGCGACTCGGGCACCGGGCCGAAGAGCCTGTCGGGCGGTCGCAGACCCTCGAGTTCTTCTTCAAGCGCCGCGAGGCGTGCCTGCGCCGATTCCATCCGCTCCTTGCCGGCAACGTCGAGCGACGGGGGATCTCCTTCGATCCGCGCGTCGCCAAAAAAGATCTGATCCATCCCGATGCCGTTGCCGGCGTCGGTGGCGACGAGCGTGAGGAACTTCGCGCCCGCCGGGAGCGAGATGTCGAGCGGCGCGGCGCCGTCGGCGAAGCCGAGCCGCCCTTGTGCGAGCAGACTGCCGTCGACGAACACGAAGTAGTCGGCGCCCGCCTCGGGCGTGGAGCCGCCGTAGCCGACGACTCCGCGGAAACGAGGATCGGCGAGGGGAATGGCGGCAAGGATTTCCGCGATGTCGAACGTGATCCCGGCGTTCGCATGGAGCCCGAGGATCGTGTGGCCGCCCGTCGCGTAATCGACGTCGCCAAGTTTCGTGGAATGCTGCGAACTCACCGGGCCGTTGCGGATCGCATCCCAGCCCGCCTTGCTCGTCTCGGGGATCCCTGCCACGGTGAGCCCGGTCGTCGTGGCGGGCACGGGGCCGGGGCCGTGCGGCACGAACACGGCGTTCACGAACTTCGTCGGTCCTGCCTTCGGCGTGTTGACCGTGATGTTTGGGAGAAAATTCAGCGGCTTCTCGTCAACCTCCTTGCCGTTACGAGAGTCGATGCCGATGCCCTTTTTGCCCGAGCCGCGGCCGTCGCCGCCACCGACGATGTCGGCCAAGTCGATCGGCTTGCCGGCGAGCGAGTGCATCTCGGCCCGGCCCGCCGCCACTGCTGCGGTCAGTCCGGCATGTTTGCTCGCGTAGGCCGTCTCGGCGGCCCGGCTCGTCGGGGCATCGGCCCGCTTCACGCCGGCGAACACGGCCACGAGCGAGTAATACTCCTTCTGGGCAATGGGGTCGAGCTTGTGGTCGTGGCAGCGGGCGCAGTTGATCGTCACGCCGCAGGCGGCCGTCATCACCTGCGTGACCATATCGTCGAGGTCGTCGGCCCGGGCCTGCCGGCGGAGCACGTCACTTTTGGTCTCCACCTGGCCGACGAAGTCCCAGGGGCCCGCCGTCAGAAACCCGGCCGCGATCACGTGGTCGGGGTCGTCGGGCGAAAGCACGTCGCCGGCGATCTGCCGCCCGAGAAACCCGTCGTAGGGCAGGTCGGTGTTGAGGGCATGGATCACCCAGTCGCGATACCGCCAGGCGTTGGGCCGCAACTGGTCGCGCTCGAAGCCGTGCGTGTCGGCGTAGTGGGCGATGTCGAGCCAGTGCCGCGCCCAGCGTTCGCCGTAGTGGGGCGAGGCGAGCAGGCGATCGACAAGTTTTTCATAGGCATCGGGGGCCGGGTCGGCCGCGAACGTGGCTACGTCCTCGGGGCTCGGCGGCAGGCCGAGGAGGTCGAACGACAGCCGGCGGATGAGCGTGCGCCGGTCGGCCTCGGGGGCGGGCGCGAGCTGCTTTTCGGCGAGCACCTGCTGGAGAAACCGATCGATCTCGTTGCGGGCGGGCCACTCGGCTCGGGCGGCGGGCACGGCGGGCCGGCCGACCTTTTGCCAGGCCCAGTGGTCGAGCCGGGAATCGCGTTCGGTCTCGCGGGCTACGCGGTCGGCATCGGTCTCGGGCCACTTGGCTCCGGCGTCGATCCAGCCCTTCAGAAGGTCGATCTCGGTGGCCGAGAGCCGATCGCCGTCGGGGGGCATCCGCTTTTTCTCGTCGGTGCTCGTGATCCGCGCGACGAGTTCGCTTTCGTCGGCCTTGCCGGCCTTGATCACCGGGCCGAAGTCGCCCCCCTTGAACGCCCGGTGCTTCACGTCGAGTCGGAGGCGGCTCTCCTGCACATCGGGCCCGTGGCAGTCGCCACAGTGCTCGAGCAGCAGCGGCCGCACCTGCCTCTCGAAGTCGATCTCGGCGGCGGCGACGCCGGCCAAGCCGGCTGTCGCGACCGACGCCGCCACGATGGCTTCTCGCACGACCATGTTGGGACCGCCGACGAATGCGAACCGGAACACCACCCCTGAACTATAGCCTCCACGGACCGTCAGCCGCCGTACGTGTATGGTCCATCCGGGATGTTCGCGGGCACTGGTTTGGTTCAGCGTGAATCTGGAATCGCGTGGGCAAGGCGTAAGGAACCAGAGAGCGGCTGTTCGGACTCGCGATCGTGAGACCAAAGCCTGGGAGGTGGCACCATGAAACAAGGAGACAGCGACCAGCCCGGGCCCGCACGCAAATCACCGGACGAAAAAGGGTCGCCGGAGTGCCATTGGGAGACCTATCCAGCAGCGATTTTTGAGGGGTCGCCGGGGAAAACTTGGTGAAAATTTCCCCCTGCGTGGGATTTACTGACTTCCGGGCAAAGATTGCCAGGGAGGATTCGCTAATGACCAGTTTGAAGTTTCGCGTGATCGCCGCGTTGTGCACACTTGGTTTGGGCCACGCCGCGCAGGCGGGCGTCATCGTCGCCTGGAACGCCCAGCCGGCGAATACCTCCCTCTCCTCAGCGACGTCATCGACGATCGCCGCCAATCTCTCGGGGCCTGCCGTCTTGAGCCTGGGGAGCGG
>JBAXOU010000207.1:0-5790 GCA_037133115.1 Planctomycetota bacterium | reverse complement strand
GTGCGACTTGTGCCCCGCGGCGGTCGCTCCGAAGCGTTTGAGCAGAGAACTCACAAGTCCCGCCGGCGCCGAGCATGCTTCCGGCCGGCTGCGGTGGCCCTTCGAGGCGCGAGGATCAAGTACGACACGCCTCAACGCTCGGCGCAGTCCTCGGCCCGGGCACGGGCCAGCAGCGCGGAGACGGAGTCTTTGGTCGGCAGTTGGGCGGCCCGGTTCGGTGCGAACGCCTCCACCTCCAGCGTAGGCCGACGGCCTTCAGCAAGATCGGCGATCAGGACGGCCGTGCCCGTCGACTGGTGGAGCCCGGCACGGAAATGGCCGGCCGCAACGAACGCGTTGTCGCATGCCGCGGCGCGTCCGATCGTGGGCAGGCCATCGACCGTGCCGGGCCGCAGCCCTGCCCACGACCGCTCTGGAGTTGCACCGCCGAGATCACCCAGCAGGTCGCGGGCGAACGCCACAAGCCGCGCGATCGTCGCCTCGTCGGTCGAGGCGTCAAACCCGACGTCCTCGAGCGTGGAACCCGCCAGCAGCGTGCCATCCGCACGGGGCACGAGGTAGTCGAGCCCGCGATTGACCACGCGGACGAGCTGCGGCTCGGCCATCCGGAGTTGCACGATCTGGCCGCGGATTGGTCGCGTCTCGATCGACACGCCCAGCGCCTTCGCAAGCGCCCCCGACCACGCCCCCGCCGCGAGCACGTAGGCCCCGGCGCGCACCGTTTCGAAACTCCCCGCCACGTCGGCCACCACGCCATCGACGCGGCCCGCACGAACCAGAATATCCCGCACCGTTGCGCCGTGGGTGATGGTCACTCCACGCCGCTCGCACGACCGCTCGAGCGCCTCGAGGTGCCGCGGCGGCCGAATCTGCGTTTCGTCAGGCAGCAGGTAGCCCCCCAGCACGGCAGCCCGACCGACGCCGGCGGCGAGCGCCGGCTCACACGCCGTCACGCCCTCAGCATCGAGCCACTCGCAGGCCACACCCCGCACCCGCCATGCCGCCGCGTCAACCTGCAGCCGTGCGCAGCCCGCATCGTCACGGGAGAGGTGCAACCCACCACAGACTCGCAGACCCGTGTCGATGCCGGTCTCATCGAGAAGATCTCGGGCCCAGTCGCGGTGGAGCCGATCGCTCCAGGCAGTGAGTCGCTCGTTGGGCGTTGCATCGGCGAGATCCGGTGCCGGCGGAAAGATGCCGGCGGCGGCCCAGGAGGCCGTGTCGCGCCACGGCTCGCGGACGAGCACGCGGACCGTGCGGCCGCGGCCCGCGAGTTCCCGGGCGATCGAGAGGCCAACGATGCCCCCACCAATGATGCAGCAGTCCGTCATGCTCGGCGGTGAGATGTCAGGCGTTGGTAGGCACGGAGGGGTTGTCGGCGATGTTCACCCACACGTGGACGTGAGGCGAGCCGCGGAAGTGCCAGACGAAGGCGGGGCCCTCCAGCCGCCAGTTATCCCACACGCCGTCGTCGCCGAGATCGTCGTCCTGATAGAAGGCGAGCCGGCAGCGGTCGAGGCCGCCTTGGGCGGTGAGGCAGCCGCGAACCTCATCGCGATCGACGGTGCGGTAGGGCTCGAGCAACACGCCAAGCACCCGTTCGAGTTCCGCCCGCTGGTCGGCGGAGAGTTCTGACACCGGAATGCCAGACGGCGAATGACCGTCACCCCGGAAGGCGATCGCATTCTCGGGTGGCGTCTTCGCCACCATCGCCAGTTTCCGCTGCCGCCCGTCGAGCATCGAATACACCCCGTTGGCGGCGACGGCCTGCGGCCAGAAGACGTTGCCCGTGTGATCCTTGTCCTCCGTGCCGCCGCCGGTGTCGTGGCCGTAGAAGATCGGCCCCCCGAACGCGACGTGCTCGGCAGAATCGCCGTCGCAGCGGAGGGTCATGTGGCGACCGGTGAGCAGAAACTGAAACTTCCCGCTGCCGGGCTCGCCAATGAGCGCGACCGACTGGTCGTGCCCGAAGCCGCCGGTGTCGTCCTCGAGTTGTTTGTCGAAGCGGGCGTGCCAGTCAGGGTCGATCAGCCGCTCGAAGATCTCGCGAACGAGTTGCTGCTGATCCTTCGAAAAGAAATCGCCCTTCACCGCGGGTGCGGTCGCATTCCAGTTGTTGCCCACCCTTGTCCGCAGCAGCCCGAACTTCGGATGCACGTAGTCCCAGGGAACACAGACCTTCGATCGCTGGTCGGGCGAGAGCGAGGCGTGCAGCCGGCCAGCGAGCGTCTCGGCCGAATCCGCGGCCGCGACGTCAGCCGCGGACACCAATGGGCTACGGATCGCTGCGGCAGCGGCCATGGCCGCAGAGGAGCGCAGGAGATGTCGTCGCGACAGTCGCATCGTCGAGCTCGCGCTACGGGCTTCAATCGTTCCAGTTGTTTCAGCCTACGACACCCGCACGATGCGTGCCAAACGGCCGTGAGAGTCGAGCCTGCCGCCGGGCGATGGAAAGACACCAGGACAGGCACAGGTTGACAACCTGTGCTACGGAGGAACGACCGTGCTGCGGAGGAACGAACGTAGCGAGGGGCTGCCCATGCCCCGAGAGCCGGCGTTGCTGGCCAGCGCAGGCAGGATGCCGAAGCGCAGGCAGCATCGAGTGAGCGGATGCCACGATGGCATCCGCAAACGTCCGGCGACGGGGCGTGGGCAGCCCCGAGCGGCGCGGCTGAGCAAAGACCCCACGGCTTACGCCGTTGGGCTTCCTGATTGTGCGGCCTGCCGGCTCACGGACGCCGCTGGCAGGCTGGACAGAAAAACGTCGCCCGCTGCGTCTGCACGATCCGCACGATCGTAGTCCCACAACTCGTGCATGGCTCGCCCTCGCGGCCATACACGCGATGCCGTCGCTGGAACCGGCCCGCACGGTTGTCGGCCGTGCGGTAGGTCTCGTCGCCGATGCTCGAGCCCTCGTGCCGCACCGCCTCGGCGAGCACGCGGCGGGTCTGCTCCGCGATGCGATTCCACTGCGGCTTCTTCAGCCGGCGACAGCGACTCCGCGGATCGACTCCACAGCGGAAGAGGATCTCCGCGGCGTAGATGTTGCCGATGCCCGCCACGGCCCGCTGGTCGAGGAGCGCCACCTTCACCGCCCGTCGGGAGTCGCCGAGCCGCGCCGCGAGATCCTCGCCCGTGACCACAAGGCCGTCGGGGCCGTGCTTGTGCGGCCCGCAGGCCAGCTCAAGCCCCGCATCGTCGAACAGCCGGATCGTCCCCAGCCCGCGGCGATCCCAGAACGTCAGCCTGCTGGAGTCTCGGCCCGCGAACTCGACCACCATGCGGACGTGCTCCGCCGTCGGCGGATCGACGACGAGCATCAGCCCCGTCATCCGCGGCTCGAAGGCCAGCCACCGCTGTACGTCTCCCGCTCCGGCAGCGATCTCGATCACGATCCGCTTGCCACGACGGTGGACGCCGGCGACGGTCCTGCCGGCCAACCGCCGCGCGAGTGTTGCCTCTCCCGGCTTGATTGAGATCGGCCGCACGCGGCTCCTGGGAAACGTCACGCCCGCGATCCGCCGGCCGGCCACTCCCGCGATCCCGCGACGCATCGTCTCGACTTCGGGCAGTTCGGGCATCGCTCGTGCGGGGAGATGGGGCGCGGATGGTGAGGGGCCGAGTGCAGGCTACAATCGTGAGGAATCGCGGAGCAACCGGCCGCCTGGCCGGCCCCGCCCCACGGCCGTCGCAGGAATCCAGCCATGGCATCCCCTTCCGTCGTCTCCCCGACGCTCTCCAGCGTGCCCGACGCCTACGGTCGCTTTGGCACGTTCGGCGGTCGCTACGTGCCGGAGACCCTCTCGGCTGCCCTCGACCAGTTGGAGCGGGCTTACGCCGAAGCGGTGGCCGATCCGGCGTTCGCGGCCGAACTCGACGGCCTGCTCTCGGCCTTCGTCGGCCGCCCCACTCCCCTGCTCTTCGCCAAGCGGCTCACAAAACTCGCCGGCGGCGCCCAGATCTGGCTCAAGCGGGAAGACCTCAGCCACACCGGCGCTCACAAGATCAACAACACGCTCGGCCAGGGGCTGCTGGCGATCCGGATGGGCAAGCGGCGGATCATCGCCGAAACGGGCGCCGGCCAGCACGGCGTGGCCACCGCCACCGCCTGTGCCCGCTTCGGCCTGGAGTGCGTGGTCTACATGGGCTCGGAAGACGTTCGCCGGCAGGCCCCCAACGTCCGCAACATGCGGCTGATGGGGGCGGAGGTGCGGCCGGTCGAGACTGGCTCGCGGACTCTCCGCGATGCCATCAACGACGCGATGCGCGACTGGATGGGCTCGGTGGAGACCACCCACTACATCATTGGCTCGGTCGTCGGTCCGCACCCCTTCCCGCGGATCGTCCGCGACTTCCAGTCGGTCATCGGCCGGGAAACGATCGAGATGAGCCGCAAGCAGTTTGGACGGCTGCCCGATACGGTGGTCGCATGCGTGGGCGGTGGCAGCAACGCCGCGGGCATGTTCTATCCCTTCGTCGATCATCCGGAGGTCCGCCTCGTGGGCGTCGAGGCCGGAGGTCGCTCGGGGAGCGCTGGCGACCATGCCGCGAGCCTCTCGTATGGAAGCCCGGGCATCCTCCACGGCTCGCTCTCCTACGTGCTCCAGGACCAGGACGGCCAGACGGCTGACGTGCACTCCGTCTCGGCGGGCCTCGACTATCCGGGCGTCGGACCCGAGCACAGCTACTGGCACGACATGGGCCGCGTCGAATACACGAGCGTCTCGGATCTCGAGGCGCTCGATGCCTTCGACACCGTGGCCCGCAACGAGGGCATCCTGCCGGCGCTCGAAACCTCACACGCGTTCGCCTGGGCGGCCCGAGAGGCGGCCAAGCGGTCGCCCGATGAAATCATCGTCGTCTGCCTGTCGGGCCGCGGCGATAAAGACGCCGCCGAGATCGCCAGGCTTCGCGGCCTCACCGCCGACGGCGGCAGGGCCTGACCCACCCCGGTGAACCACATGACCTCGATCACTGCCCCCGCGTTGCCGATCGCCAAGCTCGAAGCGATGTTTGCCGCCAACCGTGCCGCAGGCAAAAAGGCGCTCGCGCCGTTCGTGACCGCGGGCGACCCCGACGCCGATACGACCGTCGCGGTCCTCGAAACGCTGGATCAGTCAGGGGCCTCGCTCTGCGAACTCGGCGTGCCCTACAGCGACCCGATCGCGGACGGCGCCGTGATCCAGGCCTCCTACACGAGAGCCCTCGGAAAGGGGTTCACGCTCGCGGGCGTGTTCGACGTGGCCAAGCGGGCCTCGGCCGGCCGCTCGATGCCGATCCTGGCGATGGCCAGCTACTCGCTGATATTCCGCCGCGGGATTGATCGGTTCGTGGCCGATGCCGTGGCCGCCGGACTCGCCGGCTTCGTCGTGCCCGACCTGCCGCTCGAGGAGTCGGACGACCTCGATGCCGCCTGCCGAAAGGCGGGCCTCGCGCTCGTGCGGCTCGTCACGCCCACCACGCCGCCGGAGCGGGCGGAAGCCATCGCGAAGAAGTCGACCGGCTTCCTCTACTGCGTGTCGGTGGCCGGCGTGACCGGCGCTCGCACCGACTTGCCAGCGGGCTTGATCGAACGCGTCACGTGGCTCCGCACGAAGACCGACGTGCCCATCCTCGTTGGCTTCGGGATCTCGGGCCCGGAGCAGGTGAAGGCGGTCGCCGCGGTCGCCGATGGTGTGATCGTGGGCTCGGCCCTCGTCCGCCGCGTCGCCGAGGCGGCCGGCACCTCGCGCGAGCAGATGCTCGCCGATGTGGCGGCGTACACCCGCGACCTCGCCGCGGCCTGCGGCT
>JBAXOU010000206.1:0-5806 GCA_037133115.1 Planctomycetota bacterium | reverse complement strand
CCGTGAGCGACTCCTCTTCCGTGAGCGACTCCTCTTCGCAGACTGTCCGAGACCGTTGGCCGGCCGCCGTCTGGCCGCTGCTGATCCTCGCGGCCGCGATCGTACTCGGGTCGCGGGAACTCTCGGCCCAGCGAGCCGGCAGGCCGGCTCCCGACGCAGCAGGCCTGTGGATCTCCGACACGGCCGTGGACGATGCCCGCCGGCTGCTCGTGGTCGTCGATCCCGCCACACGGCATGCGGCCGTCTACCACCTCGACAACGCCACCGGCTCGCTCGCGCTCAAAAGCACCCGCGACATCAGTTGGGACCTGCTCGTGGACGACTTCAACGCCCAAGAACCTCGGCCGGCGGCCCTCAAGCGGCTGATCCAGGCCGGCGCACCCAGCCCCGGCGACGGCGGGGCCCGCTGAACCCCGCGACCGCCCCGGCAGGCTCTGCGGGCCTTGACGCCTGCACCACCCGTGGCGGTTGGGGATAGAATGCGGCGGCGGTTCCGTCGAAAGACGAAATGGGCTCGTGGGTCGAGCCCGGCCCCGCGGGAAGCACGGCAGTCATGGCTGGAAAGTTCCTGTCGCTCGAGGAAGCGGCACGCCACCTCGGCGTGACGATCGACGAGATCAACCGGTTCGTCGACCGCAAGAAGCTCTTTCCGATGCGCGACGGCGCGAACGTGAAGTTCAAACTGGACGACATCGAACGAGTGGCGGCCGACCTGGCCGACGAGGCGCCCGGCGACGGGAGCGGCCTTGCCCTCGACCTCGACCTGTCATCTCCCTCACTCGGCGCCGGATCGGCGGTCGGCAGCGGGCTCGACGACTTGGTGCTCGGCGATCCGGCAGATGTGACTGAGTCGATCTTCGGCGACGACGCCGGATCAGCCCCGTCGCGGACGATCATGCAGCCCAAGGGCGACGACATCGCTCTCGGCGGCGAGGACTTCGTCATCGGCGACGCGGGAAGCGGCCTGGCGAGCTCCGACCTCGAAATCGACTCGATCATCGAAGCCTCTTCGCCCTCGCTGGCAAAGGGAGGCGCGGCGCCGAGTGGGGCCGACTCCAATGTCGTCGGCGGTTCGGGCACGCTCTCCATCGACCTCGGCTCGGGTTCGATCGGTGGGCTTTCCGGCCCCGCCGCGGCCGCGCTCTCGGGCGCGATCGGCGAAAGCGGGCTGTCCCTCGAAGGCGACCTCGGCGCCTCAGACATGAACCTCGGTGGCTCGGGGCTTGACCTGGGCGGTTCTGGTGTCGCGTTGGGTGGTTCGGGTGTCGCGCTCGGTTCTGGCATCGGCTCCGGCATCGACGACGTGGGCGGGGTCCTCGGCGGCGATGCGTTTGAACTCGGCGACGCCACGACCGATGACGAGAGCGCCTCGGTCGTGGTCGCAACCGAAGACTCGGGCGACTCCAGCTTTTTCGGGACGGTCTCCGACGACTCGGGGTCGGTGTCACTCGAAGACGCCTCCTCGGCGGCACTCATTCCCGGAGATGACGGTTTCCTCCAGGGTGTCGCAGGCCCGCCTTTCAGCGCTCTCCAGATCGTGGGCCTCATCTGTTGCACGCTCTTTCTGCTCACCGCAGCACTCGTGATGATCGACCTGGTCTGGTCGATCCGGACCCCGGCGGGCACGCCGATTTCGAGCCCGTTGCTCAAAGCCCTGACCGACCTGTTCTCGTGGCGGTAGCGGATTCTGGCGGCCGGTAGCCGCCAGCCTGCTAGAATTCGGCGTCCCTCCAGCCGTCGGAGCCCGCCGAGTGCCCTGCCTCTCTCTCTCGCGTGTGCGTGCCGTGGCGCTGCGTGCCACATCCGGCGGCGTGCTGGGGGTGATCGCAGCGGTGTGCGGCTGCGAACCGGCCACGGCGATCCGGCCGGGTGACATTCGCACCTACACCATCCCGAAGGACGCCGAACCCGCGGCCATCGTCGCGGCTCCGTCGCCGGCGAACCCAGCCCCGCCACCAGCCCCGCCAGGTGGTCCCGGTCGCACGGAGTCTCCACCTGGGCCGACCAGATCTGGTGATCGCGCCTCGGCCATCCGCTACGAGGTGCCCGAGGGCTGGAACGATGGCGGTGCCTCCGGCATGCGACTGGCGACGCTCTTCATTGGCGCCCCGGCCGACAAGCGGGAGGTGACAATCATCCCCGCGTCCGGCACCCTCGCCGGCAACGTGGAGCGTTGGCAGGGGCAGCTCGAGGCTGGAGCCGATCCGGCCGACCTCGCGAAGAAGGCGGGGGCGGCGATCACCGCCGCGGAGACGGTCGACGTCGATGGCACGACGGCCACGGTGGTGCTCCTCCGCGACGCCGAGGCCGAAGCCGATGCGGAAATCGGTCAGGCGATCCTCGGGGCAATGATCCCCGTCGACGAGAGCCGCGCGCTGTTCGTGAAGTTCAAGGGCGACGCTGCCGTGGCCGCCCGCGAGCGGGAGCGGTTCTCGCGATTCGTGTCATCGATCCGGTGGAAGGAGTAGCCGCACCGTGGCCATGGAAAGCCTCGCCTTTGATGCGGAATCAAGCCGACCCACAACTGGGTCTTCTGGCTTCGCGTGGCAGCTGCTCCGGGCCGCCGGCTCGCTCAAGATCACGGTGGCGATGTTCCTCGCCGCCACGTTCCTGCTGCTCGTGGGCACGCTCGCGCAGGATGAAAAAAACCTTCCCGAGGTGAAGGCCGAGTACTTCAACAGCTGGCTCGCCCGGGTGCCGTTCGCCGACTTCGTGCCGGTCACCGTGTTCGGCGAGACCAACGTGCCCGGCTGGTTCCCTTTTCCGGGCGGCGGCACGATCGGCCTCGTGCTCCTCGTGAACCTGATCGCGGCAAAAGTCACGCGGTTCCATGTGGCCGCCCACGGCAAACGGCTGCTCTGGGGCACGATCGTGTCGGTCCTTGGCGGCCTGCTGACGGCGGGCGTGATCCTCACCGGCCATCGCACCGACGGCCTCCAGGGACGCCCCCCCGTGGACTACGACACGGTGTGGCGGATGGTGCAGATGGGCGGTGCGGTGCTCGCGGGCGGGCTCGGAACCGCTGCGTGGCTGGCCCGCCGACGGCTCGTGGCCGGCACGCTCTGGGCGGCGGCGGTGGCCGTGGGAACCGCCGTGGCCCTCACGATCGCCGGCGGCGAGTCGTGGCGGATGAACGATCCCGGACTGCGGATCATGTGGCAACTGATCCAGTCGAGCGTCGCCGCGGTGGTGTTGCTCGCCGGCCTCGTGATGGTGTTCGGCGTCCGCGGCGGCAACGTGCTGATCCACGTGGCGGTCGGCCTGCTGATGGTCGGGCAGTTTCTGTTCGGCGACCGACAGATCGAGGAGCGGATCTCGCTGATCGAGGGCCAGACCACGAGCGTGGCCTACCGCACCGACGAGACCGAACTCGCGGTAATCGATCCGAGCGACGCGGCCGACGACCGCGTCACCGCGATCTCGGGCCGGCTGCTCGCGGCCCGCGCCGGTGGCGCCCCGATCGCGGTCGATGCCCTGCCATTCGACATCCGCGTCATCGAATGGTTTCCCAACTCGAGCGTGATCCGCGTGGGGCCCGTGGCGCCAAACCCCGCCACCGCGGGCCTCGGGAAGCAGTGGCTCGCCGACGGCCGGCCGCCTGAAGGAGGCACCTCGTCGCGAACGAACATCGCCTCGGCCTACGTGCAGCTCGTGGAGCGGGGCACCGGCCGCGACCTCGGCACCCATCTCATCTCGCAGTTTCTCAACGATCAGGACCGAATCTTCATGGGGGGCGGCGGCGACGAGTTCGACACCGTCGAAGCGGACGGAAAGCCCTGGCGGCTGGCGCTGCGGTTTCGCCGCCAACAGAAGCCCTACAGCGTCACCCTCGACGACGTGCGGCGGATCGACTACTCCGCCAGCGCGACGCCCCGCGACTACTCGTCGTACGTCACCTTCACCGATGGGGCGACGAAGGCCGAGCAGAAGGGTCGCATCTGGATGAACAACCCGGTCCGCTATCAGGGCGAGACCTTCTATCAGAGCCAGTATTCGCAGGTCGATCTCGGCGGCGGTCGCACCGGCGAGATGACGGGCCTGCAGGTCGTGGAGAACGCCGGCTGGCTGGTTCCCTACGTGGCGTGCGTGCTCGCGTTCTGGGGCATGCTCGCCCACTTCGGCCTCACGTTCATCCGGTTCGCCGACCGCCACGAGCGGATGGCGGCCGCGACGCGAAAGCCTCTCGGCGGCGGCTGGATCGGACCCGCGCTCGGCCTCGCCCTCGTGGCGGCGGCTGTGCTGCCTCGGCTCATGGAACGCCCCGCTCCCGCCGGCAGCTTCGACTGGCGGGCCGCGGGAGCGATCCCGGTGATGCACGAGGGCCGCGTGAAGCCGCTCGACACCGTCGCCCGCAACACGCTGCAACTGCTCGGCAATCGTGCGAATGTGCGGATGCCTGACGACGCGGCGAAGGGGCCGCAGGGCAGCGTGACGGCCACGCAGTGGCTGCTCTCGCTGATGGCCGGCAGCGACTGGGTGGCCGATGCACCCGTCTTCCGAATCGACGCCTTCGAGGTGCTCGACCTCTTCGACATCACCCGCCGTCAGGGGCATCGCTACTCGGCAGCCGAACTGGAGAAGGGGAGGGAAGCCCTGCGCAAGCAGCTCGAGACGGTGCGGTCGACGCCCGCGGAGCAGCGGACGTTCGTGCAGAAGAAGTTCCTCGAGCTCGAGCAGAAGCTGATGGCCTACGATCTCGTCCGCTTCGCCTACGACACGCCGGCGATGCCGCGGCCCAGCGGGGAGGGCGAGGAGGCTCGCCGCGAACTGTTCGAGCAGGTCCGCCGACTCGTGCAGGGCGCGCGGATGATCAACGACAACCATCCGCCAGCGGTGATCCCACCGGCGGAGGCTCCGCCCACAGACGGCGGCGGGGGCCCGGCGGAGAACTGGCAGGCGCTCTATCCCGCCGTGGTCACCGCGCTCGTGGGCCGTGTGCTCGACGGCCGCGAGGGCCAACCGGCATTCAAGCTCAATCCCGCGGTCCTGCCATTCACCGACCTGCTCGCCAAACTCGATGGCTCCGCGGCTGAGTTCAACTCGGCGGTCAAGGCCTACCAGGCCGTGATCGCCGATCTGCCGGCGGTGCAACAGTCGGCCGGCAAGGCCGCCCTCGAGGCCTGGCTCAACGCCTTCAATCCGACCGACACGGCAAAGTGGCTCTACGTGCTGGCGACCGTGCTCTGCTTCGCGAGCTTCCTCGTCGGGCAGGCCCGGCTCAACCGGTTTATCTGGTGGATGCTCCTCGGCACGCTCGTGCTCCACACCTTTGCCCTCGCCGCGCGGATCTATCTCACCGGTCGGCCCCCGGTGGTCAACCTCTACTCGTCGGCGGTGTTCATCGGCTGGGCCTGCGTGCTCGCCGGCCTCGGGCTCGAGTCGCTCCACCGGCTCGGCATCGGCAACCTCGTCGCCGCCCTGAGCGGCGGGCTCACGCTGATGGTGGCGTATGGACTCGACTCCGGCGACACGATGCACGTGCTCCAGGCCGTGCTCGACACGCAGTTCTGGCTCTCCACGCACGTGGTCACAGTGACGCTGGGCTACGGCGCCACGTTCCTCGCGGGCCTGCTCGGCACCTGCTCGATCGTGCAGATGATCTGGGCGCGGCTCTCGGGACACTCGCCCGCCCACGTCGCCGACCGCGACATCCAGGACCGCCTCCACCGCATGACCTACGGCGTCGTCTGCTTCGCGCTCTTCTTCAGCTTCATTGGCACGGTGCTGGGCGGCCTCTGGGCGGACGACTCGTGGGGCCGGTTCTGGGGCTGGGACCCGAAGGAGAACGGCGCCCTGATGATCGTGC
>JBAXOU010000205.1:0-5811 GCA_037133115.1 Planctomycetota bacterium | reverse complement strand
GAGGAGCTGCTGCTCGTCGAGGTCGGCCGTCCGCACTGGGAAATCGAAGGAGTGCGACTCCTGCGGCAAGGCCTCGCCGCCGGGAGGCACCACCGGCTCGGCGACCGTGCCGCGAAACTCCGCCAGCCGCCGGCAGAGCAGGGGAGGGAACCGAGATGCCAGGCTTCTGGCCGGGATCGCAAGTGCGCCGCCAATCGTGTCGATCCCCACCTCGGCGATCGCACTGGCCGTGGCCGCGTCGATCCGCAGGGCCGACACCGGCAGATCGGCGAGCAGTGTCGATGCCTCGCCACGCGGCACCACGGCCCAGCGGCGGTGACGCCGCGATGCCAGCCGAACGCCGTGCGATGAGCCTTCCACGGCCCGCCTCACAACCAGCGGCGCAGCCTGGTGAAGCAACTGCGCGACGGCATCGGTGTGATGGGCTGCGGCCCAGGCCGCAGCGGGCGTGTCGGCGATGGCAGCCCGCGCATGCACACCGCGGGCGGCGAGCGTCCACACGACCGTGCGGGCGAGCGACTCCTCGCCGCCGAAGAATCCAGCCGTGCCCGTGATATCGAGGTGCAGGCATTCGGGCGCGCCGTCGGCCGCCTCCTCGAGGCCCACCGTTGGCGAAAAGCGTCGGCACCACCGCGTGAGCCGTTCGAGCGACTCGCGATCGGCGACCGGGTCGTCGGGCTCCACCTCGGCGACGTGGCAGGCCCGCGAGCCATGCGCCACCGCGAGCACGGCCATCGCTTCGGCGAGCGACATGCCCGATGGAATGGCGACGCGACCACTGCGGCCCGACACCACCCGCTTGCGCCGCTCGTCTGCCGGCGGCTCCGCCCATGCCCACGACACCACCGTCATCGCACCGCGTCGCTCGCGCCGGCAGACGAACACCGGCACTCTGCGGAGCTCGGGCCTCGCGAGCAGCCTTCGCTGCACCGGCCACCGCGGCAGCCAGATCGTCAGGAAGCGCGGCATGCGACACTGCTCCTTCCGCTTGCCACCGCTGCAGGCCACGGCGCCCCGGCGCATCCCCTCGCCAGGTCGAGCGTCACTTCGGCCGCGTGCTGACCGTCAGCGGTGATGGCCGACCAGCTGCCACCAGCCAGCGTCAGCCGCAGTCGCCGTTCCGTCAGCGTGCCACCTGCCTGCGGCGACACGGCGATCCTCGCCTCCGCCCACGATGCCTCACCCCGCGCCGCCAGAGGCCGCACGAACAAGCCAACGGCACCACTCCCCGCCGCCGCCAGCTGCCAGCGACGCATGGCGGTGGACCACTGCTGGCTCGCGACGCCCAGCCGCGAGCCACGCGACGCGGTCGAACGCCCGACGCGGGCCCGCGGCCAGGCGAGCACCGCCGCCACGCCCGTGCAGCGAAGCGCCTGGTCAATCGTCCAGATCTCGTCGTCATCCCGCGAGGGCCGGGCCACCACGAGCCGCCGCTCGTCGCCCAGCCACGGCATCACGGCCGGCGGGTGAAACCAGCCGGTGCGATCGACCACCACGATCGTCCGCGGGCGGGCCTGCTCGTTCGCCTCATCACTGCTCGCCGCCGCCAGCCGGCAGGCCACTGCAAACGCCAGGGTCGCCGCTCCGCCGCCACCGGGCCCCGCATCTCCCTCGGCCAGCCATTCAACGAGGCTCCCGGGCCGCACGCCGCCTGCCGGCAGCAGGGCGTCGAGCGGCCGAAATCCGCTCGAGACCACCGGCTTTGCCCGCTCCCGCACGAGCAGGTCGCCGCCGCTCAGGAGAGCCGTTTCGGGCACGCCTGCCAGGCCATTTCCTGCAGCTGCCGTGGTTGTGAACGTCACCATCGCCAAGCACCTCACGCCAAAGAATGTACGCCTGTATAGTAGTGGCGTAGGCGCAGGCTGTCAACCATTTGCATCGACGGGGCTCGCCCCCATCAATGGCGGCCGGTCCGGGTCGTCCCGCCAGACGAAGTACGAATAGGCGGCCACAAGCGGGGAGAGCGGGTTGGATTCTCTGTGCCAGGGTGGAACCGGGGCGTGACAAGGCCATGCCGGCCCTTTCGAGCATGCGGAAGACGTGGCACCTCGCCGCGATCACGAAGACCGCTCAGCACTCGAATGGAAGCCGGGCGGCGATCGCCTGCATCAGGCGAGCATGCTCGGGGAGTCGTCCGACGATCACCGGAAGGATCGCCTGCCGATAGACATGGCTGCACGTGTTGCGGTCGGCAATCATGTCGAGCGCTGCCTGGTACTCACTCTCGAGCACCACGCCACGGTCGAGTCCGGCCTTGATAACTGCTTTGGGGCTGTTCGACACATCGAGCCCCTCAGCGAGCAGGCTCGACCGGAGATGCTTCCAGAAGAGTTCCACGCAGTACTCGAACTTTTGAATCCGGCCGTTGTCGATCACGTCGCGTACGAACTCGGGATAGCCGGTGGTGTCGATGGCGAGTGCCACCGACAGACCTTCCAGAGCCCGGCGGAGGTTCTCGCGGCCTAGTTCGCCGGACGCCATGGTTCTCGCTCCTCGTAGGCACGGCGGCGAAAGTCCTCATCCGTCACCAGTGCAAAATCGACCACCTGCGGCCGCCAGGGCACGTCGGAATCGAGCAGCCTGTCGGTCAATCGCGACACTCCGCCCGGCAGCGGACCTGGCCCGGCGATGCCGATGTCGAGGTCACTCGAATGCTCGCAATGCCCGCGCGCCCGGGAACCAAACAGAAACACGTCGTAAGGCTCCGGCACCAGTTCCAGGCAAATGCGCCGTGCCTCAGCAAGATAGCGCTCTTCGAACGGGCTTCGCGGCTGTCGATCTCTGATCTCGGAGGTGGCCATAGGCCGTGAGTTTATCACGGGCTCCGACCGCCGAGCACGCCTCACGACGTGGGGCTTGTCCAAACGACCGCCTTCGCTGGCCATGGTTCCGCGCGGGTTGGACACCTTGCGCTACGGGACGCTGCGGTTCATCAGGAACTGCACCAGCCAGAACAGACCGCTGAGCACGATGCACGTCGTGATCGGCACATACATGCGGAATCCTTCCCGCTCGATCCGGATGTCGCCCGGCAGATTGCCGAGTGGAAATCGCGGCAGACCTTCCGGAGCGAACTTCCACCACAGGCCAAGGCCCACGACACAGATACCAGCCAGAATCAACAGACTACCGGGATTCATACTGTCGGGATTCATGTGGTTCAGACCCTTTGAAGTGAGATCGGGACGTTTTATGAGTTTAGCCAAGCCAGCTTCGACGAACCGCGGGGCACGATCGCCTTCTCGCCCGGGATCTCCCAGCGGCAACAGCTGCGGCAAGCTGTTCCACGGTCATTGGGAATCGACCGGCTGTTGGCCGGCGGGCCGACCGGTGGCACCACATTTCGTACCCGCGCCCGGCGGAGCCGCTCCAACCGCCGGCGAACCTCGCGCCACCCAATCGCTGGATCGGCTGCATCCAACTCGGCCATGGCCCCCTCGTGCATGCGAACGAGTGCACTGTTGGTGAGATCGAATGCTTTAGACAGCCGCTGATCCTCGGTCAGCTGCCGGGCTCGATCGATCCGCGCCCGCAGAAGCTCATCCTGATGCCGCTTCAGATCGGTAGCATACCCAGATTTGGTGGCTGGCACCTTTTTCCTCTGGCACCGTTTTCCTGCTCCCGTAGCACAGGTTGTCAACCTGTGCCTCCATAGGCGCCGTAAAGACACACAGGTTGCCA
Organism: Planctomycetota bacterium; assembly: GCA_037133115.1. GTDB lineage: Bacteria > Planctomycetota > Planctomycetia > Pirellulales > UBA1268 > QWPN01. The sequence continues at coordinate 2,130 of JBAXOU010000205.1, read as the reverse complement.
ACCTGTGCTACGAGATGCCCGGGCCTCGTGAACATCTCTGGATCACGTGTGCCCCGTATCACCCCAGCCATCATGCCCGGCGGGGTCGTCGCAACCGGCGGACGGCGAGCAACGTCAGCGGCAGGCTTGCGACGCCAATCGCCAGCATGGCCGGCTCTGGAACCGCCGAGAACGTGGCCACGAAGCTGCCGTCGTTGTTGCTGTAGAACGTGGGATCGCCCTGGAAGTCGGCCCCGTCGATGAAGCCCAGAAATAGCCGCGTCGCGGTATCGGGAACAGAGAACTGCTGCTGCAGGCCGCTGCCGGTGGCTGTCAGGCCGTCGCCGATGAAGAACGTCTGATTGAGGAGCGGCGACAGGCTCGAAAAGCCGGTGCCCAGGGCCGTTGAACTGAAGTCGAGCCGGGCCGGAGCCGTGCCCGCCGGGACGCTGTCGTTGAGGAACACGCCCGCCAGAAACATCACCCGCCGGTTGGCGCTCACCGTCTCGATGAGCTGCAGGCCCGAAATGCCGTCATAGGAGTTGATGTTGGTGTTGAAGCCGTCGGTGTTGGCCGGCGGATAGTTGACGAACCCGCCGTCGGGCCCGTTGAACTGGCCACGGTTCGGATCGCCCACGTCGTTGTTGTAGGAGACCGACCCGGTCACGCTCGTGAACGTCAGCACCCGGCCCGAACCGGGCGTCAGCGAAAACACCGGCGGCAGGATGCCGCCGCCGTTGCCCCCGGGATCAGGCGCGACACCAGAGCGGCCCGCGCCGAAGAGGTTTGACTGCGAGTTGATGGTCTGGGCGGAGAACGCCTGGGCCGCAGCCGGCGCGGCCGCCAGCCACCAGCCGCCGGCCGAGGCGATCACCGTGAATCCGATCCGAGCAACGAAGCGAGACATGGGCGTGACTCCTCTTGAGCAACCGGGCTATGCGCGAATGATCAGTTCCAGAGCGCGTTGCGGCAGGAACACCGCCGAGTAGCATAGCCTGGTCATTCGCATCTGGTGGATAGTGGTTCCGATGTCACTCGAAGTGCCTCCAGTCGCCGCGGGCAGCACCGAGGGCCGGCCATCGGACGGCAGCCCGTCGACTCGCGTCGAGTTCTTCGACTTCCGGCATCGGACCCGGGGCGAAATCCCGATCACTGACATCCCGCAGCAGATCGAGGCAGGGCATTTCGTCTGGATCGACATCGACTGCACGACAGGCGTTCCACCCGCGCTTGGCGACGTGCTCCCATGGAAAGGCGTCGACGGCCTCGATCCCTGCGGGGTGGCGGCCCGGTGTGCCGCCGACAACGGCCACAGCGTGTCCAGCCTGAACCGGGCGGGCGATCTCCTCCACATCGTGCTTGCCGGCGGAGCGATCCAGCCCGACGAGATCGTCGACGAGCGGCTCGACGTGCTGCTCGGCACGTCGTTCCTCTTGACCGTGCATCGCGGCCCAAACGCGGTCATTCAGGGCGTGCGGAGCGTCTACGTCCGTGATTTCGAGACTCACGCGGCAACGCCGAGCTTCCTCGTCTACGAGATCTGGAGTAAGCAGATCGAGCAGTTTTTCGAACTCCAGAGGCGGCTCGACGAGGAGGCCGAGGTGGTGCGGGCGCGGGTGCGGCAGGCGGTGGACGCCGCCACGCTCGACGACCTGGCGCAGGTGAACGGCCGGCTCTTGGCGCTCCGCAAGCTCGTGGTGCCGGCCCGCAGGGTGCTCGAGGAGATGCTGTCGCGCAAGACGCCGCTGATCAGTGACGCCACGCTCACCTTCATGGGCCACATGGTCGGCATGCTCGAGCGGCTGCTCGCCGACATCGCCTCGAATCTCGACGTGCTTTCGAGTTCGTTGGAGTTTTCGCTGGCGGTGTCGGCGCATAACACGAATCAAAACATGAACCGCCTCACGGTCATGAGCACGCTCTTCCTGCCGCTGACGTTCCTGTGCGGCGTCTACGGCATGAACTTCGATGTGATGCCCGAGATCCGCTGGCAAAACGGCTACCTGTTTTTCTGGGCTCTCTCAGCGGTGATTCTCCTGCTGCTCTTCGGCCTCCTCCGACGGGCCCGCATGCTCTAACGCGCCCCCGTAGCACAGGTTGCCAACCTGTGCCCGCTAGGCTTCCCCCGTAGCACAGGTTTTCAACCTGTGC
>JBAXOU010000204.1:0-5834 GCA_037133115.1 Planctomycetota bacterium | reverse complement strand
AAGGCACACAGGTTGCCAACCTGTGCTACGAGAGGCACACAGGTTGCCAACCTGTGCTACGAGAGGCACACAGGTTGAAAACCTGTGCTACGAGAGGCACACAGGTTGAAAACCTGTGCTACGGGACGAAAGACGCACTCACCGTCACGACCGGCATATCCGGACCGGCGACCGCCTCCGGCCCCCCTCACTCGGCCGGGACCGACGCCTTGAGGCCGTCGACTCACGAACTACGGTCGGCATATCGGGCATGAATGCCCAATCCCAGCACGGAAAAAACCAGCTGGGAAATCTTCCGTCACTCACAGGGAGTTCTTTCGATGCGTCGCTTCGTTCTGCCCACCCTTCTTTCGATCGCCGTGCTCACCGCCTCGGCTGGCGCATGCCAGGCCGCCGGCGGGATGCTCGCCCGGCTCAACAAGTCGTTCTTCCCGACGGCCCCCGGCCTGCCGACCGCCAGCCCTCTTGGCCTGATCGCCCCGCGGCTCAGCAACACCGTGACGGTCTTCCAGCGTGGCGGCATGCGGACTCCGGCTGGCCGGCTCGCGGGTCTCGGCGTGATCGCGCCGCGGCTCAGCCCGCTCGTCGCCATGACGCGGATGCCGCTCACGCCGACCGCCACCCGGATGGCGATGCTGACGCTGATCTCGCCGCGGGCCACGGCCATGGTCGGCATGCTCAAGGGCATGCAGTCTTACGGAAAGGGCATGAAGACCACCGCCGGCGGCTTTCGCTGAGCGCAGTCAGACGTTCGCCTCGCAGGGCGGCTGGCTCACACGCCGCCGCCCTGCCCGGCGTCGCGTGGGCACCCCGCGATCCCGCAGACCTCACCGCCAGCGGCGGAAAGGCTCGTAGATCCTCAGGCCGAAGAGCAGCTCGCTCGCGGTGAACTGCTGCGGGAGCACGATCGATCCGAGCGGGACACCGTCGATAAAGCCCGTGAGCGTGGTGGGAGACTGGTCGATCGAGAAGAACCGGTAGCCCACGTCAAAGGCCACGCGGTCGCTGAGGTTCCAGATCACGCCGCCGCCGGCCTGCCAGGCGAACGACGCCACCTGCGCGTTGCCCGCATAGGAAAGAACGGTCGCCTCACTGGGAAAAGCCACCGAGCCGGCCATGCTGTAGCGGTAGCCGCCACCACCCACGCCGCCGCCCAAGTAGAGATCGACCTGCTCGCCCACCGAGAAGTCGCGCCAGACGTTGAACAGGGCCGACCAGCCGTCGGCAGCGGCCCAGTTGAAGTTCGCGGTGTATTCATCCGGGAGCGATTGATCGAGACCGGCGGTCACGTCATCCCGGCCGCGTCCCTCCACCTCGATCCGCAGCCGGCCATTGTCGCGCTCGAACGCGATACCCGCGGCGCCACCGGCCGTGAGCACGGACCGGTTGATCGCTGACCCTCTCGAGACCTCTTGGTAGAGCGGTTCGGCCAGCGTGGCGAACGACTCCCCGAGCATGCCGGTCACGTAGAACCGTTGCTCTCCAACCCGCGTGGAGGAGACCGGTTCGAGTGACAGTTCGTCCCACACCGAGTCGCGCGGAGCCTGCGACGCGACCACCTCGTCGAGCGACGAGAGGTCGATTGTGTCGGGCACCGACGCGGTGGCGACGCCGGTGGCGACCACAACCGCCCCCATCCAAACGATCAGCGTGCGCATCCTGCTTCGCCTCCAGGGATTCCGTTCCCCTCTCCTGGCATCGACGCGGGCCGGACGTCGTGTCGATCAGCACCGCTGCCGCCTACCGCCACCGGAGCAGCCGTCCATGTCGCCGCCCTCCTCGATGCGGCCCTCCAGACGTCATCTTCGCTACACTTTTCGGCGGGCGAACCGAGCACCGCCCTCTTCCCAGGAGCCAACCATGCACGCCCCTCAGGCTGCCGCCACACTCGCGGCCCTCGCCACGATCCTCACAGCCGTCAGCCTCGCCGGAGCCGCACCGGCCGACCGGATCATCCGCGGCGGACCGATCGTCACGGTGAACCACGACCGGCCGGCTGCCGAGGCGGTGGCGATCGCGGGCGGAACGATCGTGGCCGTCGGCAGCGAGGCCGACGTGATGCAGCACCGTGGCGATGCAACGGTGGTCACGGACTTGGCCGGCAAAACGCTCGTGCCGGGCTTCGTCGACGGCCACAGCCACTTCTGCTCGCTCGTTGACGTGCAGACGCAGGCCCTCTGCGCCTCACCGCCGGCCGGGCCGTGCAAGACGGTGGCCGACGTAATCGCCGCGCTCAAGGCCGTGCAGGCGAGGCGGAAGCTCGGCCCCGGGAAGTTCGTGATGGGCTTCGGCTACGACCCGGAACTCCTGGCGGAGAAGCGGCCACCGTCGAAGCAGGAACTCGACGCCGCCTTCCCCGACAATCCTGTGATCCTCGTGCACGTGTCGGGCCACGGGGCGATGCTCAACTCGAAGGCTCTGGCCGCGTATGACGTCACGGCCGCCACCCCCACGCCGCCGGGCGGCGTGATCGGCCGCGAGCCGGGATCGAACGAACCCAACGGCCTGCTTTTCGAAACCGCATTCCTACCGATCTTCGCGAAGGTGCCCGGCCCCGGCGACGACGAAACCCTCGAGATCCTGAAGGCCGGCCAGCAGCTCTACTTGCAGGAGGGCATCACGACGGCCCAGGAGGGGGCCACGATGAAGCATCAGGCGGACCTGCTCCGGATCCTGGCCAACCGCGGCGACCTGAAACTCGACGTGGTGATGCTCCCCTTCATCGCGGAGATCGACGCGATCTTCGCCGGCCAGCCGCCGAGAAACGAGAACGAATACAAGAATCGCCTGCGGATCGGCGGCGTGAAGGTGGTGACGGACGGCTCGCCGCAGGGCCGCACGGCCGCCTTTACCACTCCCTACCTCACGGACGGTCCGGCGGGGCAAAAGGGCTGGCGCGGGGAACTCTCGTTTCCGCAGCCCGTGCTCAACGAGTGGGTGAAGAAGGTCTACGACGGCGGGGCCACGCTCTTCGTGCACTGCAACGGCGATGCGGCCATCGACGCGCTGCTGGAGGCGCACCGCTTCGCCTCCGGAGATGACCCTGCCAAGCCCCGCGGGACGGTCGGCGTCCACTCGCAGTTCATCCGCCACGACCAGCTGGAGAAATACAAGGCCTGGAGCATCACGCCTTCGTTCTTCACGATCCACTGCTTCTATTTCGGCGACACGCACGTGGCCAACCGAGGCCGGCAGCAGGCCGATTTCATCAGCCCGATGAAGTCGGCTCGGGCGCTCGGGCTGCGACCCGCGAACCACACCGACTTCAATGTCGCGCCGCTCGACCAGCTCTTCACGATCCACACGGCGGTCAACCGCGTCTCGCGATCGGGCAAGACGATCGGAGCCGACGAGCGGATCACGCCGCTGCAGGCCCTGGAAGCGATCACGATCGACGGCGCCCGGATCTACGGAGAGGAGGCGAAGAAGGGCTCGATCGAGGTGGGCAAGGTGGCCGACTTTGCGATCCTCTCCGCCAACCCGCTCACCGTGCCGCCCGCCACGATCCAGTCGATCCGCGTCGAGGAAACGATCAAGGACGGCGACACCGTCTGGAAGCGGACCTCTGGAGATGACAGGCGATGAAATCGCTCACCGAGCACCTCACGTTCACCATTCCGGCCCGGATGGGCTTTGTGAACATCACGCATCAGGTCGAAGAACTCGTGGAGCGGTCGCGCGTTCGCGAGGGGCTGTGCCTCGTCAACGCGATGCACATCACCGCCAGCGTGTTCATCAACGACAACGAGCTAGGGCTGCACGACGACTACGCGGCCTGGCTCGAAAAACTCGCCCCCTTCGACCCCGACCCGAAGGTCTACCGGCACAACCGCACCGGCGAAGACAACGCCGACGCCCATCTCAAGCGGCAGGTGATGGGCCGCGAGGTGGTGGTGGCGATCACCGACGGGAAGCTCGACTTCGGCCCGTGGGAGCAGATCTTCTACGGTGAGTTCGACGGCCGCCGCCCGAAGCGGGTGCTCGTGAAGGTGATCGGCGAGTAGCCGCCGTTCACCCGCGTTTGCGGGTGAGCATGAACTCGTTGCCGTCGGTGTCGATGCACATCGCGAGATGGGGCGGCTCGCCGTTTTCGGGCTCCGGCTCCTTGGTGAGCGTGCCGCCGGCTGCCTTCACCGCGTGCCCGCCGGCGATCACGTCGGCCACCTGGAGGCTGATGCCCGTCCAGGTGCGCTGTCCCTCGCCACCGGAATGAATGCCGATCACCGCCCCGGCGATCTCCACCTCGGCGATGACGGAGTTCTGCTTGAGCAGCCGGCCATTGAACGCGTCGCACCAAAACCGCACGGCCCGATCCATGTCGGCGGCCCAGATCACATACTTCACTCGTTCGACGTTCATGCGTTTTCCTGGATCAGGCCGACTGCCGCTCGAGCCCCTGAAGCTCCGCGACGTGCAGCATAGCAAGCACGGCAAAGGCCTCGGTATCGGGATCGACCACGACCAATCGGTTGGGCGTCATGGCAAGACACTCAGGATGCTTCACGATGTGACGCTCGCCGCTCGACATCACGATCGCAAACGGGGCGAACGGCTGCCGCCGCAGCATCGCACGAACGGCTTCAGCATTCATGGTTGAGCCCTCCGTCAGAAACGCCTGAATCATCCGATCCCGGATGAGTGTACAGGCGTTTATTTCAAGCGTCAACCATGCCGGGGACCACCGTGGCCCCACGAGCCTTACCTCCGCACCACCTCCGTGCGGCCCGGCGTCCACGGGTTGCCACTCGCCGCGCCCACGATGCAGAAGAAGTGCAGCAGCATGCCGGGCAGGATGAGCGCGAGATAGCCGACGCCCACCAGGAAGAACCACACGATCGCGTTGATGAACTGCCCCTTGTAGAGCTGCCCGAGCCCGGGCACCAGAAAGCTCAGCACCGCCGCCAGCGCCGGGCTCCACCGCTGCACCGGCGGATGGTTGATCACGGTCACGTGCTCGCCGGGGCCGTAATGATCAGCCGGCACGAGCCGCGGATCGCTGGCCGTAGCATGCGGCATCGGCCGCGAGGCCACGGGCTCCGCAGGCGGCACGGATGGCGGCACCACGGGCACCGGCCGCTCGCGGGCGTCCTTCTCCGCCGCCAGCCGTGCCGCCTCCACTTCGAGCTTCTTCTGCTCCACGGCCAGCCGCCGCATCTCGAGACGCCGCTCCGCCGCTTCCTTCCGCGCCGTCGCGATGTTGGCCACCGCCTGGGCGAGCAGCGTGCCGACTTCCGCATACATGCCTGCCGCCGCCAGCGCGAGGCCGCCGAGTGTGAACGCCAGCCCGAGCGACGAGGGCGAGATCGCCGTGAACGCGATCCCGAGCGCCGCCACGAAGGCCCCACACGCGGCCACCAGATGCCGTGGCGCGAGGTGCTCGAAGAAGTCGGGTCCGAAGGGCGACTCCGGTCCGCGACCTCGACTGCCCGCAGCGGTCGAATCGGGATCAGCCGGGACGGGCCGAATCCCAGGGATCACGCCATCGACCGCCGCCCCCAACGACTCGACGAGTGAGTTCTTGAACAGCCCCTTCACGCTCGCCGCCGGCTGCCAGTCGGACATGTCGGGCGTCCAGACGAGATCGCCGGGCATGAGCCAGCCCTGCTCGGCGAGTGCCCGCACCTTCGCCCACGGCACCGGCCCAAAGCGTTCGCCCTTCCGCGCGTAATACCAGTCGTCCGCCATGCCGACATCCTACCGGCGGGAGGGAGATAACGAGGCGAAAGAAAGCCGACCGGCCGTAAGGCCGCGGGCGTCCCTCCACGCAAGACACTGCTTCAAGCCGACCGGCCGTAAGGCCGCGGGCGTCCCTCTCTCGGTGCGGCGTCTATTGC
>JBAXOU010000203.1:0-5848 GCA_037133115.1 Planctomycetota bacterium | reverse complement strand
TCAACCTGTGTGCCTTCACGAGAGCGGCAATCACTCCGCGCCGGCTTTGGCGCGGTCGATCAGAAAGTTGACGAGTTCCTGGCATCGAAAAAAACCTTCCCACATCGAGTGCCCCTGGCCCTCGGCGACGACGAGCGTGACGAGGTCGCCCCGGCCGGCCGCGTCGTAGCGGGCCTTGAGCCTTGCTGAGTTGGGTTCGAGCGGCACGACCTTGTCGTCGTCGCCGTGGATAATGCAGAACGGCACGCCGGCCTTCGCGGCCACGTCGATCCGCTCGATCGGACAGAGTGCGCCAGCCTGGGCCGCGAGATCCTCCGGCGAGAGTCCGTAGGCCGGCGCCGCCTTGTCGATCCCGGGATACGTTCGCCAGTCATACACGGGATAGATGCCGCCGACGCCCGCGGTGAGTTCTGGATGGGCGATTGTCCACGAACTGGCCCAGAGGCCGCCGCGGCTGCGGCCCAGGAGCGCCGGCTTTGTGGCGTAGCCGCGGCGGACCATCTCGGCGTGGAGCGACTCCATCGCCTTCACGCCCGCGGGGCTGCCATACGACTCGCCGGTGTCGATGCCCGCGACTGCCACGCCTGCCGCCGTGAACCGCTCGTGCATCCACTTCTCCGCGTCGTCGGGATACGCGGGCAGCGTGGGGCCGTAGAGGATCCAGGGCTTCGGCCCGTTCGGCACGGCATCAGCGGCCGGCGTGAACACGAAGGCAGTCTTCCCTTCGACCGCAAACACCTCGCCGGGTACGACGAGTGTCTTCGTCGGCTCCGCGGCGACGAGCGTCGCGGCCCAGAAGGAGGCGAGCAGCAGGGCCGGAATCAGTGGATGACACATCGAAAGGCTCCTGGGCAACTGGGCGGAAGGGCGGGACGGCCGCCCGTGACGTCGTCATTCGGCTGTTTCATGAGACAGCGCGGCGAACCGCTCGAGCAGGATCTCTGCCGCACCGCTGTCGATGGCGTGCTCGGCGAGGCCGCGGGCTGCGGGCTTGTCGGGAGCCCGGCCGGCAGCCCAGAGGACGGCCGCCGCGTTGAGCACCACCACATCGCGGCGTGGCCCCTGGCAGCCGCCGAGGACGTCGCGGATCGCCGCCGCGCTCTGCTCCGGGCCCGACACCTCCAGATCGGCCAGCGCCCGCGCCGTCGCCGTGGCCATGCCGAAGTCTTCCGGCGTCCATCGCGTGTGGGTTGTGGCGGCCGGCGTCACGTCGATCACGTCGGTGGGCCCAAAGAGGCTCACTTCGTCGAACGCCTTTCCTGCTGCGTCATCGTCGCCCACATGGCCGGAGACGACGATCGCCCGGGCGGCGCCGAGGAGCCGGGCCGCGTCCGCCATCGGCTCGCGGGCCGTGGGCCGACCCACGCCGATCACCTGCACGGATGCACCAGCGGGATTGCAGAGGGGGCCTACGAGGTTGAAGACGGTCGGCCGTCCCAACGAGCGGCGGAGCGGGCCAACACGGGCCATCGCTGGATGATGCACAGGCGCCATGCAGAAACAGAGCCCGATCTCGGCGAGGCAGCGGCCGCTCACCTCGGGCGGCGCATCGACCCTCACACCGAGCCGCTCGAGCACGTCGGCGGAACCGGTGCGGCTGGAGACGGCGCGGTTGCCGTGTTTGGCGACGGGTTGGCCGGCGGCAGCGACCACGATGCCGGCCGCGGTCGAGATGTTGAACGAGCCCGACCCGTCCCCGCCAGTGCCGCAGGTGTCGGCCACCAGGCCGCCGCGCCGCGGCACGGAAAGCATTCGCGCCCGGAGGGCCGAGGCGACGCCGGCGATCTCACCGGCCGATTCGCCGAGGTCGGCCAGTGCCAGCAGCCAGTCGCCAAAGGCGTCGAGATCGACCGTACCCGCAAGCACCGCATCGACCAGTTCGCGAACGTCGCCCGGCGGCCGGCGGCTGCTCCGGCGGAGTTCCTCGGTCCAACCAGCGACGTCGATGCGGTGCGAGCCGGACGATGTGGCTGCTGGATCGCTCATGGGAAACCGAGGCCGGCCGGCCTCGTGGAACGCAGTTTGGGTACGATTGTTGCTAGACCGCCCCAGGGCGGCCCACGAACACGCCACAGCCTACCCGACGCACCACCTTCCCGACCCCCCGAGGAGCACCGCTGCAGTGCCGCCGACCACGCCCCGTAAGGTCATCATCGACTGCGATCCCGGGATCGACGACGCCGCGGCGCTTGCGATGGCCCTGTTCGACCCCCGGCTGGAGGTGGTGGCGGTCACGGCGGTGGGCGGGAGCGTGGGGCCTGAGCAGGCGACGTCCAACGTCCAGTCGGTGGTGTCATTTCTCGATCCGCCGCGACTGCCCCGCCTCGGCGTCGCCCCCAGTGACACGGCGACCTTCGAGACGCCCCACGGCTTGCACGGGTCTGACGGGCTCGGTGGGGCCGAACTCCCCAGGGTGCAACTCCACGGTGGGCATCAGTCGGAGAAGGTGATCTGGGAGTGCATCAAGGCCCATCCCCGCGAGATCACGATTCTCGCTCTCGGTCCGCTCAGCAACGTGGCGCGGGTGTTCAAGCGGGATCCGTCGATCGTCGAACTCGTGGCCGGCCTCGTGATCTCCGGGGGTACGGCGCACGCCTCGGGTAATGCGTCGGCCGTGTCTGATTTCAACTTTCTCGCCGACCCGCAGGCGGCGCGGCTCGTGATCCGCGAGCCGGTCAAGAAGACGCTCGTGCCGCTGGAGACGACGTCGCAGGTACTGCTCGGTTTCGAGTTCCTCGACCAGCTGCCCCGCGAGGTCTTCCGGGCGGGCCACCTGCTGCGGCGGATGCTTCCGCACGCCTTTCGCGCCCATCGCCAACTCCTCGGTAACGAGGGCATCTGGCTGCACGACGTCGTCAGCCTCGTGGCCCTCACCAACCCCGAGCTCTTCGAGCGGACGACCGTCGCCGCCGACGTCGAGACCGCGGGCGATCTCACCGCCGGCATGCTCGTGGTCGATCGTCGTCAGACCAGTCCGTCGCGGCCGAACTGCGACCTGCTCATCGGCTGCGACGCGGCGGCCATCACCGACTGCATTCTCCGCAGCTTCGCCGCCGCCGCTGCCGCCACGTAGGTGCAGGTTGTCAACCTGCACATGCCGCACACGGAGCGCTGCTTCACCGCAGGTTACCAACCTGCGGCTACGCGGGGAGATGCCCTGCCTGCCGCCACGTAGGTGCAGGTTGTCAACCTGCACATGCCGCACACGGAGCGCTGCTTCACCGCAGGTTACCAACCTGCGGCTACGGCGACGCGCGCGGCCGTCACTCGAAGTCTTTCCGGCTCGCCACCTTCATCCGGATCGGCAGCCGTTCGCGGTTGCGGAAGACGGTCAGTTCCACAACGCTGTCGAGCGGCGTCATGCCCACCATGCTCATGAGGTGGTCGTCATCCTCGACCGGACGCCCCTCGTATTCCAGGATCACGTCGTCGGGGCGGATGCCCGCCACGTCGGCCGGCGCGCCCCGGGTGATCGTTTCCACGCGGGTGCCAACCGGCCGCACCATGCCGAGGCGGTCGGCCTCAAGCTGATCGAATTTCTTGTCGAGCGCCACGCCGAGATAGGCCCGCGGAACGGTGCCGTGCTCGATGAGTTGATGGGCCACGAACATCACCATGGGGATGGGAATGGCGAACCCGATCCCCTCGCTGCCACCAGAGTTGCTGGCGATGCAGGTGTTGAGCCCCACCACTTCGCCGCGAAGGTTGACCAGCGGCCCGCCGCTGTTGCCGGGGTTGATCGCCGCGTCGGTCTGGATGAAGTCCTGAAACTTCACGTTGCCCTCGCCGAGTTCGAGGTCGCGGCGGCCCTTGGCCGACACGATGCCGAGCGTGACGGAATGCGAGAGGCCGAAAGGACTGCCGATCGCGAGCACGGTGTCACCGATCCGAATGGTGTCACCCTCCGCCAGCCGCGCCGGCTGAAGATCGTCTGCCTCGATGTCGAGCACGGCGATATCGGTGCCCGGATCCGACCAGAGCCGCGTGGGGGTCAGTTCGCGGCCGTCATCGAGCCGGATCGTGATGTCTTCGAGCGTGGATCGATTCACGACGTGCCGGTTGGTGATGACCACCGTCAACCCGGCCATCTGGGCGATCACGCCGGAGCCGGCCTCGTTTTCGGTCGTCTTGCCGCTACGAGGCCGCGCGAGGGGCTTGGTGGCGTCGATGTGCACGACGGCCGGCCGCAGCAGTTCGGTCAGCCGTCGCAGCTGCCGTCCCTGCGTCTCGAGCACCTCGGCGTCGCGGGCGGCCTGCTCGTAGAGCCGCTCCCGCTCGGCGGCCGGCATCCGAGGCGAACGCATCGGGTCGACCCGGCCGTCGCCGCGGACGACGGCCGGCCCGACCGGTGTCAGCGGGGGCTCGTCGCCCACCGCGACGGGGGGCAGGAGCAGCGCGGCGGCAGGCAGGAGAACGAGTGAACAGCGTAGGATCATGAAACCACCGCATGAGGCAGGAGGCCCGTGGGCTTCCGCAGCATATCCCGGTTTGGTTTCAGTTTTCCAGTTCGCCGCTCATCGTCTCCTCGCCGGCCTCCTCCTCACCGAAGCCGCGGTGGAAGGACGCCGACTCACCCGACCGCTCGAGCTCCCGCTGGCAGTCGATGCACATCGTCGCGTATGGCAGCGCGTGGAGGCGTGCCATCGGGATCCGGCCGCCGCACACCTCGCACTGGCCGTACTTGCCGATCTTTATCCGTTCGAGCGCGTTCTCGATATTGGCGAGCTCGCGGCTCTCGACCTCGGCAAGCTGCGAACTGATCTCGTCCTGAGCGGAATCGTAGGCCGCGTCGATCACGTCGCCCGGCGATTCGCTGCGGAGTTCCTTGAGCAGCGTGAGGTCACCGGCCAGCGCACTCCGCAACGCATCCCGCCGCTTGACGAGGATTGCCCGCAGATTGAGAAGCGAATCTTTGCGTGCCATGGTTGCCATTCCTTGCCCCAGAGGGGCGTTGCCGAACCGGCCGGATTCCCCCCGGCCGCAGCCAATACTACGGGGCTTGGAGAAGGATGGTTCACGCTGGGGAAATCGGCACGACTGGGAGGGTAAATACAGCGAAACGCGGTTTTGACACTCCGCGGAAGCGGGGGGAAGTTTTACGGCTGCTTCACCGGGGCGGCCGGGGCGATCGGGATCTGGACCTCGGCATATTGGAGGACTCCCGGCACGAAGGGGCTGTTGTAGGCCAGCGTCCGCGGCGGGCCGGCGGCGACCCACTCGGGGTGCGTGCCGAGCCAGGCCTCGAGTTTTGCCGTGAATTCGGCGAGCCGCTCCTCGCGGTAGGAACCGCGGACGCCGAGCGAGATGACGGTGGTCTCGGGCACGTCCTCCACGACCACGTTCGGGTCGTCCGGATCGGGGCCGGGTGTGCCGGTCGCGGCGGACCCGTAGAGAAAGGCCATCGACTCGGTCCGCGGGGCTGCCCGCCCCCCGTCGGCCACGGCCATTTCCATCTCCACGGGTGCCGTCATCGCGATCTCATTCCGCTTGATGTGGCGAAAGAGCTTCATAAACGAGCCGTCGTTGCCAGGGCCGCCGGAGCGGACGCGGGCCAGACGGTGGGCGGGATAGGTCTTGGTGATCACCTCGCCGACGGGGCCGGGGCCCGGAAATCCCTCGGGGAGTCTGGCCTCGGAGATCATCATCGGCTTGCGCACGGCGTCCTCCGCGAAGGCGGCTGGTGAGACAAGGGCGAACATGATGGCGGCGGTGGTCACGAATCGCATGGGAAGGCTCCTCCGAGGGGCATCATAGAACGGGCCGCCGCGGGGTGCTCAAAAAGCCCGACGCCGGTGCACCGCAGGTTACCAACCTGCGGCTACGTGGAGAGATGCGTTACCTGCTGCCA
>JBAXOU010000202.1:0-5869 GCA_037133115.1 Planctomycetota bacterium | reverse complement strand
TGGGCATCGCCACCGACCCCGCGATCGTCCGCAGCATCCGCGACGCCGCCGCGCCCTGATCCGCGCCGTCATACGGGTCACACGTGATCATGAGACGTTCCCGAGGCTCGGAGCTACCCATGCCCGTCGCCGGACGCTCACTACGGGCATGCGACTGTCGCGCCGTCGCCGCCGTCCCGGCGTCGGCTCCGGCTTACGGTCGCCGGGCGCGGCCCGGCTCCCAGCATCCTGCCCTTCGCTCGCTCGATGCTGACTTCGCTCCGCCATCCATGGCTGCGCTCGTCAGCAACGCCGGCTCCCGGGCACGGGCAGCCCCTCGCAGCCCCTCGTAGCACAGGTTGTCAACCTGTGTGTCTCCCCGGTTCGCATGGGGCTCGCTGCATCATCGCTCGAGTGTGATTCCGGAAGGGGGAGCAGCCGGATCGGAGGCACGCGCAGAAGCCGGTGCGACGTGTGCCCCGCGGCGGTCGCTCCGAAGCGTTTGAGCAGAGAACTCACACGTCCCGCCGGCGCCGAGCATGTCGCCGGCCGGCTGCGGCGGCCCTCCGACGCGCGGATCACGTGCGACGGGTGAAAGCCCCGGCGCCCGCCATCATCAGCCGCGCCGGGCGCGGCGCAACTCTTCGAGTTCCAGCCGAAGCGGAGCCCAGTAGATACGGTCGGCCTCCCGCTCGCGATCCTCCTCGCCACGGAGGGCGGCAGCAAGCGCGATGGCATCGCCAGCCAGGGCGTGCGCGAGCAGCGGCCGGGCAACAGACTCGGCCTGAGCAGCATGAACGTCAGACCGCGCGACCTCGATCAGCAGCGACGGCGTCCGCAGTTCCTGCAGCCAGAACGCCAGCCGAACGGCGTCCGCCCGAGGACCATAGGCGGCATAGTCCGCCTCCACCAGTCGAGCAATCATCGGCCAGTCTTTGTCGCGCTGCGTCTTCTTGGCCGTCACCAAGTCCGGAAGCGCGAGCACATCGATCGGCCCGTCGTCGGTTTCGATGGTTGACCGCCGCTCCCAGAGCGGATCGAAACCCGGGAGCCCGCGAATCCTCGCCATGACGTCGAGACGCATCCCTTCGACCCCAGCCGCATGGCAGCGAAAGTGGACGGAGTGCCCGGCTTCGAGGTGACGCTTTTCGAACGGCGGGACCGCGATCACGTCTGCCCTTAGCTCCCCGACGGCCGAGCCGAGGCGGTCGAGGTTGTCGTCGTCGGACAGGACGACGACGTCGGTATCGCGGCTAAACTCCGCCGCGCCGTACAACACGCAGCCCTGATCGCCCATGAGGAGCGAACGCACGCCGTTCCTCCTCAGAGTAGAAAGGACTTTGAGAATCGGGCTCGGGGTCAAGGGATCCTCCCAGTTGCAGGTAGGTCTGCCAGAGCTTGGACGACGCCTCGAGCCGCTCCGCCGGGGTCATGGCGTACCACTCCGCCCATTCGTCGCCGACGAGAAGGCGCCAGTCGATTTCGCGTGCTTCTTCGCGTGCTTCCATGAGGAACGATTCTACCGCGCCATGCCGCGAAGCCGGGAGTCGCTGACAAACGCCGAAGCCGCATGGACAGGGCCACGTCGATAGCCCACACTTCAAGGGTCGTCCCCGAGCGTCCGTCCTGCCCCCACCAGAGCGACCCGCCCGCCCCATGAGCGTTTTCGTCTTCGGCCACCGCAATCCCGACACCGACGCCATCTGTTCGGCCATCGCCTACGCCGATCTCCTCCAGAAGACGACACGGCCCGACGCCGTGGCCGCCTGCTGCGGGCCGCCGAACAAGCGGACGGAATACGTGCTCGAGCGGGCCGGAATCGCGGCTCCGCGGATCATCATGGATGTCCGCCCGTCTGCCGAAGACCTCTGCCGCAAGGCGGTGGTGACCGCCTCGTTCGGCGAGTCGTTTCACGAGGTCTACCGCCGGATGCAGGCCCACGACCTGCGGGCCATCCCCGTGGTGGACGACGACCGCCGCGTCGAGGGCGTGCTCTCGGTGCTCGACGTCATGAGCCTGTTCTTTGACAACGACAACGACCCCGTGAAGTCGCGAACGGTGGGCACGTCTCTGGAGAAGATCCATGGCGCCCTCGGCGGTGGCTTCCAGCATGTGGTCACTCCGGGGCAGCGCGACGAACTGATGGTGATGGTGGGCGCGATGAGCGCCGAGGGCTTCACGGAACGCATGCGGAAGTTTGCGGCCGAGCGACTGATCGTGGTCTGCGGCGACCGCCCCACGATCCACCTCCCCGCGATCGAGCACGGCGTCCGCGTGCTCGTGATCACCGGCGGCTTCACGCTCTCCTCCGGCTTGGTCGAACTCGCCAAGCTCCGTGGCGTGTCGGTGATCACCAGCCCCTTCGACACGCTCAACACGGTGCTGCGCATCCGCTCGGCCCAGTTCATCGACTCCGTCGTGGACCGCGACGTGGTCACGATCGACGGCAAGGCCGCGCTCGCCGATGCCCGGAGCGTGGTCGAGCGGTCATCGCAGCCGGTCTTCCCGGTGCTGGGCGACGACGGCCGACTCGTCGGCTACTGCTTCAAGACCGACATCGTCAATCCGCCGAAGCCGCAGCTCGTGCTCGTCGATCACAACGAGCTCACGCAGGCGGTGGCCGGCGCCGAAGACGCCGAGATCGTGGAGGTGCTCGACCACCACCGCCTTGGCGGCGGCCTGAAATCAACGCAGCCAATCCGGTTCATCAACGAACCGGTCGGTTCCACCTGCACCCTCGTCGCCCGCCAGTTCCGGGCCGCAGGCCTGGTGCCCACCTCCGCCATCGCGCTGTGCATGGCGTCGGGCATCATCTCCGACACGCTCTTCCTCCGCTCACCCACCACCACCGACATCGACCGCGAGGTGCTCACCTGGCTCCGCGGCCTGTGCGAGGTCGATCTCGACCGCTACGCGCGGGAGTTCTTCGAGATCGGCTCGGCCCTGCGGACGAAACCGCCCGCGGGCGTGATCGCCGAAGACTGCAAGGAGTTTATCGAGCAGGGCGTGCGGTTCTCGATCTCGCAGATCGAGGAGACCGGCTTCGACCTCTTCTGGGAGCGAAAGGAGGAGCTACGAGCCGCGCTCGAAGATTTCGCCGACCGCCGCAGCCTCGACTTCTCGGCGCTGCTGATCACCGACGTGGTGGAACAGGGATCGCTGCTGCTCCTCTCGCACGAGTCGGAGGCGCTCGACGAGATCAACTACCCGCGGCTCGATCGCGGGCTCTACGAACTCAAGAACGTGGTCAGCCGCAAGAAACAACTCCTGCCGCTGCTCGCCCAGCTGATCACTCCAACGGCGGCCGCGAAGCGCTGACACCCGGCCGCCAGCCCCCAAGCCCGATGGACCGGGCTCCCAAACTCAATGTGCGAGGGAGTGCACCATGCCACATGGACTGCGGCCCATCGCCGCCCTGGCGCTCGTGGCGGTGACGGCAGCCACGGCGCCTGCCGACTGGCCGTGCTTCCGGGGCCCGGGCGCGCGGGGCGTCGCAGCCGACGATCCGCGGTTGCCATCTCAGTGGACCGCCACGAAAAACGTCCGCTGGAGCGCCGCACTCGACGGGCGGGGCTGGTCGTCGCCGATCGTCTGGGGCGACCGCGTGATCGTCACCTCCGCGATCCCGCCGGCGCCACCCGAAGACGCCAAGAAGGGCCTCTACTTCGGCGGCGAGCGGCCCAACGTCGCCGACGGCGAGATTCGCTGGGCGGTCACCTGCTTCGACGCCGCCACCGGCATGACCCGCTGGGAGACCGTGATCGCCCGCGGCCCGCCCCCCGGTCCGGTGCACGTAAAGAACAGTTACGCCTCGGAGACGCCCGTCACCGATGGCAAGCGGATCTACGCCGCGTTCGCCGGCATCGGCATCGTCTGCCTCGACATGGACGGCCACCGCGTGTGGGAGCACCGCTGGAAGCCGCGGACGATGCGGGCGGGCTGGGGGCCGGCGGCCTCGCCGGTGCTCCACGGCGACCGGCTCTATGTGGTGAACGACAACGAGGACGATTCGTTCGTGGCGGCCCTCGACGCGAAGACGGGCTACGAGATCTGGCGAATGGCCCGCGACGAAAAGAGCAACTGGTCCACGCCCTTCGTCTGGGCCAATGGCCTGCGGACGGAACTCGTCACGCCCGGCACCGGTAAGACGCGATCCTATTCACTCGACGGCAGCTTGCTCTGGGAGCTCGCCGGCGGGTCCGCGATCACGATCGCCACCCCCTACGCCGCCCACGGGCTGCTCTATGTGAGTTCGGGCTTCGTGCTCGACCGCACGCGGCCGATCTGGGCGATCCGGCCGGGCAGGTCAGGCGACCTCACGCTCCCCACCGACGAGACCGCGAGCGCCGCAATCGCCTGGAGCCGCGACGACGCGGCCCCCTACAACCCCACCACGCTCGTCTACGGTGACGAGCTCTACGTGCTCGCCGACCGCGGCCTGCTCGCCTGCTACGACGCCCGCACGGGAGAGCAGCACTACCGCAAGGAGCGGCTCCCCGAGGGGCGGGCCTTCACGGCGTCGCCATGGGCCTACAACGGCTTGGTGTTCTGCGCGAACGAATACGGCGAGACATTCGTGGTGCGTGCGGGCCCGAAGTTCGAGCTTGTCCACACGAACCTGCTCAGCGAGGACGACATGGTGATGGCGTCGCCCGCCATCGCCGGCGGCCGCGTCTTCCTCCGCACCGACCGCCGGCTGTATTGCCTCGAGAACGCGCCCTGACCGTGGACTGTCCCGCTGACGCGGTCACGCGGGCGACAGCCCGACCGTTCTGCCACTGTCGCTCCGCGTCGCAACCGAGTTATGATTGCGGCATGGACACGATGCTGGATATCGCCAAGCGCGTGGATGACTTCATGATGGATCGGTCGCCCGTCCACGACACGATGCGAAGGCTTGCCCGGACTTTCGGAGACCTTGGGATTCCTTTCGCGATTGCCGGAGCCATGGCCGCGAATGCGCATGGCCACCGCAGGACGACAGCCGATGTGGATGTCTTGGTACGCCGAGAGGACCTGATTCGGTTCAAGGACCGATGGATTGGCCGCGGATGGCAGGACCTTTTCGAAGGATCAAAGGGTTTTCGAGACACGTCGAACGGCGTCAAAATCGACGTCCTGATCGTGGGTGATTACCCAGGCGATGGCAAACCCAAGCCAGTGTCGTTTCCGGCTCCGGAATCAGTGCGGGAACTTCGTGACGAGAGTGTGCCCTACGTCAATCTTTCGTCATTGCTCGAACTCAAGATCGCCAGTGGGATGACGGCCGCCCATCGCCTTCAGGACCTGGCAGATGCAATCCAGTTGATCCGCGTAAATTCTCTGCCCCGGAGCTACTCAGGACAACTCAATCCGTTCGTTCGAACCAAGTTCGATGAACTATGGCACGCCGCGCAAGTGACGGAAGACTACTGAGCCGGATCACAGATGAGCCTCGCGCGGAAAAAAGGTGACAGCCACCTTTTGCCTCGTGCTCGCCGACCGCGGCCTGCTCGCCTGCTACGACGCCCGCACGGGAGAGCAGCACTACCGCAAGGAGCGGCTCCCCGAGGGGCGGGCCTTCACGGCGTCGCCATGGGCCTACAACGGCTTGGTGTTCTGCGCGAACGAATACGGCGAGACATTCGTGGTGCGTGCGGGCCCGAAGTTCGAGCTCCTCCACACGAACCTGCTCAGCGAGGACGACATGGTGATGGCGTCACCCGCGATCGCCGGCGGCCGCGTCTTCCTCCGCACTGACCGCCGGCTCTACTGCCTGGAACAGCTCTAGTCGACCGACTCGCAGCCGCCCGTCGTGGCCGAACGCCGCCAGGAACGGTAAACGCCCTCCTTGCCTACCGCTTCCGACCGTCGCGACGGGCCTGAGCCCGCTTCGTGCTGGCCAGGGCAT
>JBAXOU010000201.1:0-5916 GCA_037133115.1 Planctomycetota bacterium | reverse complement strand
CCGCAGGTTACCAACCTGCGGCTACGGAGATGCAGGTTGGCAACCTGCACCAGCAACAAGTGCGACCCGGGGCATCACAGGTTGAAAACCTGTGCTACAGGGCACATACGCCCAAGGGTGCTCGACAACACCGCAGGTTACCAACCTGCGGCTACGGAGATGCAGGTTGGCAACCTGCACCAGCAGCCAAGCGGGCGTGACCGCTCACGCGCTCTTCGTGCGCGTCTCGCGGGCCGGCAGCACTGGTTCGGTGCCCTCGACATTCCGCTCGTTGATCAGGTAGGTCGCCCCCTGGTTCTCGGGCAGGTCGAACATGATGTCGAGCATCACGTCTTCCATGATGCTCCGCAGCCCGCGGGCACCGGTCTCCTTCTTCATCGCCTTGCGGGCGATGGCCACGAGCGCCTCGTCGGTGAACTCCAGGTTGCAGCTCTCGAGGCTAAACATCCTCTGATACTGCTTGACGAGCGCGTTCTTCGGATCCTTGAGCACGTTGACGAGGGCCTTCTCGTCGAGCGGTTGGAGCGACGAGATCACGGGCAGACGGCCCACGAGCTCGGGAATCAGGCCAAACTCGAGAATGTCGTCGGAGTCGACGTGCGGCAGCAGTTCGGCGAGGTCGGCGTCGTGGCGAAGGCCCGTGTGCTGGCCGAAGCCGATCGTCTTCTTCCCGAGCCGCTTACCGATGATCTTCTCGATCCCGACGAACGTCCCGCCGCAGATGAAGAGGATGTTCGAGGTGTCGATCTGGATGTACTGCTGCTCCGGGTGCTTGCGGCCCCCCTGCGGCGGCACGTTGGCGACCGTCCCTTCGAGCATCTTGAGGAGCGCCTGCTGCACACCCTCGCCCGACACGTCGCGGGTAATCGAGACGTTCTGGCTCGTCTTGCCGATCTTGTCGATCTCGTCGATGTAGAGCACGCCCCGCTGGGCGGCCTCGATGTCGAAGTCGGCCGCGTTGAGCAGTTTGAGGAGGAGGTTTTCCACGTCCTCGCCCACGTAGCCCGCCTCGGTCAGCGTGGTGGCATCGCCGATCGCGAACGGCACGTCGAGGATCCGGGCGAGCGTGCGGGCAAGCAGTGTCTTGCCGCAGCCGGTCGGCCCGAGCAGGAGGATGTTCGACTTGTCCACTTCGACGTCGCCCGCTTCGCGGCCGAGGTTGAGCCGCTTGTAGTGGCTGTGCACCGCGACGGCGAGCACTCGCTTGGCGTGTTGCTGCCCGATCACGTACTGGTCGAGATGGGAGACGATCTCGCGGGGCGAGGGGATCGTCGTGAAGAGTTGCTTGCTGGTGCCCCGTCGCTTCTTCTCCTGGTCGAGGATCGACTGACAGAGTTCGATGCACTCGCCGCAGATGTAGACGTCGCCCGGGCCCTCTACGAGCGGCCCGACGTCGCGGTAGCTTTTGCGGCAGAACGAGCAGAAGGCGTTCTTCTTGGTCGTCCCGCCGGCGCCCCGTCGTCCAAGCCCGCCGACGTCTTTCCCAGATGGCATCAGATCAGTCCCTCCCGTGCTCCAGCCCGGCAGCATCGACGGACGGCGGATGCCGTTCGTCTGGCGCGGGCACGCTGAACCGGGTGCGCGGTTCAACGAGTGTTCTTATGTTTCGGTATTCCTCTTCGCTGAGCACACCCTCGTCGCGGAGATTCTTGTAATCGGTCAGTGTTCTTTCCCAGGTTGCCTGATCGTCATCGGCCCGCATCCGGGAACGAATCGCCGTGATCGCAGCCACGCCCGCGGCGACCACCAGGGCCAGCAGGGCGGCACTGACGACAAACGCGTTCACGGCCGTGGCTCCCGTCTGGCACTCGATCCGGCCGCGAAACATCGTGCGTCGGCCGTCACGGCGCGATTATGCCGGTCAGGAGCAGCCCAGGTCCAGAGAAATCCGCCCACGCCCCACGGTTCGCGCATCTTTCCCAAACCAACAACCGCGTGCTGCCGAAGGGCCGTCATTCTTTACCGATTCTGCCGACTGCAACAGAAAAGTTGACTTTTCGGGCGAACGACTGCCGATCACTCCCCACATGAGGGTTCTCCTGAAGGTCTGGCGCTCGCCCGACGAGATGCGTCGGGAAACGTGGCTGCGGCTTGCCGCCACCGTGGTGATCGCCGTCTGCCTCGGCCTGCCGGCGATCGGCCAACCGCCCGCCCAGCCGACCCTCCCCGAACTCCTGCGGACGAAGCACCGCACGTTCGCCATTCCGTTCCGGATCCCGAAGTCGGAAGACCCCGACGCGGAGGCGGCACCGCAGAAGGTGGTGCTCAACGTCTCGACCGACATGGGCGTCAACTGGCAGTCGGCGGGCGAGGCGGCCCCCACCGCGACCTCGTTCACCTACCGCGCTGAAACCGACGGCGAGTACTGGTTCCGCCTGCGGGCGGTCGACAAGAAGGGCCGGTCCCGCGGTGGCGAGGGTCCCGACATCCGCGTGCTGGTCGATGCCGCCGGTCCCAGACTCGCCGGCCGCGTCTGGAAGGGCGCCGACGGCGAGATCGTCTGCCGCTACGCCGCCGCCGACGACTCACTGAAGCTCGAGTCTCTCAAGGTCGAATACCGTGGCGCGGGCGACAATGGCTGGAAGGCGGTGGCCGCCCAGGCCGTGCTCGCCCGCGAGTCGCCCGCTCACCTCGTCGGCGAGGAGATCTGGTGGGCCGGCGAGAAGGTGACCACGCTGACGGTGCGGGTCGCGATCTCCGACTCGTCCGGCAACCAGGCGACCAAACAGTTCACGCTCGAGCCATCGGATCCTGGCGTGGACCAGGCTGCGCTCGCCAAGGAGATCGGCGTGCCGCCACTGCCCGACCAGCCAGTCGCCGATGGGGCCCAGCCAGCGCCCGTGACGGCGATGCATGCCCCCGCGGTGGCGGCGACCGGGCCGACCGATGACCTCCGGGGCTGGTCGTCCGAATCGGCCGGGGCGTGGTCTGACGGCCAGCCCGCCATGGCCCCGCCGGCAGCCCCCGGCGGCCCAGGCCGGAGTGTGCTCGTCCGTCCTGCCAACACCTCCGCGGCAGGGCTTCTGCCGCGGGCGGGCCCCCGCGCCACGCCGCAGCGTCAGCCGCTCGGCAACACCGGCATCGCCCAGTCGGCGAGCGACAACTCGCTCGAATACCGCGGCCGGCCCCTCCAACTCACGAAGTCGCGTCGGTTCGCCTGGGACTACGACGTTCCCTCGACCCGGCCGGCAGCGGGCCCACTCCGCGCCGAACTCTGGACGACGCAGGACGGCGGCGTGACGTGGCAGCGGTCGTCGGTCGACAACGACGGCCGCAGCCCGATCGATGTCACGCTTCCGGCATCGGGCCTCTACGGCGTGCGGCTGGAGATGATGTCTGACGCAGCCGATGACGGGGGCGGCCCCCGCTCGGGCGCGGCGCCCGACGCCTGGGTGGGCGTCGATGAGGAACCTCCGCAGGTGGAACTGGTGGCGATCAGCCGCGATGAAGCGACGCCATTGGGGGCGCTCGTGATCCGCTATGTCGTCCGCGACCCGCTCATCGCGCCGCGGGCGGTCCGCCTGCTCTACTCGCCCAACGCTGACGGCCCCTGGGCCAC
The DNA here is from genome assembly GCA_037133115.1 of Planctomycetota bacterium. GTDB lineage: Bacteria > Planctomycetota > Planctomycetia > Pirellulales > UBA1268 > QWPN01. The sequence continues at coordinate 2,357 of JBAXOU010000201.1, read as the reverse complement.
GATCACCGATGGCATCGAGAACCAGGGTGAGCACCGCTGGACTCCCGACAAGACCGTCCCCGCGAAAGTCCACATCCGCGCCGAGGCGAGCGACCTCGCGGGCAACGTCGGAGCGGCCACGTTTCCCGACGAGATCTCGATTGCGGCGCCGCGGTTCGGCGGCAAGCTCGGTGGCCTCCGGCCGCTCCCCACCGCCCCCTGAGCCGCGACGGCTGACGCGTCGCGATCCCGGCCACTACACTCGCGGTGTTCCGCGCGATGGCGGAACCTCCTCCCGCACATCCGCGAGGCGCCCGTGGCCGGCACCGCATCCGCGCTCGACATCCTCGCCGCTTCCGGTGAGTGGCACCTCGGCGAACCATCGCTGGTCGTGCTCCACGGCGACGAGCCGTTTTTCGTGCTCCACATGCTCGATCTCCTCCGCGCGCGGCTCTGCCCCGACGAGGCCGACCGGGTCTGGGCCTGGCGGGAGTTCGATGGCACCGAGGAACTCGATCCCCGCGACGTGTTCGACGAGGCGGCAACGATCCCGATGTTCGCCACGGCGACCCGCGCGGCCGTCGTGCGGCAGGCCGACGCCTTCGTGACCGCCGCCCGCGACCGCCTGGAGACGATCGCCACCGCCAACCGCGGCCACCGCGGCCTCGTGATCCTCGAGGTGAAGAGTTTTCCCTCGAACACCCGCCTCGCGAAGGCGGTGGCGAAGCAGGGCCTCGCCATCGACACCTCGCTCCCGGCGAAGGCCGACCTCAGCGGCTGGATCCGGAAGTGGGCGACATCGCGACACGGCATCACGCTCGCGGCCGCCACGGCGCAGCGGCTGATCGAGCGGCTCGGCGGTAACCTCGGCCAGATCGACCAGGCCCTCGCGCGGTTAGCCGCCGCGACCGACCCGCAGGAGAAGAAAAAGGCGATCCCACCGGAAGCGATCGACGACTTCGCCGGCTCGCCCCAGGAGCGGACGGCCTGGGGGATGGTCGATGCGGCCGCAGGAGGCGACACGCGCCGCGCCTTGGCGGAACTCGCCGACCTGCTCGACGCCGGCGAGAATCCGATCGGTATCGCCGCCCAGATCGCGTCGGTGCTCCGCCGCCTCTCCACCGCAGCGCGGCTGCTGGCGCTGCCAACCGGCGCGGGCCGCCCCGCGGGCGTCGAACAGGCGCTCCGCGAGGCGGGCGTGGCGGCCTGGCCCAAGGCGATGTCCCAGGCGAAGGACTCGCTCCAGCAGCTCGGGCCCAGGCGGGCCCGGCGGCTGCCGGTCTGGCTCCTTGACCTCGATCTTGCGCTCAAGGGGGAGGCTTCCCGAGGCCTGCGCGCGAGGCTGGCACTCGAACGGCTGTTCTGCAAGATGGCACGCGGCGGCGAGTCCGCCGGCCGCGGCTCGCCCCCGGCCTCGCGTTCGTCCGGAGCCCGCACGTGAACACCGACCGCCATCCCGATCCCCGCGACGTCTGGGACAATCCGCTCGCCTCGCGATACGCGTCGGCCGAGATGACGCGGCTCTGGAGCGACAACCACCGCTACATGCTCTGGCGGAAAACCTGGCTGGCGCTGGCCGAGGCTGAGGCGGAACTCGGCCTGCCGATCTCGCAGGGGCAACTCGCCGAGATGCGGGCGCATCTGGCACCGATCGACTTCGCCAAGGCGGCGGAGTACGAGCGGAAGATGCGGCACGATGTCTTCGCGCACCTCCACGCCTTCGCCGACGACTGCCCGTCGGCCCGGCCGATCATCCACCTCGGCGCCACGAGCGCCTACGTGACCGACAACGTCGACCTGATCCTGATGCGGGAGTCGCTCGACCTCGTCGCGGCCCGCCTGGCCACGGTGATCGAGCGGCTGGCCGCCAAGGCGGTCGAGACGAAGGCCATCGTCTGCCTCGGACGCACGCACCTGCAGCCGGCGCAGCCCACGACCATCGGCAAGCGGCTCTGCCTCTGGATCCACGATCTGATCCTCGATCTCGAGGAGGTCACCCACCGTCGGAAGCTCTTGCGGGCCCGCGGCGTGAAGGGAACGACCGGCACGCAGGCGAGCTTCCTGGAGCTCTTCGCCGGCGACCATGCGAAGGTCCGCCGGCTCGACGAACTGGTGGCCCAGAAGCTCGGCTTCCACTCGTCGTATGAGGTGACCGGCCAGACCTACACACGGAAGGTCGATTCGCAGGTCTGCGCGGCGCTGGCGGGCGTGTCGGAGTCGACCCACAAGACGGGCAACGACCTCCGCCTCGCGGCGGCCTGGGGCGAGCTCGAGGAGCCGTTCGAGACGGATCAGGTGGGTTCCTCCGCGATGCCCTACAAGCGCAACCCGATGCGGGCCGAGCGGATGTGCGGCCTGGCGCGGTTCGTGATGGGCCT
>JBAXOU010000200.1:0-5957 GCA_037133115.1 Planctomycetota bacterium | reverse complement strand
GTGACTCACGAACCAACGATGCCACTCCTTGATATCCGCAATCTCGTGACGGCGTTTCACACGCCCGCCGGCCGCGTGCCGGCGGTCGATGGAGTGTCGCTGTCGATCGAGCGGGGACGGACGCTCGGGCTCGTCGGCGAAAGCGGCTGCGGGAAGAGCGTGACGGCGATGTCGATCCTCCGACTGGTGGCGGCGCCGGGCGTGATCGAGTCGGGATCGATCACGCTCGACTCGCCCACGGGCGCCGTCGACCTCGTCACGCTGCCCGAGCAGAAACTGCGGCAGGTCCGGGGCGGGCGGATCGGGATGATCTTCCAGGAGCCGATGACGAGCCTCAATCCGGTGTTCACGGTGGGCGATCAGGTCGCCGAGGCAGTTCTGCTTCACAAGTCCTGCGGCCGCGAGGAGGCCCGAACACGGGCGCTCGAGATGCTCCGGCTCGTACGGCTCGCCGATCCCGAGCGACGGCTCGATGAATATCCTCATCAGCTCTCCGGCGGCATGCGACAGCGGGTGATGATTGCGATGGCCCTTGCATGCGAGCCCGACCTCGTGATTGCCGACGAGCCCACGACAGCCCTCGACGTCACCATCCAGGCCCAGATCCTCGACCTGCTCGCCGACCTGCGGAAGCGACTCGGCACGGCGATCCTGCTGATCACCCACGATCTCGGCGTCGTGGCGGAGACCTGCGACGACGTCGCGGTGATGTATGCCGGCCGGATCGTGGAGCGGGCACGTGCCGACGTGCTCTTCGCGCGGCCGCTCCATCCTTACACGATCGGCCTGCTCGCGGCCCGGCCCGACCTCGACGCCGTGCGCGGTGACCGCCGGACGCCGCTGCGGACGATTCCCGGCATGGTGCCGCCACCGCAGGCGTTTCCCTCCGGCTGCCGTTTTCACCCGCGGTGTGCATACGCACGAGCGAGCCAGGCCGACGGACCAGCCTGCGGGATGGCGGTGCCGGAGCTCCACGAGGTCGAGCCGGGCCACTTCGTCCGCTGCCACTACGCAACCCGGCTCGGCGATCCCCATCGAGCCGAGGTTGAGGCCGCCCCCGTATGACATCACCTCCCGAACCACTCGTGCGCGTCGACGATCTGCGGACGCACTTCCCGATCCGCCGTGGCCTCCTCCGCCGGCAGGTCGGCGCCGTGCGGGCGGTCGATGGCGTGAGCTTCTCCATCCCGCGCGGCCGCACGCTCGGGCTCGTCGGCGAGAGTGGCTGCGGGAAAACGACCGTAGGCCGGAGCATCCTTCGGCTGGTGGAGCCGACCGACGGCCGGATCGTCATCGGAGGGCACGATGTCCGCGGGCTCGGCGGTGCCGCACTGCGGGCGCTCCGACGGCGGATGCAGATCGTGTTCCAGGACCCGTACGGGTCGCTCAATCCCCGGATGACGGTGCGGAGGATCCTCGAGGAGGGCCTCGTCGTTCATCGCATGGGTGACGCGGCCGACCGCCTCCGCCGCATCCGACAGGCCCTCGATCGCACGGGCATGCCGGCGGAAGCGCTCGAACGCTATCCCCACGAGTTCTCCGGTGGCCAGCGGCAGCGCATCGCGATCGCGCGGGCCCTCGTTCTCGAACCCGAGTTCGTCGTGCTCGACGAGCCGATCTCCGCACTCGACGTCTCGATCCAGGCGCAGGTGCTCAACCTGCTCGTCGATCTCCGCGACCGGCTCGGCCTCACCTACCTCTTCGTCTCGCACGACCTCTCCGCGGTGGAGTATGTCGCCGACGAGGTCGCGGTGATGTATCTCGGCAGGATCGTGGAGCAGGCGGCCGCGTTTGACCTGCGCCGAGTGGCACTGCATCCCTACACCATCGCGCTGTTTTCGGCGGTGCCCTCGGTGGACGTGCACCGCCGACGGCAACGAATCGTGCTGCCCGGGGACGTGCCCAGCCCAGCCCGCCCGCCATCCGGCTGCCGGTTCCATCCGCGGTGTCCACTCGCTGAGGCAGCGTGTCGAACCGTCGATCCGCCGGCGACGCCGGTCGGCGGCCACGTCGTCCACTGCCACGTCGCGGCCCGCGAACTCGAACGGTCGGGCGGCGACGTGGCTGCCGCGGCCGAACGGATGGCCGCCGCGCTGGCGACGGTGCCAGCCGCCGCGATAGGATGATTCGATCGCGTCGCCACCTCGCCGGAGGGTTTTTCATGTTCGCAACGTTCTCTTTTGGTCCCATGCGCATCGCGGCACTGCTCGTCGTTGCCGTCGTTGCCGCCACCGTGCGTCCGTCGGCCGCCCAGTCGACCGAAGAGCCCGATCCGACGGGCGGACTGCGGAGCCGCGGCATGGTGCCTGGAGTCAAGGACTCGGGCGCGTCCCGCGACGAACTCGTCCGCCAATGGGATCTCGACGGCAATGGCACGATTGATGAGTCCGAGGCGTCTGTCGCGCGAGCGCGGATGCGACGCAGCCGCATGCAGCTCGAATTCGACGGTGGTCTCGATCCCGTCACTGGAAAGCCCCGGGTCCTCGCGGACGGCGAGCCGACCGACGAGGATCGTCCCGCCACCCCCGACACTCAACTCAACACGCCGCCCGAACCTCGAAAGCGTTCGTCCGCCAGCCCCGCCCTGCCTGGCACCAGGGTGCCAGACTCCACGCCAGCCGTCTCCGGCCCGTCCGGCCCGTCCGTGCCGAAAGTGCCATCGTTGACGGCGGGCGATCCCGAACGGCAATCGACGAACCAAGCACCTTCGTGGGGATCGTCGCGATCCGGATCAGTCACCGGCGGAGTCCGCGCCGGTGCTCCTGGGGCACGGCCGGGCTACGGATCGATGGCGCCGAAGCCCACGCTCAACGCGGGCATTCCGCTCCCCGATACGACTCGGCCGACGGGATCTCGCGCCGGCGTTCCACGGGGCGGCCTGCTGCCCTCGACGCGACTGCCGCTCGCCCCGCGTCCGACGACACCAGCAGCCCCGACGCCGCGACCGCCGCGGGTGACCGCCGACGACATCGGCAGTTTCTGACGCCCACTCCATGCACGACGGACCCCGCCCAGCGCTCGTCTTCTGCTCGCCGCTGCGATACGTGCAGGGCCCCGGAGTCTCGCGGCACCTGGCGGCTGAAATGCGGGCCGTGGGCCTCGAGGGTCCGGTGCTGATCGCGGCGGGCAGCGCCGCGATCGCGAGCCTCGCGCCCGCGTGGGCCGACTCGTTCGCCAAGGCGGGATGGACGCATCGCGTGTTCGCCTTCGGTGGTGAATCGAGCCGTCGCGAGATCGTGGCGATCGCGGCCGAGGCCTCCGCATTCGGGGCACGCACGATCGTGGGGGCCGGCGGCGGCAAGACCCTCGACGCGGCGCGGGCCGCTGCCGCTGCGAGCGGGTTGCCGTTCATCTCCTGCCCCACGGTCTGCTCCACCGACGCCCCCACCAGCGCGCTGTCGGTGATCTATGCCGACGAGGGCCCGCGCCGCGGGTCGTTTGAGGTCTACGAGATCCACCGGCGCTCGCCTGACCTCGTTCTTGTCGACAGCCTCGTGATCGCCGAGAGCCCGCCCAGATTCCTCGCGGCCGGCATCGGCGACGCGCTGAGCACATACTACGAGGCACGGGCCGCAGCGGCCGCCGGCGCGGCGAACATGCGCGGCGGCCGGTCCACGCTCGCAGCGATCGAACTGGCGCGACTGTGCCGCGACGTCGTGCTCGAGCATGGTGTCGCCGCCCTCGCGGCCTGCCGCAACCGCGTGGTCGATGAATCGCTCGAACGGGTCATCGAGGCGACGACGCTGCTCTCGGGCCTCGGCTTCGAGTCGGCGGGGCTCGCCGCGGCCCACGCGGTGCACAACGGCCTCACGGCCGTTCCTGCCACACACGGCATGCTGCACGGCGAGAAGGTGGCCTTCGGAACGCTCGTGCACCTCATGCTCGAGGCGCAGCGGTCGCCAGGCGCGGCGGCTCGGGCGGAGGCTGAGGCAGAAGCCCGGCGCATCGCGGAGTTTCTCGTCGGCATCGGCCTGCCCGTCACGCTCAGGGAACTCGGCATCGACGCCGCAGACGCCGCCGCGGCCGAGGCGGTCGCCACCCGGGCCACCGCCCCGGGCGAGACGATCCACGCCATGCCGTTTCCGGTCGACGTCGCCACGGTCGTCGCCGCCCTCGCGGCGGCCGATGCCGTGGGCAACGCCGCCCACGGAAACCAGCCCTCGTAAGGGCGAAACCCGACCGTGGATTCCGGCCCACGGCCGCGGATAAACTCCACGCTCCGTTCCCACGTCATTTCGGAGCCGCCATGTCGACCATCCCGAACGTTCTTCGTCATCTGCTCTGCGTCGTCGCGATCGCCCTGGCCGCCGGAGCCCGTGCCGACGAGTCTTCGATCCCCGCGGCACCCGATCGCGACGACCCGCCGCGGGTGTTCGTCAGTGGCGTGAAGGACGATTTTGTGGAGACCCGCGCCGCGATCGCCGCCGCAAAGCAGCGGACCGGCCGCGATTACCGGGTGGTGGTGGTCGACTCCGCGGCGAGTGCGGAGAACGCCGCAGCGATTCTCGAGAAGGTCGTGGCCCGCTGGCGGGAGGAATCGGCTCGCACCGAGGGAGGGTTCAACCCTGCGGGCGACGTCACGGTCGTGCTCGACGTCGGCGACCGGCAGATCGCCATGGACGTGCCCTGGTCGCTCGAGGCCTCGGCTGGCCTCGACCGCGCGACCCTGGAACGGGAACTCATTGCAAACACGTTCGTGCCCCGCGCCAAGGACGGTCTGTTCGATGCTGGGATCGCCGAACTCGTCAACGCGACCGAGCGGTGGGTGCAGGACGCGGCCGAAGAGAAGCGGCGAAAGGCCGAGGCAGCGCGGATCTTTACGACGCGGACGCTCCCGCTTGGACTCGCCGGACTCGGTGCCGCGGGCCTGCTCGGTGGGCTGGCGGTGCAGTGGGCGCGGCACGGCAGCCGGCTCCGGGCGGCCCGCGAGAAACTCGCCGCGTTCAAGGAGGAGGTCGTCTCGCTCTCCGACCTCCTCGATGGCCAGCAGGAACGGCACCGGATGCTGCCCCACTCAGACCCCGACTTCGTGACCCCGATGCAAGGCATGACCCGGTCCACGTACGACAACGTACAGGGGGCGATTCGCCGCTACCGGGAGCGGTGGCTCGGCCTGATGGACGTCTGGGAGACGGCGCAGGAGAAGATCGACGCGGAGTGGTTCCTCGGCACGTCGGCCGCCGATGAGGCGATGAGCCTGCTCGAATCGGCCGAGGCCCGGCCGCCGCTCGCCGACGTGGCCGCCGAATGCAAGGCACCGCTCGACGCGCTCGAGACCGCCCACGAAAAGGCCCGCGAGTCGGCCGCCACACTCGACGCCGAGATCACCGAAGCGTCGGGGCGGCTCGATGCCGTCGCTCGCCGCGGCCGCTCGGCGGCCGTGTTCCAGGCGGTGCTCGCCGAGGTGACCCGCGGCAGGACGCGGGCCGGCGAGCACGTCGAGAGCGACCCAGTGGCTGCCCGCGGCGGCCTGGAGGAGGCCCGCGGCTCGCTGGAGTCGATGCTCGGCCGACTCGACGCGCTCGAGGCCGCAGATGATCGGCGGCAGCGGGCGGTCGCGCAGACGGCCGAACTGCGGAAGAAGGTGGCCGACCGCCGCGCCGAGGGCTGGCTGCTGACCGAGCCGGGCGCGAACCCCGACGATCGCCTCGATGCCGCTGCCAAACAGGCCGAACTCGCCATCCAGCTGTTCGACGCGGGCGAGACCGACGCCGCGCTCATCCACGTCGAGCGCGCTGAGCGGTCGAACGCGGAGGCCGCGGCGCTCGTCGAAAGCATCGTCGCCGCCCGCGCCAAAACCGAGGAGCTCTTGCCGGCCTGCGCCGCCCGCGTGGAGGCGCTCGTCGCCCGGAGGCAGGCGGCGATCGCGGCGGCCGAGCGGCTCGCCGCGTCGTATGCCGAGAGTTCGTGGTCCGATGTCGCCGAGAACATTGCCCGGGCCGACGACGGCCTCGGCC
>JBAXOU010000199.1:0-6043 GCA_037133115.1 Planctomycetota bacterium | reverse complement strand
GAGGCCTGGAGGGCCGAGACGAACGTCCGGCGATGGGCATGGGCAGCCCCGAGCGGGAAGCAGAACTCATGGGCACAGGTTGACAACCTGTGCTACGAGAGGCGGTGCTACGAGAAGCGGTGTGACGAAGAGAGGCAGCGAGGGGCTGCCCACATCCACGGCGGCTCACGCCGCGGCGCCGCTCATCCGGGCCAGTTTCCGCAGCCGCTTCCGCTCGGCCTTCGAGAGGTGCCGCTGCTCCTCCTGCTCCGACCCGTCGGTGTATTCGGTCTCCGAATCATCGCCTGTCGCCGCCTCGCGGTCGAAGGCCGAGGAATCGACGTCGTCGTCTTCCATCATGGGCGCCGCCGGCTTCGCGGCATCCGCCTTGGCGGGCTTCGCGGCCTTCGGCTTCACCACACCGCACTGGCCGCGGACCTCGCGGATCACCGATCGTGCCGCGGCGAGCATCGCCGCGAAAGCGAAGGCTGCTCCAAACGACCAGGCCGCGATGCCGACCGCTACGATTCGGTCCCGGCCGTCGGCCAGGCACGTCGCCGCAGCCGACGCTCCCCAGGCCGCCACCGCGAGCGACAGCCAGATCGACGTGGCGAGCCGCTCGTGGAGCGGCAGCACGGCCCAGAGCGACACGGCGACGACGACGAGTGACGAGATCGCCACCCACCAGCCGATGCCGTTGGGCCCGAGCACGATCCCCGTCGCATCCGAGAACACCGCAGCCACGAGGCGGCCGACGGGCACGACCCCGTCGCAGGCCGTGGCGACGAGCACGAAGGCCATCCAGCCCCAGGCGCGGAAGCGGCCGTTGAAGTCGTCGCGGCGGTGCCGCCGCATCAGCCTCACGATCAAGGCCACACCCGCCGCCGCCACGAGCAGTGTCTGCGCGAGCCAGATCTGCAGCGACGCGATGCCGAGCGGATCGAACACCGCTCCGGCCGCCGCCACCGTGCGGGCGAACCGCCCACCACCGACAAACAGGTCGCGACCGAAGAACGGCCCGCTGCAGGCGGCTGCCACGATGCCGCCAAGCGGCACGAGCACGGCGGCGATCGCCAACGACAGGCCGCCGAGCCCCGTGGGCAGGAGCACGGCCGGCCCGCGCTGCTTCTCGGGAAGCGCGTCGGGGTCGTAGGCGGCGCTGGCGCGGGGAGAGTCGGAGGCGGGCGCGTCGGCCTGCCCGGCCGACCGCTTCCACGATACGACCAGACGACGACGCTGGTCGCGCCGCTGGTTCGACGAGAGGGACATGACGCTGCTCGAATCCGTTCGAGGTCTGAATGTCGCCGGCATTCCTTGCCGACGGGGACGCGCTGCGTCCCGACACAGGCCGATCGCGATCGCCCGAAGGCAACGCGCCGGCCCCTGACCGGAACATTCGACCGAACCGCTCGGGTTCGTTCAGCCGACGGCCCGCCGACCCGAGAGAAGGCACGCCGGGCAGGTTCGGTACGGTCGGTGTCCGTGGCACGTCCGGCGCAATCGCGTCGATCCGCGCAGTCTCGCGCCGCGGCAGGATTTGCCGCCCCCGGGCGGGTCGGCTACGATCCTGCCTCACGAGCCAATCCCGATCATCCCCGTTTTGGAGCCCCGCCATGGCCTACACGCTGCCCCCGCTGCCCTACGCCTTCGACGCGATGGAACCCTACATCGATGCCCGCACGATGGAGATCCACCACGACAAGCACCACGCGGCCTACGTGACCAACGTGAACAAGGCTCTCGAGGCGCACGCCGACCTCGCAGCCCTGCCGGTGGAGAAACTGATCGCCGACCTCGAGAAGGTGCCGGAGGGGATCCGCACGGTGGTGCGCAACAATGGCGGCGGCCACGCCAACCACACGCTGTTCTGGGAGTCGCTCGGCAAGGGCAAGGGGGGTGAGCCCTCCGGGGCGCTCGCCGAGGCTGTGCGTTCCGTGTTCGGCGACTTCGCCAAGTTCAAGGAAGAGTTCACGAAGGCGGCCATGGGCCGGTTCGGCAGCGGCTGGGCATGGCTCTCCGCCGACAAGACCGGCAAACTGCTGATCGAGAGCACCGCCAACCAGGACAGCCCGATCATGCACGGCAACACGCCGCTCCTCGGCCTCGACGTCTGGGAGCACGCGTATTACCTGCTCTACCAGAACCGCCGGGCCGACTACGTCGGCGCGTTCTACAACGTGATCGACTGGGACGCGATCGGAAAGCGGTTCGCCACGGCGAAGAAGTAGCGTCCTGAGACGGCTCGGTCCGATGGCTTCGCCCATCGGGCTCCCGGACGGGGTTGACGCGCCTCCGGCCGGAATCCTATTTCCCCCATTTCCAGGGTGAAAGGATCCCGTCCGGAGACATTCCATGGCGTCGGCGTCATCGCAGCGATTCAGTTTCGGCCCTTCGGCCAGAGGACTCTTCGTGGTCCTCCTTGCCGTCGCCGCGGTCGGCTGCAAGTCGGGGAGTTCATGGACGGCCAAGCCCTCCTGGTGGACGTTCGGTGGCAGCGGTGAGGATCCCGCAAAACTCGCCGCAGCGCCCCCCGCCCCGACCGACGTGACGAAGCCCTCGGCGACCGCCAAGCCCTACCCCACGACCACCACGCCCGAAGGCTACGTCCTGGAAAACGCCCAGCGGGAGGGCCAGACGCAGGTGGCGTCATCGGCATCGCGGGCCCCGACGACCCCGGCGGCCGAACCGGCCGCGATCACCTACGGATCGAAGCCTGCTGCTGTCGCGGCCACGCCGGCGCCCCCACCTCAGATGACGGCGGCGAGTGCCGGCGGCGGCGGCAACCTGTCGGGCATTGCTCCGCAGATCGGTCCCTACGGGGCTCCGCCGGGCTCGGCACCGCTTGAACAAACGCTTCCGTCATCGGTTCCTGGAAGTTCCGTCGCCGCTGCGCCCGCCGAGGCCGCGGGCGTCCGCATGGCCGATGCCCGCGTTGCGGACAGCTGGGCGGCCGCGCCAGCCGCAGCGCCGCCGATGTCTGGCGACAGCCGCTACGCCACCAGCCCTGGCAGCAGGTTCGCGGGGGCATCGGTATCGCCGATGCCACAGACGGCTCCCATCACCACCTCCGCTCCAGTCACCGCCTCTGCTCCCATCACCGCATCCGCTCCCGCCTTCCCGGCCATCACGCCAGCCGCACCCGCCGCGGTCGCGCCGCCTGGATCCGTCGATCCACTGGCAGCCCCCGCAGTCGGACCGACGGCCGCGCCGTCATCGCTTGCACCGCCAACGCCCACGCGGCGTGCCGACCCTGGGTATCGCCCCGGCGGCACGTCGAGCTACCGACCGAGCCGCACGATCCTCGCCGGCGATGACGGTGCGGAGCCGGCCGCGATCCAGCCGGTGTCGTTCGAGATGCCGATGAACCAGAGCCCGTGACCCGTCCGGATCAGCTGTGATCCTCAGGCTCCCGTTCCGGCTTCGCGAAAGCCGAAGGCCGTGTGGCCTCGGGCGTGGTCACGCAGGACGCCATCTCGACGGCGTTGGGCTTGGAAGAACCCGTCACCAGCCCATGACCATGTTCGACTCGATCACCTTACGGGCCCGATCGAGATCGTCGCCCGTCTCGTGCATATAGAGCCGGATCGCGTGCACCTTGTCGCCCGCGGCCTTGGCCAGGCACTCGCGGGCGGTGCCGCAGGGATTCGACCGGGAGTCGTTGATGCCGAGGGCCGACTTCGAGATCACCCACGAATCGCGTGGCCGACGAGTGAGCCGCACGATCTTCTCGCCGGGATAGGCGTCGTGCACCACCGCCGACGCGGCCTGCTCGTCGGCGGCCCATGAAATAATGATGTGGGCGTCGGTCTCGATCTCGAATAGCGGCATGCCAAGGTGCTCCTGAAGCTTGTTCGGAGGGTACGGCAAGTGGTTCCAGCCGTCAAACCGCCGGCGGTTTACAATCCAGGAGTCCCGTCACGGCCGCAGCCGCGGGGAAATCACGATCCGCTCGCGGCAGCACGAACCGCACGATGAAGTACGACCGCCTCGGCTTTCCGATCCCACCGGAATTCACGCCGCCCGACGAACGGGCGACGCCCGGGCCGGCGCGCCGCATCGCACCGCTGGGCGGGAGCGGCGTGGAGCCCGTGCCGCCTCGGCGGTCGGCGGGCCGCATGAAGAAACTGCTCCTCGTGGGCGTGCTCGCCGCCGTGGTCGTGCCCGGCGTGCTGGCCCCCGGCGTGATGCCGGCGATTCGCGATGCCGTCGTGCAGTGGTCGCTCGAGCAGGCGATCGCCCATGAGGGACGCGGCGACGTGCGATCCGCCGTTCGCGACCTCAGCCGTGCGATCGGCTGGGCAGGACGCGACGCCGAACGCCGCTGCCGGCTGCTCTGCTGGCGGGCCATGCTGCGGATCGAGAATCGTGACCCACGCGGTGCGATGGAGGATGCCGACGCGGCGTTGGCGATCGCCCCCACACTGACGCAACCCCGCCGTGTCAGGGCGCTGGCCCGCGTGATCCTCAACGAACCCGACGGGGCGCTCGCCGACGCCCAGACGGCAGTCGAGCTTGCCGGCCCCGGCGACCCCGAGGCCCTCAACCACCGGGCCTACATCCGCGCGCTCGTGGGCCGTGACCTCGAAGCGGCGCTCGTCGACGTCGACACCGCCCTTGCGGAGGACGGCTCCGGACCCGCCGAGTATCTCGACACGAAGGGGTATGTCCTCCACCTCCTTGGCCGGCACCACGAGGCCGTCGACCTCCTCAATGTCGCCATCGATCTCACGCAGAAAGATCGCCGTGAACTCGTCTCGCTCGCGGGCCATGCCGATCCCGACGAACTCGCCTATCGCCTGCGGTCGCTCGACCATGGCCTGGCCGTGATGCTCCACCACCGAGGCATGGCATGCCAGTCGCTCGGCCTGGCGGGGCAGGCCCGCCAGGATTTCGAGACGGCCGAACACAAGGGTTATGCGCCCGAGAGGGGCATTTTCTGACGCCGTTGTGCCGCCGTCTGGCCGTGGCCCACGCGGTCGCTATACTCGTGCTCGACGAGGTGGACACCCGCTCTGGGGTTCGCCGAAAACGCGGTCTCCGCGGTTTTCGGCCCCAACACGGGGGTGTAGCTCAGTTGGTTAGAGCGCCAGCCTGTCACGTTGGAGGCCGCGGGTTCGAGTCCCGTCACCCTCGCTCGTCCACTCGTCGGCCCGCATGATGCTTCCTGGTACCGCCATCGTCACCGGCGCGGCCAGCGGCCTCGGCCGGGCCATCGCCGACGCCCTTCTGGCTGACGGCTGGACGGTCGCCTGCGTCGACCTTTCCGACCCGCTCGACCGTTGGGCCGTCGAGCGTCCAGCCGGCAGTCGCGAGCAGCGAATCGCGATGGACGTTCGCGACGGCGGGGCCTGGCAGGCACTTCACGATCGCCTCCGCCATGAGTGGCGCGACCTCGACCTGCTCGTCAACGCGGCCGGCGTCGGCGCCACCGGCGTGGTGGGAACGCTCCCGGAACTGCAGTGGCGACGAGTGATCGACACCAACCTGATCGGCACCGCGCTCGGCTGCGAGACCTTCGTGCCGTGGCTGCGGGCCAATCACCGCCAGGCCCACCTTGTGAACGTCGCCTCGATCGCGGCCGTCCTCGCGCCGGCGTCGATGGCCGCGTACTCGGCGAGCAAGGCGGGCGTGGTCGCGCTCTCGGAGGCGATCGCCGCCGAGTGCCCGCGACGGCGGCCGGGCGTGACGATCGTCTGCCCCGGCTTCTTCCGCTCGGGCCTGCTCGACACCTGGCACTTCACCTCATCGGTCGAGAAGCGGGAGGCCGGCCGGCGGATGGCGATCACCTGGTGGACGAGCGACCGCGTCGCCCGCCGCGTGCTCCGTGCGGTTCGCCGGAATCGTCGCTACGTCGTGGTCGGTCTGCAGGCCCGCTGGGTCTGGCGGCTGAAGCGGCTCGCCCCGCGGTTCACCACGTTCCTGATGCGAGTGGCGTACCGGCGACTGAAGTAGCGCGGCCTTTCGAACTTGTAGCACAGGTTTTCAACCTGTGTGAATCTCCGCAGGTTACCAACCTGCGGCTACTGCCCCTCGTAGCACAGGTTGTCAACCTGTGCCGAATCTC
>JBAXOU010000198.1:0-6065 GCA_037133115.1 Planctomycetota bacterium | reverse complement strand
CCCGCCGGGCCTGGTATCCGGGATCAACTGCGCTCTGGGAAACGCTTGCCGAGCGGCAGGCCCCCGCCGACGGCACGCTGCCAACCGTCTTTCGCACCGGGCTCGATCCCGACCGGGATGCCCGCTGGATGGAGCGGGAGTGGTTCGTGCCGTGCGTCGGTGAGGTCGCGATAGAAGCCGACTCCGTTGACGCCTTTTGTTCGCTGGCCGTCGAGCACACCCGGCGAATCCCTGGGTCACTCGCCGCCAACGTCACGCTTCCGGCCGCGGTCGATCCGGCGACGCGGCGGCGGCAGGAGATGCTGCTCGACCACCTCGCGTATGGCGTCGTGGCGGTGAACTGCTGGTCGGCCCTGGCCTATGCCATGGCGTCGATTCCCTGGGGCGGTTTTCCGGGCGGCACGCTCGAGGAACCCGGCAGCGGCCTGGGGATGGTGCACGATCCGCTGCTGCTGCCGCTGGTGCACAACTCAATCCTCCGCGGCCCGCTCGTCGTCTGGCCGAAGCCGCCGTGGTTTGCGTGGCACACCCGCGGCGTTCCGCTCACCCGCGGCGTGACGGCGATGTATGCCCGCGCCGCCGCGGGCCGCGCGACGTTCCCGGCGCTCATGCGGCTCCTGCCCGACGTGCTCTTGGGCTGAATAGCGGCGAAGCACGCCAGGGCTCATTCGGCCTCATTCGCAGGTGTCCACGCCGCGACAGCCTGCACCGGCGCGCTTCGCCGCTGCCCGCCGCGGCCACTGCCTAGAATCGCCTGCTCCAAAGGATGGCGCCGTTCGCCGTGGCATGCATGCCTGCCCCGCAAGCCACGAGCCCCAATGCACCTTCCGCCTCTCAACCGCGTTGCTTTCGTCGGTAACTACGTCCCCCGCCGCTGCGGCCTGGCGACGTTCACCCGCGACGTCCGCACCGCTGTCGCCACCCACCTTCCAGCCACCGAGTGTTCGGTGATTGCGATGGACGATGGCGACGGACCGCTCGACTACCCGGCCGAGGTGCGGTTTACCTGCTCCGACGCCGATCCCGACAGTTACCGCCGGGCGGCGGAACTTCTCGCGCTGGACAACGTGGACGTCGTCTCACTGCAGCACGAATACGGCATCTTCGGCGGCCCGGCGGGGGAACGCGTGCTCGATCTCGTTCGCGAATTGCGGATGCCGGTGCACACCACGCTCCACACGGTGCTTGCCCGGCCCACCCCAGAGCAGCGGCGGGTGATGGACGAACTCCTGCACCTCTCGGCCCGCGTGGCGGTGATGACCAACCACGGCCGCGAACTGCTTCGCTCCGTCCATGGCGTGGCCGACGACCGCATCGACGTGATCCCGCACGGCATCCCCGACACCGCCTTCATCGATCCGGAGTTTCACAAGCGCCGCCTGGGGTTCCCTGGAGCAAACGTGTTGCTCACCTTTGGCCTGCTCTCGCCCGGCAAGGGGATCGAGCACGTGATTCACGCGATGCCAGGGATCGTCGCCCGGCATCCGGCGGCGGTCTACGTCGTCGCCGGCGCCACCCATCCGCGGCTCCTGCGCGACGAGGGGGAGCGGTATCGCGAGTCGCTCGTCGCGCTCGCGTCGAAACTCGGCGTCGCCGATCGCGTGGTGTTTTGCGACCGCTATCTCGAACTGGACGAGCTCGTCACATACATCGGCGCGGCCGATGTCTACGTCACCCCCTACCTCGGCGAGGATCAGGTCACCTCAGGGACGCTCGCCTACGCCTTTGGCTGCGGCACGGCCGTGGTCTCCACGCCCTATCGCCACGCCGTCGATTTGCTCGCCGACGGCCGCGGCGAGATCGTGCCCTTCCGAGATCCCGCCGCGATCACCCGCGCCGTCTGCGATCTGCTTGGCGACGATGTCCGCCGCCAGGCGCTGCGGACGCAGGGCTGGCTGCTTGGCCGCGAGATGATCTGGCCGAGGGTTGCCGCCCGCTACGCCGAGTCGCTAGCCCGCACGCGGCTCGCCGCGCTCGTCAGGCGGCGGCGGAGCGACGCTCCCGTGCCTCCCGTGGCCCGCCGCCGGCCCCCCGAACCGCTGCTCAAGCACCTCGCGAGGCTGACTGATTCGACCGGGGTGATGCAGCACGCCGTCGGAGACCTGCCGCTCCGTGCCGAGGGCTACTGCACCGACGACAACGCCCGCGCCCTGACGGTGATGGTGCACCTCGACGACCTCGGGCTCGAGTCGCCATGGTCGGATCGCGCGGCCTCCACGTTCGCGTCGTTTCTCACCCATGCGTTCGATATCCGCACCGGACGCTTTCGCAACTTCATGAGCTACGACCGCCGCTGGCTCGACGACTCCGGTTCGGACGACTGCCTCGGCCGAGGCATCGTCGCCCTCGGCACGTGCGTCGGTCGATCCCGCCGCGAGAGCCTCCGCCGGTGCGCGATGGAGCGGTTTGCCCCGGCGATTCAGGCGGCCCTCCGCACCACCAGTCCGCGGTGCTGGGCGCTGACGATCGTGGGCCTCCGCGAATATCTCCGCCGACTTCGCGGCGACCGGGCCGCCACCGCCGCCGGCCGCGAACTGACGTCGCGGCTGTTGTCGCTGCACCACGCCAACGCCGGCCCGGGCTGGCCCTGGCCGGAAGATATCGTGGCCTACGAAAACGGCCGCCTCTGCCAGGCGCTGATCGCGGGAGGCGGGTTGTTCCTGCCGGAGGCCCGCGCCGCCGGCCTCGAAATGCTCGACTGGCTCTGGAGCGTGCAACTCTCGGAGAGCGGCCGCTTCTCGCCGGTGGGATGTCGCGGCTTCCTCCATCGGGGCGGTACCGCCGCCATGTTTGACCAGCAGCCGATCGAGGCCCAGTCGATGGTGGCGGCCTGTGTGGAGGCTTTTTTCGCCACCGGCGACGAGCTGTGGCGGGGCCGAGGCTGGCTCGCCTTCGAGTGGTTTCACGGCCACAACGTGCTTGGCGCGGTGGTGGCTGATCCCCGTACCGGCGGCTGCCACGACGGCCTGCTCGAGGATCGCGTGAGCGAGAACCAGGGGGCCGAATCGACGCTCGCCTACCTCGCCGCGGTCATCGACGCTCGTTTGCTGGCGGCTGAGTTGCCACGCGAACGCCGAGCCCGCACTGGCGCTAGGGCGTAGCCCATGGAGGTAACCCGCACTGGCGTGCTGCTGCGACCGAACAACGCCCGGGTGCTCTACCGCCCCTTCGAGCCGCCCCAGCCACAGCGCGCGATGCGGATCATCGGCCGTGTGATGGCGCTCGACGAGCAAGAGGTCGAGCGGCTTCTGGCGGGGGTGCTCTCCGAGTTCCACGGCCGCCACCAGCGGCTGGTGAGTTTCTTCAGGGAGCGGTTCGAGTCGGTCCGGCAGCATCTTCTCACCGACCAGCCCCTTTCCAACGCCCGGCAACTACTCATCGGCTCCTACTTCACCCAGGAGTATGCCCTGGAGAGCGCCGCGCTGTTCAATCCCTCGATCGTGCTGCACCCCGATCAGGGTGGACTGGGCCCCGGCATGGCGCGGTTCATTCTCAGCCTCCGGGCCACCGGCGAGGGGCACGTGTCGAGCGTCGGTTTTCGGTCGGGCACGATCGATGCGCGGGGCACGATCACGCTCGTCCCGCCCACCGGCTACGTGACGGCTCCCCGCGCTTTGGTCAGCGCCGCCTACGACAAGCCGCTGTTTCTGAGGAAGCTCGCCGAACTCGGGATCGTTGATGGGCTGACCGACCCGCTATTTGCGAGCCTCGACGAGCAGTTCACGCTCCACGATCTGGACAAGGCCCTGTCGATCACGTCGCGGCAGCAGCGGATGCGCCGCCGCGAGTGGGAGCCGCTGGCGGCGGCGATCGTGGCACTCGCCCAGGCGAACTACGAGATCGAGTGCGATCCCACCTCCGACATCTCGGAGCGGGTGATCTTTCCCTACTCGCCGGCGGAGACCAACGGCATCGAAGACGCCCGGTTCGTGCGGTTCACCGATGACGACGGCTCGGTCCGCTACTGCGCCACCTACACCGCCTTTGACGGGAGCGTGACACTGCCGCAGTTCGTCGAGACCGACGACTTCGTGCGGTTTCGCGTGAGCACGCTCAACGGCCCCGAGATCGCCAACAAGGGAATGGCCCTCTTTCCCAGGAGGATCCGCGGCTCCTACGTGATGCTCTCCCGGCAGGACGGGGAGAACATCTCCCTGATGGAGACCGACATGCTCCACTTCTGGCACACGCGGCGGCTGATCCTCCGGCCGACGCAGCCCTGGGAATACGTGCAGATCGGCAACTGCGGCTCGCCGATCGAAACGCCTGCGGGCTGGCTCGTGCTCACGCATGGCGTGGGCGCGATGCGAAAGTATTCGATCGGGGCCGTGCTCCTCGACCTCGACGACCCGAGCCATGTGATCGGCCGGCTCGCCGAGCCGCTGCTCTCGGCCAACGAAAACGAGCGGGTGGGCTACGTGCCCAACGTGGTCTACAGCTGCGGAGGCATGGTGCACGAGGGGCTGCTCGTGATCCCCTACTCGATGAGCGACTACGCCACGTCGTTCGCGACGGTGCCGCTGGCCGACGTGCTCGCCGCCCTGACGCCCCTCTGAGCAATCGACCCCGGACAAAAACGAGTGCGGCCGGCGACCTCGGGCGGAAGGCCCGAAATCGCCGGCCGCGTCACGGCAGGAGCATGCTCAGGAGCGAGACGCCCGCGCGTTTCGGGCCCGGTTGAGCTTGCCGATCACGAACACCCCGGCTCCCGCACCGAAGGCGAGCAGCACGGTGGCCGACGGCTCCGGCACGTAGACCGCCTGCAGGGTCTGGGAGTTGTTCGTCAGCTGCAACTGCCAGTTGGCGGTGTCGCTGGCCTGCAGGCTGAAGAGGCTGTTGTTCAAAGCGATCGTGCCCGTGCTGGCCGTCATCAGGTTGAACGTCCGGCCGGGCGTCAGTTGCGTGCCGGTGTAGTCGATGTGCATATAACCCTGCGTCAGATTGGCAGCGACGTTGGTTAAGCCGGTGATCGTGCCGGTCAGATTGATCAGCGACGGGCCGGTCTGATCGAACGAGAACTGAATCAGACCGTTTCTCGAGGTGCTCGTGACGTTGGCCATTTCGAGACCCCACACGCTGACATTGGCTTGGGAGCCGATGATCGACAGGATCGCGCTGTTTGCGGCGCCGTTGCCGCCGCCGAACCGCAGCGCCTGGGCGACAGTCGCGGGCTGGCCGAGGTTCACAGTGGCGTTGCCGCTGATTCGGAGTTCGCCCTGTTCGAGGTTGGAATCCGCCTGATTGCGGTTGAGCACCACGTTGCCGCCAGGATAGAGGCCGCCAGCGGTCGAAAACGTTCCTCCGCTGATCGTATACAGCCCGTTTGAAGAGGCGTCTGTGCCGACGTTTTCGCCGATCCGCAGTTCACCCTTGTTGTAGTAGAACACGCCACCCGTCTGCGTGAACGTGCTCGAGCCGGATGCCCCGATACGACCATTCTTATAGACGCCGGTGCCGTCGTAGTGTTGGATCGTGCCCGAACTGAGCGTCAGCGATCCCATCTTGGCGTTGCCGACGTTGGAGCTCATCCAGAACTCGTCGTTCATGAACACCGGGTATCCCTGTCCATTGACGACGGGCAAGAACGACGGTTGATTTGAGAAACTGGCGCCGCTCCAGTTGCCCGTATTGGTCCAAAACCCATACGTCGTGCCGCCGGGCACCGTACCGGAGACCGCGCCAGTCCAGGTGCTCTGAGCCATCGCGGTCGTGCTCGCCACCGTCAAAGCTGCCGTGCACACGCACGCCATCACCATCCGCTTGATCATCGCCATGGTCGAAATCCTTTCGATGTTGAGTAAGACTGTCGCACTCTGAGATCGAGTGCCGTTCGATCGCCTCGCGACAGCCGTCCTTGGTGAACCCAAAGTTGGTTGGCCCGCTGAGCGCCACGCCCCCCGCACACTTTTCTGAGATGCACAACCCGTGCCAGAAGGACCGCCTGGACCCGAGAATATTTCCTTTTTGAAAAATGTCTTTCAAAACAGCGTTTTTGTGCTTTTGCGGCCTGTTGTGGCCCGGTTGCCGGCTGGGCCGACTGGAGCGAATCGCTCCACCCGGAGCCG
>JBAXOU010000197.1:0-6112 GCA_037133115.1 Planctomycetota bacterium | reverse complement strand
CGTCATCCGTGAGCGCCTTCTTGATCGCGGTGTCGCGGGCGATCACGGCCGGCTCATAGCGGCGGTTCCAGGCAACGTGGGTCGCGCCGATCTCCTTGGCGACGGCCCGCAGCGCAGCGAGCGACGGGCCCTTGCGGATCACGAGCGGCGTGCCCGCTTTCGCAAGAGCCGCCGCCAGCCGCTCGAGCGAGTGGTGCAGCCACCAGCGTGAGGCGGCCCCCGGCTCCCAGGGATGCTCCTCCTCGGGGGCCCAAATGAATACGGGCACGACGGCCCCGCGTTCCGCCGCCGCGAGCAGCGCCGGGTTGTCATCGAGCCGCAGGTCGCTTCGAAACCAGACGATGGTTGGGCTGTTCATGGCCCGATTGTAGGCCGAGCCAGCGCCGCGTGGAGAATCTCGACGGGGTGCAGCGCCCGCCGGCCCGTGCCGTCGGCGATCTGGTGGCGACAGCTCGTGCCGGGCGCGGCGATCAGCGTCAGCCGCTCCGCCGACCGCACGAATGGAAAGAGCACCAGTTCGCCGATCTTCATCGAGATCGAAAAATGCTCGCGGCCGTAGCCAAACGACCCTGCCATCCCGCAGCAGCCGCTGGGGATCATCTCCACCGAGTAGTTTCTCGGCAGGGCGAGAATCTCGGCTGAATCGGCCACCGACGACAGCGCCTTCTGATGGCAGTGGCCGTGGAGGGCAATCCGCCGCGGGCCAGACGTGAACGCGTCGGCGGTGATCCGCCCGCGGCGGGCCTCGCGGGCAAGAAACTCGTCGACAAGCAGCGTCCGGCCCGCCAGCCGCCTTGCGGCGCCCGCGAGCGGTTCGGGCACAAGGTCGAGATACTCGTCGCGAAACGAGAGGATTGCCGACGGCTCGATTCCCACCAGCGGCGCCTCGTCGCTGATCACCGGGTCGAGGAGTTCGACGTTTGTCGTCGCCAGATCACGGGCAGCCCGCACGAGCCCCGTGGAGAGCTGGGCCCGGCCGCTGTCCACGTGCCGCGGCACCACAACCTCATAGCCGAGGGCCTCGAGCAGTTCCACCGCCTTGATGCCGATGTCGGCATCAAGCGTGTCAGTGAACTCGTCGACGAACAGGTGCACGCGACCGTTCGGCGTCGGCCCCTGCGGCGGCCGACGCCGCAGCCACGCCAAGAGTGTCGTCCGCGGCAGCGTGGGCAGCGATCGCCCGACTGCGAAGCCGGCCGCCATCTTCACCAGATGCGAAACAAGTGGCGCCCGGGCCAGCAGGTTGTAGGCCCAGGGCACCGTCGCCGCGCGGCGGAGCATCGCAGCCGAGCCGGCGACGAGCCTGGCTCGCAGCGGCACGCCATGGGCGTCGTTCCAGTGCTGCTGCCACTCGGCCTTGAGTCGCGCCATATCGACGTTCGACGGGCACTCGCTCTTACAGGCCTTGCACGAGAGACAGAGATCCATCACGTCGGCGAGTGCGGGCTGCCTCCACGGATTCGCCTCGGCCGGCGTCCCGGCAAGCGCCTGCCGCAGCACGTTGGCCCGGGCCCGCGTGGTGTGCGTCTCGTCCCGCGTCGCCATGTAGCTCGGGCACATCGTGCCACCGGCGAGGTGCGACTTGCGGCACTGGCCCACACCGCTGCATTTTTCCGCCGCCCGCAACACTCCACCGGTATCGGCGAACCGGAAGAGCGTCTCGTGCCGCGGCGGCGGCTCACCCGGGAGAATCCTCAAGGAGGTATCCATCGGCGGCGTGTCGACAATCTTGCCGGGATTGAGAATGCCCTGTGGGTCGAACGCCCGCTTGACGCGAACGAAGAGGTCGTAGCAGGCATCGCCCACCATCGAGCGGATGAACTCGCCGCGGAGTCGGCCGTCGCCGTGCTCGCCACTGAGCGACCCGCGATACTTCTTCACGAGCGCCGCCACGTCGGTGGCCACGTCGCGAAACATCTTCAGGCCCGCCGGCGAGTGGAGGTCGAACAGCGGCCGAAGGTGGAGCTCGCCGGCGCCGGCGTGGGCATAGTGGATGCAGTCGATGCCATACTTCTCCGCGAGCAGCCGGTCGAACTCGGCGATGTAGGCGGGCAGGTCCTCGACTGCGACGGCCGTGTCTTCGACGATCTCGCGGGGCTTGGCCTCTCCGGGCACGTTGTTCACCAGGCCCTGCCCGGCCCGCCGCAGCTCCCAGACCTTGTCGCCATCGCTGCCGAAAAGCAGGGGATAGGCGTAGCCGAGCCCCGCCGCCCGCAGGTCGGCCTCGAGCCGGCCGAGCAGCGCCTCGAGCGTGGGCCGATAGTCGTGCCGCAGTTCCACCACGAGCACGGCCCCAGGTTCACCGACCACGAAGTCGCGGTTGCGGGATTGCTCGAGGTTGGCCTTCGTGCACTCGAGGATCTTGTCATCGATCAGCTCGCAGCCGGTGGGCCGATGCCGCATGGCCACGACGGCGGCCCGCAGCGCCTCGTCGACCGTGTGGCAGTGGACCACGAGCAGTGCGGCGGGAGGCGGCAGCGGGATCAGGTTGAGCTCAAACTCGACGCCGAGGAACAGCGTGCCTTCGGAGCCCGCGATCAGCCGGCACATGTTGAACTCGTCTTCCACCTCCGGATCGAAGTACGACGAGTGCATCAGGGCGTCGAGGGCGTAGCCCGTGTTCCGACGGCTCACCTCGGGCTTCGGAAAAGAATCGCGAACGAGCTGGCGATTGGCCTCGTCGCCGAGCAGCGTGGCGATCTCGCGGTAGATTCTCGTCTCCAGCGAATCGGCCGCGAGCCGCTTGGCCTCGACATAGAGCGGCCCGAGCGGCCCGAACGTGACCTCGCTGCCATCGGCAAGAAAACCCCGGGCCGACAGCAGGTGATCGCGAGTCGAGCCGTAGGCGATCGAGTTTGACCCGCACGAGTTGTTGCCCACCATGCCCCCGAGCATCGCCCAGTTGGCGGTGGAGGTTTCGGGGCCGAAGAAGAGGCCGTGGGGCGCGAGAAACCGGTTGAGTTCGTTCCGAACCACGCCCGGCTGCACGCGGACGCGGCGGCGGGCGACATCGAGCGACCCGATCTCGTTGAGGTAGCGGCCGAGGTCGACCACGATTCCGTTACCGACCACCTGACCGGCCAGCGACGTGCCCGCTCCCCGCGGGATCAGCCCGATGCGATGCTCGCCGGCAAACCGCACGAGTTCGCGGACATCGGCCTCCGACTTCGGGAAGGCCACGGCGAGCGGCCGCTCCTGGTATTCCGAGGCGTCGGTCGAATACGCGGTGACCACCAGACCGTCGAGCGTCACCTCGCCGTCGAGACGGCTGGCGAGCGCCGCGAGCGGACCAGCGAGTGAGGGCCGTCGAGACTCTGTCACATGCCGCTCCGTACCTTACGGGTCACACTTGATACTCCAGCGATCCCAATCAGTGGTGGCCAGGGCCGCCATGCGGCATTCAACCCAGCGCTGTCTCTCGCCATTCTAGTGGATGAGCATCCCCCGCCTTTGACGCAGGTAGACTCGGCGTCCATCCTGGAGCCGCCATGGCCAAAGCAAAACCCCCGGGCTCACGACAGCCGCGACCGCAGGCCCACGCACGTGGGAAACCGGCCCTCCTTGCCGGCGGTAACCCGCAGATCGCGAAGGCCGACGGCGATGAGCCCGTGCAGGCCTATATCGCAGCCATGCCGGGCTGGAAGCGGGACGTCGGCCGACGACTCGACGCGATCATCGTGCGCACGCTCCCCGACGTTCAAAAGGCCGTGAAGTGGAACTCGCCGCTCTACGGCGTCGAGGGCCGCGGCTGGTTTCTCGGCATCCATGTGTTCACGAAGTACGTCAAGGTGGCGTTCTTCCGTGGCACGTCGCTGCGACCGATGCCGCCCGGTGCGTCGAAGAGTGGCGACACCCGCTACCTCGACATCCGGGAAACCGACGTGCTCGACGAGGCGCAGGTCGCGGCCTGGGTGAAGCAGGCGAGTCGCCTGCCCGGATGGGCCGGGAAGTGACGTGACTTCGCAACTCTCACTCTTCGGCGATGCCGACGCGGTCGACCCGGCCGACGTGACCGACGACGTGCGACGCCTTGGCCGATCCCTGCCCGCGGCGATCCATCTTGGCACGTCGAGTTGGTCGTTCCCTGGGTGGACGGGCCTGGTGTTCGCGCCGCGAAACGGAAAACCTGCCACGGAGCAGGTGCTCGCCCGCCATGGCCTCCCCGCTTACGCCGCGCATCCGCTCCTCCGGACGGTGAGCCTCGACCGCACGTTCTACGCCCCGCTCACGCGCAACGAGTTCGCGGCCTACGCCGCGCAGGTGCCGGAGGCGTTTCGATTCATCGTCAAGGCGCCCGCCGCGTTCACCGACCCGGTGCTGCGGAAACCCGGCAGCGGCGAGGCGTCTCGCGACAACCCCACGTTTCTCGACGCGGCGGCCGCGGCGGCCACGTTCGTCGAACCAGCGGTGGCCGGCCTCGGCCCAAAGGCCGGGCCACTCGTGTTTCAGTTTCCGCCGCTCGGCCGGCGACTCACCGCCGACGTGCCGAGAACCACGGCACGGATCGCCGCCTTCATGGCCGTCCTCCGCGGACGGATGCCGCGGTCGGCGACGCTCGCCGTCGAGGTTCGCGATCCGGAACTCGCCTGCGGTTCATTTGCCGCCGGGCTTCGCGACTCAGGGGCGGTGCCGTGCCTCGCCGTGCACGCTCGCATGTCCCCTGTGGCCGAACAGGCCGCGGCCTTTGGTCTCGACCGTGACGACTGCCAGGTGCCGCTCGTCGCCCGCTGGAACCTCCACGCAGGCCACCGCTACGAGGAGGCCAAGCAGGCATACTTTCCATTCAACCGGCTTATTCAGGAAGACCCACCCACGAGGACCACCCTGGCGAGCCTCGCCGCGCGGGCTGCAGCCCATGGCCGCGACGTCTTCATCACGATCAACAACAAGGCCGAGGGCTCGGCCCCTTGCTCAGTCGAAAAACTCGCCGCCGCGATCATGGCCTGCCCCGGCCCCTGACACGGCGGTCATGGCGTATCCATGCCCAAAACACCGTGAAAATTGCGGCGCGCAAAAACGCAAGGTAGGCTCTTTTTGCCGCCTGCGCAAAGTTTGCCGGGCAGCCCGCCACCAGGCGGCAATTCGAGCATCACGGCCTGGCGGGGCCTCAGGTGCTTTCCAGCATCTCGCGAGCCCATCGTCCATGAACACTTCGGCCACTCCCCGGCGCATCGGCACCGGATTCTGCATCGTCATCCTGCTGGCGATCCTCGGCGGACTGTGGGCGATCTGGCAGACCCTCGGGATCAACAAAAACGTCGTGAATCTCGCGACCAACTCCGTGCCGTCGGTGGTCACGCTCAACAAGATCATCCAGCTCAACAACGGCCTGGCCAAGGCGGTTCGGCAACTCGTGGAGCAGTCGGATAACGAGACGATCAAGGTCACCGCGAAGGCCGCGTTCGACACCCAGCGGAAGGAAGCGGACAAGCTCTGCGGCGAGTATCAGACGCTCTTTTCCGATGCCGAAGATCAACGGCTTTTCACGGGGGCGAATGCCGCCCGGCAGGAGTTCCTGGTCGCCGCTGACAAAGTGATCGCGATGTCCGGTGGGCAGAAGCCAGCGGAGGCGGTGAACTTCATGCGTGCCGAGGTTGACCCGCTTCTCGACCACACCGTCGAGGGCTTCAACAAGGACATCGACCACAATATTGCGCTCGCGGCCAAGGAGGCCGAAACGGCCGGGCAGAAGGTCTCGCGGACCCTCTGGACGATCATCCCGGCGATCATCCTCTCCACGCTGCTGGGCACCTTCATCGGCTGGAACACCGTTCGATCCACGCAGGCGGCCCTCGATTCGATCAATAACGCCATCCAGGCAGGAATCGACAAGACAAACGACACCCTGCGGGGGATCTCGGAATCGCTGCAGCAGGGAGCCGACCAGACCGCGTCGAGTTCGTCGCAGCTCACGGCGGCCAGCAGGTCGCTGGCGACGGGCTGCAGTGAGCAGGGGGCCTCGGTTACGGAGACGGGCGCCTCGCTGGAGGAGATCTCCGCGATGATCCGGGCCACCGCTGAAAATGCCGAAAAAGCGAAGGATTTTGCCAATCAGGCCCGGGTCGCCGCCCAGACAGGCCGCCTCACGATGGACGAGATGACGGTCGCCATG
>JBAXOU010000196.1:0-6141 GCA_037133115.1 Planctomycetota bacterium | reverse complement strand
CCGATGCGCTGCGGCGGATTGCGATGACGGTCGACCTCTCACAAACCATGACGCCCTTCCGGATCCTCATCGCCTCGTTCCTGGGCTACTCCTGCCTGAGGCTCGCCAAGCGCGAGGATCTCAGCTACGCCGAGGCCTGGGAGATTTTCCGCCGCGGCGAAGACCGCATCAGGCGCACGCCCCTGGGGCTGATGCTGCCTCGCCGCCAGGGTTGATCTGGAGTAGCTCGCGGGCCTCACGCCATTCGTGGGTCGCCGCGGGCTTGGCGATGTGCACGTCTTCCATCACGTGGTCGCGGACCATCCGCATGACAGGCAAGCCGTTCCCGAAAGGCCCTGCCGGGCCGGAGTCTGGCGAAGATGTCGCCGCAGCCCCCTTCGACGTCGCCCTGTTCGAAACGGATCTCCTGCGGTATCTGACGAATGCCGCAACGTGCGACGCCCCCCGCCCCGACCTGATGCTTGCAGGCTACGTCGTCCACCATCTCTCCGTCGAGGAGAAGCAGAGGTTCTTCACCCGCTGCCGGGAAGCTCTTGCGTCGGCTGGTTCGCTCGTGTTCTACGACCTCTTCAGGCGACCGAGAGAGACCCGTGACCAGTTTGTCGCTGCCTACACGGGGCTGATAGCCGCACGCTGGGGGCTCGTGGGCGAGAAGCTCGAAAACACCTGCCGCCACGTCCGGGAGCATGATTTCCCCGAGACACTGGCGACGATTTCCGCGATCGCTCGCGACGCAGGATTCGCGAAGCCGGGAGTTGAGCGATTCGTGGATGCCGACGGGTTTCACCGAGTGCTCTGCTTCGCGACGTAGCGAGGGGAGCGACGAGGGGCATGACAGGGCTGTCGCCCCGATCCTCCTCTCCCAAAGAACTTCACGGTTGTGCATCGCCGTTTTGAACCGCGGCGACACGGTCCCCGCGCCGCCGTTTTCGACCGCCGTCAACAGGCGGCCGCCAATCGGCCGGCTGCGGCCGCTCGACCCGGAGCGGATGCGGGTCGGCCAGCGCTGTCATCTCGCGCTCGAGCCGCCCCGTGAGTTGCGCGATCATCTCCGCATGCTCGGGGTGGCCGGCGAGGTCGACCAGCTCGTGTGGATCGGCAGCGAGGTCGAAGAGCTGGGTCCGGTCGACGAGCGGGTAGCGGATCAGCTTCCAGCGGCCGTCGCTGATCGCCCGCATGCAGTCGCGGTAGGCGGTCACGAGCACGTCGCGGACGCCGGCCGCCCTCCCCTCGACCACGGGCCGCAGCGACCGCCCCTCGACCCCGACCGGAGCCTGCGCACCGGCGTAGTCGACGAGTGTTGGAAAGAGATCCATGAGGTAGACCAGGGCGTCGCTCCTGCCCTGCGGGATGCCGGGGCCGGCCACGACCAGCGGCACGTGCATCCCCCCGAACTCGTAGAGATTCTGCTTCCCGAACAGGCCGTGCTCCCCCATCGAGAGGCCGTTGTCGGCGCTGAAGATCACGATCGTGTTCTCCAGCTGACCGGAGGCCTCGAGCGCGGTGAGGATCCGGCCGACATGGTGGTCGAGGCCAGTGATGCAGGCGTAGTAGTCGGCCAGCTGGCGGCGGGTGTCGGCGGGCGTGCGCGGCCAGGGGGCAAGCTTTTCGTCGCGGACGCGCATCTCGCCGTTGTCAAACGGATGCTGCGGCAGAAAAGCGGCGGGAAGCGGGATCGTGTCCGGGTCATACAGCGCATGAAACCATGGCTCGGCCGACCGCGGGTCGTGGGGCACCGGCGGCGCGAGATAGATGTAGAAGGGCCGCGACTCGCCCTCCTTCGTGCGCTGCTCGAGAAACTCGATCGTGCGGTCGGCCAGCCGGCAGGAGGTGTGGGCCCGGTCAGTGTTGGGGAGTGCGCCTTGGCCGGCGTCCTCGATGTTTGTCTCGAAGGCCCGGATGCCCGCAGTGAACGCGTTGCTGGGCTTGCCCATGTGCCAGGTCTCGTAGCCCGCTGCGGCCAGGACCTTGGGCAGGAACGTCGCCGGATCAGCCGCATTGGCACCCGCGGCCGGCGCCCCCGGAATCCGCTGCCAGGAGCGGCCGGTGAGCATCATCGTGCGGCTCGGCGTGCAGACGGCGCCGATCATCGAGCCCATCGTGTAGCAGCGGGTGAACGTGGTGCCGCGGGCGACCAGTGCGTCGAGGTGCGGCGTGACGAGCTCCTTCGTACCGAGGGCGTGCAGGCCGTCGGCTCGATGGTCGTCGGCGTGGATGTGGAGGATATTGAATGTGCGGGCTTCAGCGGCAAACGCACGCCCAGCAAGCAGGATCGTCAGAACCAGCCCGATGAGAAGCCTGGCCGGCCAGATTGGGTCGCGGTGGTTGGGCGATTGGCGCCACGAAAGATTGGGGTGCATTGCGGGGCCTGGATTCGAGCTCATGAGGGTGAATTCGCGCGAGGCTGCCTGCCTGCGTTTTTCTTTTTGGCCGGACCCTCAAGCTGGATGTCATGCTGGTTACTCTGAGGGAGTCCCGGCGTGCTTCGGCCGTTGGTGATGGAGGACTGCATCAGCTTGGCGAGCCGCTCAGCGATGTCGGCATGGCTTGCGAGCACGTCTTTCGTTTCGCTCACGTCATCACCAAGGTTGTAAAGCTCCCGCACGCCATTGCGCTTGAAGATCAGTTTCCATGGGCCTTGCCGGATGGCGAGGTCGCCAGCGACCGACTGATGCACGGTTGCCTCGCGCACGGGTTTTTTTGCGATGCCGAGCAAGTCAGGCAAGATGCTCACGCTGTCTTCAGCGGCGTCGGCAGGGAGTTTCGTGCCGGTGATTTCCGCCGCGGTGGCCATGAGGTCGTTGAGGCAGATGACGTCGTCGCAGGTTGAGCCAGGTTTGATCCTGCCCGGCCAGCGCGCGAGAAACGGCACGCGATGCCCGCCTTCGTAGATACTGCGCTTGGACTCGCGCAACGGCGGATACTCGCGATGTTCCGCACCGTTGTCGCTGGTGACGATGACGAGCGTGTCTGCGGAAAGTCGATGGCGATCCAGCGCGTCGAGGATTTGACCGGTGACCCAGTCGCCCTGAAACATCCAGTCGGCGTATTTCTCCGCACCGCCCTTGCCCACGAACTCGGCTGCGGGAACGAGCGGCAGATGCGGCGTGCAGAGCGGCACATACAGGAAAAATGGCTCGCTGGCTTTCGCGCGTTCTTCGATATACGCGACTGCCTTTTTCGTGAGCAATGGCTGCACTTCGACAGGTTCGACATTCATGGCCACCCGATCTTGCTCCATCACCATGCCGATCGTGCGGGCATGCGTGTAACCGCTGAACACGTCGAAGCCGCGCGTGATTGGGCCGTCGGTCACCACGGTGCCACTGGGAATGGCTTTCTCGGATTTCGTGAATTCGGGCGGCAGGTTCCAGTTCATGCCGAGGTGCCATTTGCCGAAGGCGGCGGTGTGGTAGCCCTGTTGCTTCAGCAGCGAAGCGACGGTGAGCCGTTCGCGTTCGATGATGGGCGGCGAGAACGTTGTCAGGACACCGAACTGCCCAATGCGCATCGGATAACGCCCCGTCAACACGCCGTAACGCGTGGGAGTGCACACTGCCGAGGCCGTGTGCGCGTCGGTGAATCGCATGCCTTCGCGAGCGAGACGATCGAGCGTCGGCATCTTGAACGGAGACCCCGCTCGGTAGCCGGGTGGCTCGCCATAGCCGAGATCGTCAAACAGGATGAACACGATATTGGGGCGCGTCGGCTTGTCCGCAGCAAGGCCCGCGGGGCCGACAAGGAAAGCGGCGGCGAGGAACGCGGTAAGAAACGAGCCGATTCGCATGGGAGTTGGTTGATCGCGGCGCCGTGCGACAGATGATGGGTTGCAACCGATGATACCGCAGCCCGCCGGGTTCACGTTGGCGGCATGAAAAGCACTCGCGGGTTAGGACAACGCCGCGAGCGGTGCCCCATACCTCCAACCAACGAGTGGCCGGGGTTTGCTGTCATCGATGCGAATCGATGGATATCCGATCGTCATGCCGCGCTCGTTTCTCCTTCAGGAAAGGGAGCACGCTGCACGTGGCGTGCGACAACCCCGGGGCGACTGCCGAGGGCCGTGGAACGTCCTCGAAAGCTTCGTCGGGAGCCGCCGGCCGTCGATCGCTCACTCCGGCGCGGCGTCACTTCGCCGGGATCGAGAAGTCGGCCTTCTCGGTCCCGCCGGCCGGCACGTCGAACGTCACGTCGCTGTTGTAGTTGTAGCGAGCGGGTACCAGTTCCCGTTTGGTAGCCGACGCGCCATCCTCAACGCGGGGAGATTCCGGGCTGAAGGAATAGATCTTCACGCGATGCTTGGCCACGACCGCGCCCGGCTGGCCCCGGACCGTGGCCAGCGAATAGCGGCCTTCCGCACCGATTCGCGCGGTCGACCCCGGTCCGCCGTTCACCCCTTTGCCCGTGACGATCGGCTGAAAGTTGATCACCCCGCCGGTGAGCGGTTTTCCGTCCAGCAACACGGTTCCCGACACGGGCACGAGCGCGAACGGCGACGGTTTGCACGCCGTGCATGCGGCGAGCAGAATCCACACCGCCGTTCCCCAGCGGTGCATCGGCGTGGCTCTCGATCCTGCGGACATCATGGCAGCGACTGGGATTCGCCCCCTTGGATGGTCGCAGCCGCACAGAACAACGCCGTATCAATTTCGGGTTCGACGGGCCGCACCGAACCGTCGCAGCGTGCGAAGACCATGATGCCGTTGGCGTGCAGGCTGCCCCAGCCCCGCTTGCAGGTGTCGATGCCACCTCCGCCGATCGACTGGCAGCGGAGGTAGTCTGGCAGGAAAATGCGGCTCTCCGGAAACGCGCTGGACTGGTTGTACGAGGTGTACGCATACGACCAGAGCGTCCGCCGGGCGGGATACGTCGTGGTGGCGTACTCCCCCACCATGAGCGTGCGGGACGCGCCGTCTGTTATCTGCCGAAGCCTGACAGGCTGCAGTTTGCGGTTGCCGTCGCCCGGATTGGTCGAGATGTTGTACATCGCTCCCCGCCAGCCCGTCGGCATCTTCGTTTCCGACAGCGTGACGTAGGTCGGGTCGTCCCAATATTGGTTGCCGGCCTGGCCGAGCGAATAGCCTGAGACCGCCCGGTAGGATCCGGGCGCCCAGAAACGCTGCTCCGGGCCGGAATCCGGTCGTTGCAGGGTCCGGGTGTCGGGATCGCTGGGGCAGGCGTATGCCGGAACGAGGGTTTCGCGGATCGGCGTCGTCAGGATCCCCTGCTGGACGTTTCCGCCGCAGATCGGCGGAGGGCCAGCCGGCGGGATTGGGTTCTGCTTCCCGTGCCACGTTTCATACAGCGGCGTGAGTTCGAGAAACGGCAGGATGTCGACCGTCCACGTCGTGTAGTACATGCCGTTCAACTCGGGCGTCTCGGTCGTGGATCCGGCGGGAAAACTCCGCTTCGCCGCTTCGTGATTCATGACGGCCATGCCGACCTGTCGCATGTTGTTCATGCAGCTGGTCCTCCGGGCGGCTTCGCGGGCGGACTGGACGGCAGGCAGCAGCAACCCGATGAGGGTCGCAATGATGGCGATAACGACCAGAAGCTCTACGAGCGTGAAACCACATAGGATTCTTGCCTGCCGGGCGGTGAACCGCGGCCTCAGACCACGGGAGCCGACAAGGCCGGCCAATCCGTGGCGGCGAAGGGAACAGGACGGCGATCGATGTGCATGCATGAAAACCTCGTCGCG
Source organism: Planctomycetota bacterium (assembly GCA_037133115.1). Classification (GTDB taxonomy): domain Bacteria; phylum Planctomycetota; class Planctomycetia; order Pirellulales; family UBA1268; genus QWPN01. The sequence continues at coordinate 440 of JBAXOU010000196.1, read as the reverse complement.
CCGTCCCACGCCTCTTTTCAGGATGATCACGAGGGTGACCCAAAGCCCCCCTCGCAAGAACAAGATTTTAGTGCGTGACCGACACGGCGGCAATCGCGGTCTTTGCGCAACAATCGCACCCGTGACGATCTCTCGCGAGAACCGATGAAGCGGCCGGCCACGAAGGCCCTCTCGCGATTATTCCTCGACGAAATCCAGCGCCTCCTGCCGAAACCGAGCGGGCGCGCCGCCGCATCCGCAGCGGGTGGCACGAGAGACCGAGTAAAATGTATTCGATAGCCTTGGTATTTCCGGGGCCCACGCTTGCCTGCCTCGGCCCAACGCGTCGATTGCGGCGTCCACTCCTTCTTCGAATTGTCCATGCCCCCGCCCCTCACGTTTCGCCGCTGGATCACGCCCTGGCTGCTTGGCGTGATCATGCCGCTGGGCCTGCGCGCCGC
>JBAXOU010000195.1:0-6199 GCA_037133115.1 Planctomycetota bacterium | reverse complement strand
ACCCATACCACCACCCATGCCACCGCCACCCATGCCACCGCCACCCATGCCACCGCCACCCATACCGCCGCCACCCATACCGCCGCCACCCATACCGCCGCCGCCCATGCCACCACCTCCAGTGCCACCGGCACCTGCCCCGGAGAAGTTGAACTGCGTCACCTGCCCCACACCAGAGAACAGAGGCGTGGCGGTAATCCGCACGTACCGGCGGTCTGCCGACACGACGGCGCGGGCAGCCAGGTTCGTTCCCTCAGGGAGCGTCGTGATGATGGGCTGGTAGCCAACGGCCCCATTACCGAAGAAGGGCACTCCCGTCCCGGCGGCGACGGGCCCCGTCGAGCCTCCGCGGCTTTGCGACATCGACTGCGACACGGCCGGATCGGCGATGGCGGCGAGTTGCTGGGCCAGGACTGTCTTGCCGATGCTCCGCTGGGCCTCGACGTCCTGGGCGATCTGCGCATCGAGCAACGGCTCCATGCGACGACCCTCAGGCACGTTGACCGAGAGGAACTGGTCATCGGCACCGACGCGAATCTGGCGACGGAGCGTCTGTTCGCGGTCGGTGCCCCGGCGAATCGTGATCTCGGCCGTGATCGTGTCGGCCGCCACCTTGCCCCACGCCCGCCGTACGAGAATCCGGTATTCGCCCGGGAAGGCCTCGGTGGCCACGTATCGCTCGTGATGCGTCGCGTCGCTGGCTGGGGAAACGGCATCGTCGTCACCGAGCAGCACTCCGCCCGAGGGAGAGCGGGGTGACGAGAGCGAGCAGACGGTTCCGGCAGGCTCCTCGACCACGACATCGATGTCTGCATCGCCGGTCCACGAGAGGTCGATCACGACGTCGCGGACGAGTGCCCCATCGACGGCCGACCTGAAGGCCGCCACCTCCGTCGTGCGACCGGCCTTCTCGAGCGAGTCGATCGTTGCCTTGGCGAGACGGGCAGCCCGGACGACGATCTCCTGCTGACCTGCCGGCCACTCATGCGAGAGCACACCGGGGCATGCCCAGGCGAGCGTGCCACCATCGTCGGTGCGAGCGGCCACCGTCATCGCGAGGGCGTAGGCCTCACGGTTTGCGGGGTCGATTCGCGTCAGCTGCCGGCAGAGTTTGATCGCCTGTCGGTCGGAACCGAAACGGGCCAGATAGTTGGCCAGTTGCATGAGTTCGACGGGGCTCGATGCGAAATCGGCCGCTGACAGGAGAGCCCGATCAACGTCTTCACGGGACCGTCCGGCGGCTTCCATGGCGAGCGCGAGCGATTCGTACATCCATGATTCCGCGTGGCCGCAGGCGATCGCAGCGGCGATCAGGTCGGCGGCCTTGTCGAACTTTCCGGCTCGCCCCAGCTCCGCGGCTGAGACCCGAACTTGCGAGAAACGGAGGGCCGCATCGCGGGCGTCTCCCGGAGTCGCATCATCTCCGACCTTTGGGAGATAGGCCTTCAACGCTGCGGCCAGGTCGGAGGCTTCGAGCACCGTCGCGGGCAGACCGATGCGATCGGACGTGTCTCCCGGCGGTGCAGCGACCGCCGCTGGCTTTTCAACGCCCGACGTGGCGGCCGTTTGGACAACGCCCGGCCTCGCAGCGGCAGCGTTCCCGCCGGAAGCGGCCCGGGCCTTGGCAGCCGCGACCTGGAAGTGGCCCGCTGCGGCGGGCGTCGCGTGACTATCAGCGATGGCGATGTCCATCAGCCTGCGGAGCGACGCCTTCACCAACGGCTTGTCGTGAATCCAGACCGCAACCTGTTCGCCGTGCGCGCCGTAGGCCGACCGCAACCATGCCGGGGCCTGGGTCATCATCCACTCGCGGAAGGCGAGCCAGCGGGGATCGTGAACACCATAGACTTCACGGGCAACCCAGCAGAAACCACCGCCCATACCACCACCGCCCATGCCGCCACCCATGCCACCGCCCATCCCGCCGCCCATGCCCATGCCGCTGTTCATGCTGTTGGCACCGCCCATGCCGCCACCGGATTGAAACGGGTTCATGCCTGTGCTGGGGTTGACGGGCAGCACGAGGTCCGCGACCGGATACACCTTCACCACCAGGTTCTCCTGGGCCTTTTCTTTCGTGGTGATGAGCAGCACCTCGTTTTTGACGAGATACGTCAGGTCGATGTTGCCGAGCAGCAGTCGCAGGGCTGAGCGCAGCGAAATCCCCGACAGGTTCTGCGTGATCGGCGTGTCGAGGTCGACGCCCGCATCTTCGAGCGACTTCTGGTCGAGTTCGACCGGAATGTTGTGGGCGTCGCGGATCTGGGCGATGACATCGCGGAGCGGCGTCTCGTTAAACTCGAACCGTGAGACCGGTTCGTCCAGCGACGCGTAGATTTTCTGCTCCTTGCTGCCCGGGTTCGCCAGATCGACCGACTTGTACTTCTCGCGAAGCCGCGTGATCTCCTTCCACCGCTCGGGGCTGGGGTAGATGATCGGCGGTTCGTCGGCGTACGGGATGGCGCACACGTCGGCCAGGTGGAGCACGTCCATGAAGCCGCGCTGCCGATCGCGGCGGACGCGGGTGTTTTCGGCGTCGTAGTCGAGGATCCTGGCCACGAGCGGGGCGGTCCGGCCCACGACGCGGGCCGTCATGGGGATGGGGTGATTGGCGTAGAGTGGCGGCGCCTCCTCGGCGATCACCTCGGCGACGTCGCGCTCCGCCTGCACGAACGCGTTCGTCGGCCGCTGATAGCCGACCCGAATGCCCTCCTCGACGAGTGCGTTGTATCGCTCGGTGAGTTGCTTGATTTTCTCTTCGCGTCGCTGCAGTTCGCTCGTGAGCCGCGCCCGCTCGCGGCCGATGGCGGCCCGCCGTTCGTTGGCGAGGTCGCACTCCACCTTCTCCCGTGACCGGACGATCGACTCGCGAATCCGCATCTCGATCTGTGCGAGGAGTCGCTCCCGAGTGCCGGCGTCGAGATCATCGCTCCGCTTGACGATCTCCTGCTGCTCCTTGAGCCGCTCGCGGGCGAGATCGGGGTCGGTGGTGAGCAGATTGCGAGCTTCGCGAAGTTTCACTGCGGTGTCCTGCTCAAGGCCCTGGGCACGCACCCGCCGCATGGCATCGAGTTCGGCCAGCTCCGAATCCCCCACGGTCGCTGGCGGAAGCGGTTCGCCAGCCACGCCTGGTTCGTCCGCCACGCCACTGGCATCCGGTGCAGGCAGTTCGGCAGAAATCTGCCGGCTGGCGACTTCACGAATGAGCGACGCGTCTGTGTTGTCGGGGTCGCGGCGAAGCGAGGCCTCGGCGAGACGCACGGCTGAGGCGTGGGATCCGGCCGCCTCGGCCTGCCGCGACAGGGCGGCGAGCGTGGCGGCCTCACCGCGGATCATGGTCCGCGCGAGGTCGAGTCCTTCGCGGCCGAGCAGAGGCAGAAAAACCCCGTCGTTCGGCCAGGCATTGCGAGCCAACTCGACGAGATACGCGTTGTCGCTGTGGGGAGACGCGGCCGGGATGTCGAGCATCATGGCCGCTCCATCGAGTTCCACCTCGAGCCGCCCTTGTTCGAGATCACCGGCGATCAAGACGACCGAATCCCGATCGGCCCTCAGTGGCGGCAGACGGCCCGGGAGCATCCGAAGTCCGGCGTCGGCGGCATCGGTCGCGAGTGACGCACCATCCGGCCAGGCCACGGGTTGGATGGCGAGCGAGCCGAGTCTCGCGCCTGCTTCGGCGGCGTCATCACGGGCGTCGGGTGCGACGAACATGCCTCCGCTCACGCTTGCGAGCGCCGCCAGGCACGGCCAGTTGATCTGAGGTCCGACCCCCAGGCTCGACACGGAGACCTTCTCCGTCCGCACGAGGTCGACGACGCGCGTGAAGTCGCCGGTGTCGATGCCGCTGAGTCCGGGGCCGTCACCGATGTAGACGATCGAGCGCGGGCCGTGCGTGCCATCGAACTGGCCGACGGCCTCCTCCAGAACGGCCACGATGTCGGTCGAGCCGAGGGGCGTGCGGGAATCGAGAGCGAGGCGAGCCTTCTTCAGGGGGGCGCTGTGGGCGTCGTGGAATCCATCGGCCAAAGGCTTGCAGTCCACATCCACGGCTGCGATCGAGAACCGATCGGCGGGCCGCGCAGCAGCCAGGAGACCGTCAATGGCGCGCAGGGCCCGTTCCCGGTAGTTGCCGGTCTGGCTCGCTGAGGTATCGACGAGCACGAGCACATGGACCGACTCGGGTACCGGGAACTCTGCGGCCCTCAGTCCCACGGCAGTGACCTCAGGCTGGACCGGTGATGCGGCACAGGCCTCCACAAAAGTGACCGAGGCTGCCGGGGCGGCGAGGGCTTCGGCCGGCACGATTCCCGCGGCGGCGACTCCGAACGCGATCGCGATCGCGAACGCGGGCAACCAGGGGCGGGACATAGCGGGCGCTCCGGGGGCTCTGGGATCCGATTCCAGCACGAAACCTACCACGAAGCATAAGGAGGCCGGCCGTCGCCGCCAACGTCGGTCTGCCCGGGTTAAGCCGCGTTTTTCCGGGTTTTTGCCGATGCCACCGCCTCCGAAAGGTCCCCGATCCGTCTTGGTCAGTCGCGGTCTGAGCCGGATAATCATCTTTCTGTCCTCGCCTTCTCGTGCCAACCTCTTTCACCAGGAACCGACGCATGCTGCCCGTATCTGCCCGCCTCACCGGGCTCCTCATGCTCATGCTTCCGTGGGCTTTCTCGGGCACGGCGGTGTTGGGACAGGTCTCGCCGCTGCCAGGCGCCATCGGGTCGGCCGGGCGGAACTTCACGCCCGAGGAGCAGGTCAATATCGCCGTCTATGAGGCCGTCAACCGGAGTGTGGTGAACATCAACACCAAGGCGGTCGCGGCCGGCCTGTTTCTGATGGAGGTGCCGTCGGAGGGGGCCGGTTCGGGGATCGTCCTGGATCATCAGGGGCATGTGCTCACCAACTTCCACGTCATCGATGGGGCACGCGAGATCCAGGCAGTCCTCTACGACGGCTCGTCGCACGCCGCTCGGGTGGTTGGAGTCGATCCGGCCACCGATGTCGCCGTGATCAAGCTGGAGGCCCCTGAGGCGATTCTCCATTCCGTGACGTTTGGCACATCGAACGATCTCCGGGTCGGGCAGCGAGTGTTTGCGATCGGCAACCCGTTCGGCCTCGAGCGGACACTCACCACGGGGATCATTTCCAGCCTCAACCGGTCGCTTCCCACGCGAACCGGTCGCACGATCAAGTCGATCATCCAGACCGATGCGGCGATCAACCCCGGCAACTCAGGAGGACCGCTCGTCGACAGTGGCAGCCACCTGATCGGCATGACGACCGCGATCGCCAGCCGCACGGGGCAGAGCGCCGGCGTCGGGTTCGCCATTCCCGTCGGCACGCTTGCCCGCATCGTGCCGCAGCTCATCACGCAGGGGAAGGTTGTGCGGCCCGATGCCGGGATCGCCCGCGTCTACCAGTCGGATGCGGGGCTCGTGGTGGCAGAACTGACCCCGGACGGGCCCGCGGAACGCGCCGGGCTGCGGGGGTTCAAAGTGATCCGGGAACGACGGCGGCAGGGGCCGTTTACGACGGAAACCACGCGGGTCGATCGGTCCGGAGCGGATCTCATTGTCGCCGTGGCTGGGCAAGCAGTGCGGACTGCGGACGATTTCCTGTCGGCTGTCGAGTCGCGAAATCCGGGTGAACAGGTGCTGATTGCCGTCGAAAGGGAGGGGCACCAGCTCGACATTCCGGTGGTTTTGGATGCTGAAAAATAGGGTCCTTCAGCTATTTTTGTGGCCCTGCGAACCAGTCGGGAGCCTCCCGCGTACAGATTGAATCCCACGCGTCGGCATGCCGATGAAGGGAATCCCGGGAATTTTTTCCCGCGGCGATCGAGCCTGTTGACCATGGGCACGACGCTGCTATGCTTGGGGGCTCGACATGAGGAACGGCAACGTGCCTCGCGTCGGACTGATCTTTGACAATTCGGCAGTTGATCTCTTTTTGGTTTCGGCCGGCACGCGATTGTGACCGGCAAGTGACCGTGAGGTTGGGAAACCAACCGATCGATCACGAACCATTTTAATCAAAGTACAGATAGGATCTCTTCACGAGATTCAGGCGAATCAATGCTATGGCTGCTTCGGTAGTCGTAGTCTGACGAACCAATCAATTGAAGGGTTTGATTCTGGCTCAGAGTGAACGTTGGCGGCGTGGATTAGGCATGCAAGTCGAGCGAGAACCGTAGCAATAC
>JBAXOU010000194.1:0-6224 GCA_037133115.1 Planctomycetota bacterium | reverse complement strand
CAGTCGCGGATGGACAAGATCGTGTCGCTGGCAAAGCGGCGCGGATTCATCTTCCAGTCGAGCGAGATCTATGGCGGCCTGAACGGCTTCTGGGACTACGGCCCCTTGGGCGTGTCGCTCAAGCGGAATGTCAAGGACGCCTGGTGGCGTGACATGGTCGCCGGACACGACGAACTCGCCACGCTCTCAGGCGCGCCCTCGCCCTACGAGATGACCGGCCTCGACTGCACCATCATCATGCACCCGCAGGTCTGGAAGTGCTCCGGCCACTTCGACCTCTTCCACGACTGGATGATCGACTGCCGGGAGTCGAAGCGGCGCTACCGCTACGACCATCTCCATGGCCGCTGGGCCTCGCACCGCGGCAAGAAGGTGTTCGTGACGACCGACCAGTCGGGCGACGAGGCAGTGCCCGACACCGTCGCCAAGGCGCAGAAGTTCTTCGGCCTGCGGGCCAAGCAGGTCGATGAGATCGAGTGGGGTGGCGGGCTCGAACCGCTGCAGGCGGTGGTGGCCGCCGGCGTGGCGTCGCTGGCCGACGCCCTCGGGCCGGATGCCGCAGCCCCGGGCACGCTCACCGAACCCCGCGAGTTCAATCTGATGTTCGAGACGCGGATCGGCGCCCTTGCGGGGGGCGACGACGACCGGGCCTTCCTCCGCCCCGAGACCGCCCAGGGCATCTTCGTCAATTTCAAGAACGTGCTCGACACCTCGCGGGTCAGCGTGCCCTTCGGCATCGCCCAGGTGGGCAAGAGCTTCCGCAATGAGATCACGCCGCGGAACTTTACGTTTCGCTCCCGTGAGTTCGAGCAGATGGAAATCGAGTTCTTCTGCAAGCCGGCCGATTCGGCGCAGTGGTATCGATACTGGCGCGACCGCCGGTGGAAGTGGTATCTCGATCTCGGACTCACGGCAGGCAAACTCCAACTCCGTGAGCACGCCCAGGACGAACTCTCTCACTACTCCGTCGGCACCGCCGACATCGAGTACGCCTTCCCGTTCCTCAACCCGGGCGAGTTTGGCGAACTGGAGGGGATCGCCCACCGTGGCGACTTCGACCTCCGCAGCCACATGGAGGGCAAGCTCGTTCGCAAAGACGGTGAACTCGTCGTGGAGACCGGCCCCGACGGCAAGCCGCGGCACCGGGGGAGCGGCAAGGATCTTTCGTACTTCGACGACGTCACCCGGGAGCGGTACGTGCCGCACGTGATCGAGCCATCGGCCGGCGCCGATCGGGGCACACTCGCCTTTCTCTGCGATGCCTACCACGAGGATGAAGTGCCCGACGCGGACGGCAAGCCCCGGAGCCGGACCGTGATGAAGTTTCACCCGCGACTCGCCCCGGTGAAGGCGGCGATCCTGCCGCTGGTGAAGAAGGACGGGATGCCGGAGGCGGCGATCGAACTCTACCGGGCCCTCAAGCCGCACATGGCCTGCCAGTACGACGAGAAGGGGGCCGTGGGGCGTCGCTACGCTCGGCAGGACGAAGCCGGCACGCCCTGGTGCCTGACGATCGACGGCCAGACGCTCACCGACAAGACCGTCACCCTCCGCGATCGCGACTCGCTCGTGCAGAGCCGCGTGCCGATCGCCGAGGTGGTCGATCTCCTTCGCGACAAGCTGGCATGAAGCCCGCGATCGCCACCGTCTGTTCGCTCGAAGCGTCGCTCGGGACGGTACTCGACGACTATGCCGCCGGCCACGTCGACGCCGTGGATCTCTGGCTCGGCCACGCCGACGCCTTCATCGGGGAGCACGGCATGGCCGCCCTGCGGGAACGATGCGCGGCCGCCGGCATCACGCCGGTCGCCGCCAGTTTCCAGGGAGGCCTGCTCACGAGTCAGGGCGAAGCCCGTCGCGAGCACTGGCGGCACTTTGACGAGCGACTGGGGCTCTGCCGCGACCTTGGCATCCCGGTGCTCGTGATCGCGGGCGATGCCTTCGGGCCACTCGGGGCAGAGGATCTTGGCCGGCTGTCAGTGAGTCTCGCCGACGCAGCCGCCCGGGCGGCCGACGCCGGCGTGCGGCTGGCCCTTGAGTTCGATGCCCGGGCGAGCTTCCCCAACAATCTCCAGTCGGCGGTGGCGGTGGTCGAGCAGGTGGCTTCACCGGCCCTCGGCCTCTGTCTCGACTGGTTCCACTACGCGGTGGGCCCGAGCAAGCCGCTCGACCTCTGGCTGCTCTCGAACGAGAATCTCGCCCACGTGCAGCTCTCCGACATCGCCGACGTGCCGAGGGAGATGGCGGCCGACACCGACCGAATCCTGCCGGGCGAGGGCACGTCGCCGCCAGACGACCTCGTGGCGCGGCTCCGCGAGATCGGCTACGAGGGAGCGGTTGCGGTCGAACTCCACAATCCGGCGCTCTGGCGGGTGCCGCCGCGGCAGTTCGGCGAGATCGCGATGACGTGTCTGCGGAAGGTGCTCGGCCAGGCGGCGATGTGACTCGGTCTGGCCAGCCGGGAGGGCGGTCGTCTCTCCGGCACTGCGGGCGGACGGCAGGTTTCGCAAGGAGTTTCCATCGAAACACCCATTGTTACACTGGCTGGTTCGGACCTCCGGCGAGTCGCTTTCCCTAACGCATGGCGATGAAAACCAAGATCAGAGAGTTGAGCGATCTCGCGAGTGCCCTCTCGAACCTCCGTTCGCAGGGCCGCACGGTGGTCCATTGCCACGGCGTGTTCGACCTCCTGCACGTCGGCCACCTCCGCTATTTCGACGAGGCCAAGGCGATGGGCGACGTGCTGGTCGTCACGCTGACCACCGACAAGCACGTCAACAAGGGGCCGCACCGGCCCGCCTTCACCGAACAGCTCCGGGCCGAGGTGCTTGCGGCGCTTGAGTGCGTGGACTTCGTCGCCATCAACCCCACGGCGACCGCCGTCGAGGCGATCCGGCTGCTCAAGCCTGATGTCTACGTGAAGGGCCCCGACTACAAGGACACCGCCAAAGACGTCACCGGCAAGATCCTCGAGGAGGAGGCCGCGGTGAAGGAGGCCGGAGGACGCATCGCCTTCACCAGCGGCGACACCTTCAGTTCCACCACGCTCATCAACCAGCACATGGGCGTGCTGCCGCCGGACGTGCAGGCGTATCTCGCCGACTTCGCTCGCCGGCATCCTGCCACCGAGATCCTCGACTACCTCCAGAAGGCCAGAGGCCTCAGGGTGCTCCTCGTTGGGGAGCCCATCATCGATGAATACGTGTACTGCGAGGCCATTGGCAAGTCGTCGAAGGAACCGACGATGGTCCTCAAGCAGCTCTCCAGCGAGAAGTTTGCCGGCGGCATCCTCGCCGCAGCCAACCACGTGGCGAACTTCTGCGACGAGGTGGCCTGCATCACCCAGCTCGGCACCGAAAACTCCCACGAAGCCTTTATCGAGGGCAAGCTTAAGCCCAACGTGAAGCGGATCTACCTCCACCGGAAGAACTCCCCGACGATCGTCAAGCGGCGGCTCGTCGAGAACTACTTCTTTCTGAAGCTGATGGAGGTCTACGAGATCAACGACGCGGCCCTGAGCCCCGATGAAGACGAGGCCGTGTGCCAGGCGCTGATGGAGCACGTGCCCAAATACGACCTCGTCATCGTGATCGACTTCGGCCACTCGATGCTCTCCGAGCGGGCCCGCAGAATCCTCCGGGAGCGAGCGAAGTTTCTGGCGGTCAATGCCCAGTGCAACGCGGGGAATCTCGGCCACCATGCCCTCTCGAAATACCCCGCGGCGGACTACATGACGGCCACGGAAACCGAGGTGCGGATCGAGTCACGCGACCGCCATGGGCCGGTGCGCGGCCTGGTGCAGGAGGTCTACGAGAAACTCGGCTGCAAGCGGCTGATCGTCACCCGAGGCAAGAACGGCTGCATCTGCTGCGACCCTGCGGCCGGCGTGATCGACGTTCCCGCAGTGGCCGGCAAGGTGGTGGATCGCATCGGGGCGGGCGACGCCTTCCTCTCGGTGTCGTCGCTCCTCGCAGTGCAGGGCGCGCCGCTCGACGTCGTGGGCTTTACCGGCAACGCCGCCGGCGCGCTCGCGGTGGCCACGGTTGCCAACCGCGACGCCATTGACCGGGTCTCGTATTGCAAGCAGATCGAGTCGCTGCTGAAGTGAATGCCGTGAACCTTTTCAACAGGCCTCTTTGATTGAGGCGACGGAGTGCTCACATGACGATTGTGGAAAGCGGAAAGAAGTTCGGTACGGTTGCCGTGATCGGCGGGGCTGGCTACGTGGGAGCAGTGCTCGTGCCACGGCTCCTGGAGGAGGGCTATCGCGTTCGTGTCTTCGACCTCTTCATTTACGGCGACGAGGCGCTCGCAGCGGTGCGAGACAATCCGCATCTCGAGATTCGGCATGGTGACGTTCGCGATCTTGCGGCGGTCAAGGAGGCCGTCCGCGGAGCCGATGCCGTGATTCATCTGGCCTGCATCTCCAACGACCCCAGCGTCGAACTCGATCCTGACCTCTCGAAGTCGGTGAATCTCGATTCCTTCGGCCCGACCGTGAAGGCGGCCAAGGAGGCGGGCGTGCGGCGGTTCATCTTCGCCTCCTCGGGGAGTGTCTACGGCGTGAGCGAATCGCCGCAGGTCACGGAAGAGCACCCGCTCGTACCGGTGTCGCTCTACAACAAGTACAAGGCTGCGTGCGAGCCGTTGCTCTTCGCCGAGCAGTCGCCCACGTTCACCACCGTGGCCGTCCGCCCCGCCACGATCTGCGGCTACTCGCCGCGTCAGCGGCTCGACCTCACGGTCAACATCCTCACGAACCACGCGGTCAACAACGGTAAGATCACGGTGTTTGGCGGCGTGCAGATGCGACCCAACCTCCACATGCACGACATGGTGAATCTCTACTGCCTGCTGCTCGAGGTGCCCGACGAAAAGATCGCCGGACAGATCTTCAACGCCGGCTACCAGAACTACAGCGTGGCCGAGACGGCGGAGGTGGTGAGGAAGGTGGTCCGCGAAGAACTGCCGGAAAAGGGTGAGATCGACATCATCACCACCCCTTCCGACGACATTCGCTCCTACCGCATCAACTCCGACAAGATCCAACGGGTGCTCGGGTTCGTGCCCAAGCACACGATCGAAGACGGTGCCCGGGACCTGATCAAGGCCTTCAAAGCAGGAAAACTACCCGACTCGATGACCGACACCCGATATTCCAACATCAAGACGATGAAGGCCGTCCACCTCACCTGACGCTCATGGCTGCGACTCCTGAAACCTTCGTCGTTCTCGGCAGCAACTCGTTTTCCGGCGCCACGTTCGTGGCCGAGGCCCTCGCCGATGGCGCGAGGGTGATCGGCGTGAGCCGCTCGCCGGAGCCCGACGAGGCGCTGCTGCCCTATGCGTGGGCCCCGCACGACCGCTTCACGTTCCACGCCCTCGACTTCAACCGCGATCTCGATCGGATCGAGGCGGTGATTCGCGAGGCAAAGCCGGAGTACGTGGTCAACTTCGCCGCCCAGAGCATGGTGGCCCAGAGCTGGGACAACCCCGACCACTGGTATCAGACCAACGTTGTCTCGACCGCCCGACTCGTGGACCGGTTGCGGCGCATGGACTTCCTCAAGAAGTTCGTGCAGATCTCCACGCCGGAGGTCTACGGGAGCACCAGCGGCCTCGTGAAAGAGACCGCCCCATTCAATCCGAGCACTCCCTACGCCGTATCGAAGGCGGCCTGCGACATGAACCTCCTGGCCTACCGGAAGGCCTATGGGTTTCCAGTGGCGTTCACGCGGGCGGCCAATGTCTGCGGCCCAGGGCAGCCGCTCTACCGGATCATCCCCAGGACCGTCTACTGCGTGCTCACTGGGCAGAAACTGAAACTCGAAGGCGGCGGCACGAGCGTGCGGTCGTTCATCCACATGGCCGACGTCTCCCGCGGCACGCTGGAGGTGGCGCGGCGCGGCATTCCCGGCGACGTCTACCACCTCGCCACCGACAAGAATCAGACGATCCGCGAGGTCGTCGAGGAGATCTGTCGGCAACTCGGCGCCCGCTTCGAAGACGCCGTTGAAACCACGCCCCCACGGCTCGCCCAGGATCCGGCGTATCTGCTCGATTGCACGAAGGCCCGCACCGAGTTCGGCTGGGAGCCGAAGCGGTCGGTTGCCGACGTGATCGCCGAGACGATCGCGTGGTTGAAGAAGAACCTGGATCGGCTGCAGAACGTCCCCGCCGATTACGTCCACAAACCATGAAAAAGGTGGCAGGCACCATTTCGC
>JBAXOU010000193.1:0-6261 GCA_037133115.1 Planctomycetota bacterium | reverse complement strand
GCCCGGAGGGCCGCAGCGAACGTCCGGCGATGGGGCGTGGGCAGCCCCGGGCGGCGCTCCGGGATCAGCCCGCGGCCTTACGGCCGGTCGGCTTGGACGGCAACGGACACACCCAGCGTCAGGCGCCGTACTTGCCGAACCGCTGGGCGTGGGCCATGGCCAGGAGCATCAGGTGCTTCGCCGGGAAGATTCCGAAGCCGCCGCGGAGGCAGTCGCGCTCCGAGAACGACGTCAGCCCGTCGGGCCGGCAGGTGTCGGCCGCGAGCAGGGTCGGCACCGGATGCCACGAGTGGCCCTTGAGCTTGCTGGGCGTGGAGTGGTCGCCGGTCACGATCAGCACGTCGGGCTTGAGGGCCTCGATCTTCGGGATCGCCCGGTCGAGTTCCTCGATCCGCTTCACCTTCTGCTCGAACGCGCCGTCCTCGCCGGTGGAGTCGGTGTACTTGAAGTGCAGAAAGAAGAAGTCGTAATCGTTCCAGCACTTTGCCAACTCGGCGATCTGCTCGTCGAGCGACTGGGCCTTACCCACGAGCGTCATGCCGACGAGCCGCGCGAGGCCCTTGTACATCGGGTAGACGGCGATGGCCGCTGCCTTGAGGCCGTAGAGCTGCTCGTAGGTGGGAAGCGCCGGCTTGGCGGCGAAGCCGCGAAGCACGAGCCCATTGGCCTTCGGCTCGTCCTTGAGGATCGCGCGGGCCTGCTTCACAAACTCCTTGGCGACGTCGGCCGTCTTCGCCGCCGCGGGATCGGCCGCCTGCGGATCGAGCGGGGCAACGCCCACGGCCTGCGGGTCGGTGTCGGCCACACGACCGTCGAGCCCCTTGCCGCGGAACACGACCACGAAGCGGTGTTCCTTGACCGGCTTCACGAACGTCTCCACGCCCGGGATCTTCACCGCCTGCAGTTTTTCCACGACCGCAAAACTCTCCTCGGAGGGGATGCGGCCGGCGCGACGGTCGGCGATCTTCCCGGCGGCATCGAGCGTGCAGAAGTTGCCGCGGGCGGCGACGTCGTCGGGGCCGAGTTCGAAGCCAATGCCGGTGGCCTCGAGCGCCCCGCGGCCGATCTTGAACTCGAGGGGGTCGTAGCCGAACAGGCCGAGGTGACCGGGACCGGAGCCGGGTGTGATGCCGGGTAGCACCGGCACGCTCGAGCCGCTGGTCCCGCGGGCGGCGAGCCGGTCGAGGTTGGGAGTCGAGGCCGTTTCGAGTTCGGTTTTTCCGCCCGCCTCGAGCGGCAGGCCGCCGAGGCCGTCGGCCACGAGCATCACGATCTTGGAGGCGTTCTTCTCGGCGAGTTCGCGGACGAGGTCGTGCTCTTTCACGGCGGTGTTCCTGACTCGGGGGTGGGCTGGGGACGGGCAAAAGGGCTGGAACGCTCGCGGGCCGTTCGCCCGATCGGCTAGAGTTCCGCCGCCAGAATCTACACGCTTGTCACCCCGCCCCAAACATGTCCGCCGCCGAGCCGCCCATGAGCGTCATCCGCCCCAAGCTCCCCGCGGATCCGATCGGCTATGACCCCGCGGCCGCGTTCGCGGCCGGCGCGGTCTCGCGGCAGGCCGTCGAGGGCCTCGCGGGCAGGCTCGATGCCGCCCGGTCTGAGGTGCTCGAGTCTGCCTTCGTCGACCTCCCCGACCGGCTCTTGGCGGACTACGACACGAAGCGGCCGGAGAGCGAGCTGTATGTGATGCTGCGGACGGCGCGACGGATCCGCGACGCGGTCGACCGCGTGGTGGTGCTCGGTGGCGGCGGGGCCGTCATGGGCGTGCGGGTGGTGTTCGAAGCCTGCTGCCATCCGTTCCACAACGAACTCTCCCGCGGCGAACGCGGTGGGCGGCCGCGGCTCTCGTTCGAGGGTTTCCTGTTCGACAACGACTCCGCACAGGGGCTGCTCGACCTGGTGGCGCCGCATGGCAGGCCGCGAGGCGACGACCTGCTCGACCGGTGGGCAATGCTCGTGGTGGACGCGGGAGGCGACGCACCCGAGGCGGCGGTGACGACAAGGCTTTTTCTGGCGGCGCTCCTCGAAGCCGTCGGTGGCGATGTGCCCCGGCTCGCCGAACTGGTGGTGCCGATCACCGGCTGCACAAGCCGGCTTGCCGCCTTCGTGCAGGGGCTCGGCTGTGCCGACGACTTTGCGATCCCCGCCAGCGTTGGTGGCCTGTTTGGCACGTTCACCGCCGTCGGCCTCCTACCCGCGTCGATCGTGGGGATCGACGTGGTGCGACTGCTCGAAGGGGCTGCGGCAATGAACCGGCGATTCCGCGAGTCGCCAGTTTCCGACAATCCCGTGCTTCAGTACGTCGCCGTCTCCCATCTCGCCGAGTTCGAAACGGGAATCATGGGTCGCGGGCTCTCAAGCCAGAGCCAGCAACTCGAGGCGGTGGAATGCTGGCACGACCTGCTCCGCTCCGGAACCCTCGGCAGGGGAGGGCAGGGGGCGGCTTGCGGCACGCTGATCACGAATCTCGTGGTGGGCGAGTGCCGCCGCGACCGGCTCACAGTGCCACCGCTGGGGCCGTTCGCGGTCAAGCAGGACGAGCCCGACGAGCTCGTCGGGAAGACCTGGCCCGAGCTGCTCGCCGCTGCCGTTGCCGGCACCCACGAGGACGATGCACGGGCCGGGCGGCCGACGGCCGATATCCTCCTGCCGCGGATTGACGAGCACGTGATCGGGCAGTTGCTTCAGATGCTGATGCTTGCCACGGCGGTCGAAGGCCGGCTCGTCGGTTTGTGAACACGAGGACGCGCGAACCCATACACTTGCTGGCCCAAGGAGACCCCGCCATGCCCGTCACACTCACCTGGACCGGCCACGCCACCTGGCTCATCGACACCGGCGCCGGCGTCCTGCTCGTCGATCCGTTCTTCGACGAGTGCCCCACGGCCTCGATGAAGGCCGGCGATGTCGCCTGCGACGCGATCCTCGTCACCCACGGACACTTCGACCACGTCGCCGACCTTGCCGCGATTGCGAAGCGGACCGGCGCGAAGGTGTTCTGCAACTGGGAGATCGGCCAGTGGCTCGGTGGCCAGGGCGTGGCGAACGTTCAGCCGATGAACCTCGGCGGCACCGCGCCGGTGCCCGGCGGCACTGCGAAGATGGAACTCGCCTGGCACTCGTCGAGCCTGCCCGACGGCACCTATGCCGGCAACCCATGCGGCTGGCTGCTCGACGTCGGCGGCAAGCGGATCTACGTCGCCGGCGACACGGCACTCTTCTCCGACATGGAGCGGATGGGCCGGCCGCAGGGTGGCCGTGGCCTCGACGTGGCGATCCTCCCGATCGGCGACCTGTTCACGATGGGACCAGACGACGCCCGCGAGGCGGTCCGGCTCCTCAAGCCGAAGCTCGCGCTGCCGTGCCACTACGGCACCTGGCCGCCGATCGAGCAAGACGCCGCGGCCTGGGCCCGCGACGTGGCCGCCGACGGCGTGGCCACTGCGAAGGTGCTCGCACCGGGCGGATCGGTCACCGTGTGAGCGGTGTGAGGGTGCGCCGGATCATCCTGCCGGCGGGACGCGGACTTCGATCGCGTCACCGCTGCGGCGGACCTCGAACACCGCGACCTTCAACTTCTCGTTGTCGCACCAGGCCCCGTCGCAGGCGCGAAACCGCCAGGCGTGCCACGGGCAGGTGACGACGCCATCCACGAAAGGCCCGGAGCCGAGCGACGCTCCCATGTGTGGGCAGAGGTCGTCCATGGCGTGATACGCCTCGCCGTCGAAGAACACGGCGACGAGCCGGCCGCCGACCTCGAAGGTGCGGCCCTCGCCGGCGGGAATATCGCCGTGCCGGCTGACGGGCGTGAACGGGAGAGAGGATGCGTCGTCGGGCGTCGCTGGATCGGTCATCGAGATGGATCTCCGCCGCTATGATAGCCGCATGACGGATGACCCATCAGTTTCGCCACCGCCCCGCGTGCGGCTGCTCGTGCTCGACATCGACGGCACGCTCACCGACTCCGGCCACGAGGTGCCGGCGGTGGCCCGCGCCGCGGTGGCACGGGTCGTCGCCGCCGGCGTGCGCGTGATGATCGCCACCGGGCGGCGGTATCGCGACGCCCTGCCGATCGCGCGGGCGCTCGGTGTCGATGTGCCGCTCGTCTCGGCCTCGGGGGCGCTCGTCAAGCGGCCCTCCGACCATGCCACGCTCTCCCGCGCCGCGTTCGCACCCGGCGTGCTCGAGGGCGTCGTGAGGTTGATCGTGGAGCGGGGCTACGAGCCGATCCTCTATACCGACAGCTACGCACGAGGGTTCGACTTCCACTGCCGCAGCCTGGCCGACATTGCCGACGATCCCGGTGCCTATGGCGGTGGACTGCGGGAGTATCTCGGCCGCAACCGCGGCCTCGCCGACGTGGTGCACGACCTCCACGAGTCGCCGCCGGAGGGCGTGTTTGCCGGGTTCGTGATGGGGCCGCACGCTGCGATGAGCTCGCTCGAGGCCAACCTCGACGCCGCCTTTCCCGGCAGCCTCTCGCTCCACACCATCAAGAGCCCTCGATACCGCGACTGGATGTGCGAGATTGCGCCCGTCGGGGTCACGAAGTGGTCGGGCGTGTGCGAGGTGGCGGCCGCGTGGGGCATTCGTCCGTCTGAGATCTGCGCCGTGGGCGACGACGTCAACGACCTGCCGATGATCCGGGAGGCGGGCCTGGGGATCGCGATGGGCAACGCCCGGCCGGAGGTCCAAGCCGAAGCCGACGTCGTCGTGGGCACCAACGACGCTGGCGGCCTGGCCGAGGTCGCCGATCTCGTGCTCGCCGGGCTTGCCTAGGCTGTGCTGCTTCGCGCGGCCGCAGGGGGGCTCAGGCGGTCGCGGTTGTGGCTGGGGCGGTGGGCCCCTATCGTTCGCGGCCCATGGATCTCAAACTCCACCGTCCGCAGATGACCTGCGCGACCACCGGACGCCCGTTCGCGCCGGGGGAGATGTTCTATTCGGCGCTCGTCCGCAGGCGCGGAGCCGTCGAGCGACTCGACATGGCCGCCGAGGTCTGGCAGGGGCCGCCGGAGGAGTCGATCGCCTGGTGGCGTTCGCGGTATCCCCAGGCCGGTGCCGCGGGGCCGACGCTGGCGCCGCCTGACGTGCTGCTCGACGCGCTCGAGAGCCTCGAGGCAGGGGGCGACGACCCGCTGCGATACATGCTCGCGCTGCAACTCGTCCGCCGGCGGGTGCTGCGGATCGTCGACGACCCGGCTGCTGAGTCCGACGAGGGCACGCTCACGTTCACCTGCCGCAAGCGGGATCGCGAGTACCGGGTGCGTCTGGTCGATGCCGCGGAGGCCGCGGCCGATGGCGTCGAGGCCCGGCTTGCCGCGCTGCTCTGGTCTGGAGACGCCGCATGACGTCCCCGCATGCCAACCCCAACCACCGGCGGCCTGCCACGTCGCTTCGGCTCGCCACGCTGGCGATCATCGTCGCCTCGGTCGCGGCGAGCGGCGCCTCCTGCCCGCAGGTGCTTCGCGGCTACCAGATCGGCACGATGCCCCTGCCGCGGACGCTCCCCGCCCATCCGACGCTCGAACAGATCATCGCGGCGGTTCACGACAACACGCAGCGGGTGCGGAGCTGCATGGCCACGCAGGCGGTGCTGGCGGTTCCCGGCGTGCCCCGGCTCTCCGCGCGGATCGCCTGTGAGCCCCCGCGGCGATTTCGCCTCCAGGCTCAGACTGCGATCACCGGCCCCGAACTCGACATCGGCAGCAACGACGATCTCTTCTGGCTCTGGCTGCGACAGCACAAGCCGCCGGTCGTGGCCTTCTGCCGCCACGACCAATACGCCCAGTCGGCGGCCCGTCGGCTCCTGCCGATCCGCGCCGACTGGATGCCGGAGATCCTCGGCCTCGTGATGTTTCGCACGGAGGACAGGCACCAGGGCCCGTTTCCGCTGCCCGACGGCCGGATTGAGATTCGCAGCACGATCAATGCTCCCGAGGGCGAACTCCTGAAGTCGACGATCCTCGACGGCACCACGGGGCTCGTGGCGGAGCAGCACCTCTTCACCGCGGCCGGGGAACGCCTCGCGAGCGTGCGAACGAGCCGGCATCGCGTCGATGCGCCGTCGGGCGCGGCGCTGCCGCACCTCGTCGAAGTTTCGTGGCCGGCCTCCGGCGTCGACTTCACGATCGAACTGACTTCGATCACCACGAACACCGCCAGCGGCGACCCGGGCCAGCTCTGGCAGATGCCCGCCTATCCGGGCTTCGAGCCGGTGGACCTCGCCGATCCGTCGGTGGTGATCGGTCCGCCGCCGCAGGC
>JBAXOU010000192.1:0-6483 GCA_037133115.1 Planctomycetota bacterium | reverse complement strand
CCGAGACCCTCCACACGCGGCCCGTCGTGATCGAGCGAACTGCCGATGGAACCTTCATCGACACCGTCTTCGGGTTCTCCGCGGTGCTGCTGCCGCGGCCCGACTGCCCGCCTCTCGTGCTCACGGAGCCCACACCGCTTGTCTGTCGGGCGGGCCATAGCCTGAAAGTCGGCCTCGCGTCCTGGCCGATACCGAATCACACACCTCCACGCGTGACGATCGACGTGCCCGGCCTGGAGGCTTCGCCACGTCAGGCGACCCTGCCCGCCACGGCGGCGATCCAGACGACGAAAGGGACCGTGCCAGGGCACTATGTCCTGCGGGTCACGGGCGACTGCCTGCCGCTCAAACGCTGGCTGGAAGTCGTGCCGGCCTCGGTGCCGGAAGCAAATCCGCCATGAGAACCCATCAGGCCCACGAGGATCGCAGCGTCGTCCTTATTTCGTAACCGGTGTATGGTTATTCCATAAGCCCCGCTAACTATACTCACGGGTAGTTCACGCGGTGTCTTTCGAGAGGCAGCCCCATGCTCCAACACGGCTTGCCGGCACGAATCTGGACGCGCGGCCGCCGTGCTCTGGGCTTTGCTTTGGGCGTCGGGTTCGCGGTCGTCGCATGGTGCGGAACTGGCCGGCCGGCCGGGGCCGAAACGGCGCCGACCGTGGAGAATCTGCATCAGCAGTTCTTCGAATCCCGCGTGAGGCCGCTCCTATCCACCCGGTGCCAGGAGTGCCACGGCGACGGAATCGCTGAGGCGGGGCTGCGGCTCGACAGCCGCAAGGCGCTGATCCGGGGGGCTGACTCGGGGCCGGTGGTCGTGCCAGGCAAGGCCGCCGAGAGCCGGCTCCTCGCCGTGGTCCGGCACGCCGATGACATCGCTATGCCTCCGGACGGCAAACTCTCCGACGACGAGATCTCCGTTCTCGAGACCTGGATTTCGGCGGGGGCACCGTGGAGCGGTCCCGGCGGCGACAACGACACGTCCACCCCGGCAGCCGGACCAGTCGACATGCAGCGGCGGCTCGAGGATGCGCTGCAAAACCACTGGGCATTTCAGCCGCTCATGCGGCACGATCCCCCGGCACCCGCGTCGCAGTCTCCCCCGGAGTGGGCTCACTCGCGGATCGATCGTTTTATCCTTGCGGCTGCCACTGCCGCAGGCGTCTCACCGTCGCCGGCGGCAAGTCCGCGGGACCTCGTGCGGCGGGTATGGTTCGACCTGACCGGCATGCCGCCGCCGGCCGCGGAGGTCGATGCGTTCGCGGCCCGGCCGACGGAGGAGTCGTACCAGGCGCTCGTCGACAGGTTGTTGGCATCGCGACACCACGCGGAGCACTGGGCCCGGAAATGGCTCGACGTGGCGCGGTATGCCGACACGATGGGGTACGCGTTCGACAGTCAGGACAAGCGTTATCCATTTGCCTGGACGTATCGCGACTGGGTCGTCGCAGCGCTGGCGGCCGATCGGCCGTACGATCAGTTCATCACCCTGCAGATCGCTGCCGACCTCGTGGTACCGCCGGTGCCACCGTCGGATCTGGCCGCGCTCGGCTTCCTCACCGTCGGGAGGACGTTTCTCGGCAACACGAACGACATCATCGACGACCGCATCGACCTCGTGACCCGTGGGCTGATGGGACTCACCGTGGCCTGCGCGCGGTGCCACGACCATAAGTACGAGCCCGTCACGACGGCCGACTACTACGCATTGCACGGCATCTTCGCCAGCTGCCAGATCCCAGAGGAACTGCCCGAGATCGGCCCGCCCCCTCCGGGCCCGGAGGGGGCGGCGTTCGCGGCCACCTATGCCGAACTCCGGCAGTCGGTGACCGACCATGAGGCCGCTGTCCGGGCGCGGGCGGTGCGGGAGGCCGTCGCCCACGCGGCCGCCTACTTTCTCGAGGTCGCGCGGCCCGCGGTCCGCGGTGCCGACAAGCGGCCGCCGCGGCTGGCCGACGGCTATGAACTGCAGCAGTTGATCATCGACAAGCTCACCCGTCTCGTCGGCGGGCAGACCGAGCGGCAGCCGATCCTCGGGCCATGGGTGGCCGCGGCGTCGGGATCCGATGCCGAGGTGCCGTCGCGGCTCGCGCGGCTGCTTGACGCTGAAGCCGCCGGCCAGCCTGCACCTAACCTGAATGCCGTGATCCGCGACGAACTCGTCTCGGCCCGGCCCGGCTCGCTCGCAGAACTCGCCGAGGCGTACGCCCGGGTCGTGATGCGGATCGCGCCGGACTGGGCCGGCGGGCCTGCCGTCGCCGGCGATGAGACGGACGACGTGCGGGCAGTACGCGAACTGCTGGGCGCTGTCGGTACGCCGTTCGTCGTGCTGGAGACCGAGGCGATGCGCGTTGCCAACATGGCGGAGCAGACGGAGTTCCGCAGACGGCAGCTCAACATCACGAAGCATCAAGCCGAGGCCGCCGGGGGACCGCCGCGGGCGATGGTGCTCGTCGATCGCCCGCAGCCGCAGGACAGTCCGATCCTCCTTCGCGGCAGTCCGGCGCGGCGCGGCGACGTTGTCAAGCGGCGGATACCGATGCTCCTGGGGGGTGCGGAGGTGGGCGCCGGATCGAGTGGCCGTCTCGATCTGGCCCGTGCGCTCGTGGCCCCCGGCAACCCACTGACGGCGCGGATGATCGTGAACTGGGCATGGACCCATCATCTCGGCGGCGGACTCGTACCCGCGGCCGGCGACTTGGGGCTGCGCGGGGAAGCCCCCGCTCACCGCGAGTTGCTCGACGACCTCGCCCGGCGGTTCATCGAGGAAGGCGGCTGGAGCCTGCGTTGGCTGCATCGCGAGATCGTGACAAGCCGCACCTTCCGGCAGTCGTCGGCCGCCCGCGAGGATCTCGCTGATCGCGATCCCGACAACCGGCTCTTCGCCCGGGCGAATCGTCGCCGCCTCGACTGGGAGGCCTGGCGCGACTCCATGCTCGTCGCCGCCGACACGCTCGATCGCGTGCACTGCGGAGGCCGCGGCGTCGACCCGCTTGCGGTGGAGTCGATGGCGGTGCGGTCGATCTACGGCCGCCTCGACCGCCAGGATGTGCCTGGCCTCCTGCGGACGTTCGATGTCGCCAACCCAGACACAGCCGTGCACATGCGGGTGCGGACCACCGTGCCCCAGCAGTCGCTGGCCGTGCTCAACTCCGAACTCGTCGTCAATGCCGCGCGGCGGCTGGCGGCGCGGGTGCAGGCGGAGGTGGCTGATCCAACGCGGGACGATCTCCGCGTCGATTCCCTGTGGCGGGCGGCGCTGTCGCGGAGTCCATCAACAGAAGAACGGGATGCAGCCCTCGCCTGGCTCGCGGCGGAGCCGCCGTCCGATCCGAGCGGATTCGGAAGGTATGAGCGGCTCGCTCAGGCGGTGCTCGCGGTTGCCGAGTTTCAGTTCATCGATTGAAGTAGCTACGGAAAGACAGCTCGCACGATGCCCCACGACCTGCCCCCCGCCCGCTTCCTCTCCCGCCGCGACGCGCTCTGCCGCGGCGGCCTGGGGCTCGGCTGGCTCGGTGCGGCGAGCCTCCTCGACGCCGAACGAGCGGACGCGGCGGGGTCGGGCCTGTCCCTCGCGCCGCGGGCACCCCACTTTCCGGCGCGGGCCAGGGCGGTGATCCACATCTTTGCCAACGGCGGCCCGAGCCACATCGACACGTTCGATCCGAAGCCCACGCTCGCCGCCTATGCGGGCCGGGAGATTCCCACAAACCTGCCGACGGAGCGGCGGACGGGCGCGGCCCTGCCGTCCCCCTTTCGATTTTCGCGGCATGGCGAGAGCGGCCTGGAGGTGAGTGAGTTGTTTCCGTCGGTGGCCCGGCATGCCGACCGCCTGCTCGTCGTGCGGTCGATGCATGCCGACGTGCCCAATCACGAACCCTCACTGATGCTCATGAACTGCGGCGACGCGCGACTCGTGCGGCCGTCCGCCGGCGCATGGGTGACCTACGCGTTGGGAAGTGAGAACCAAAACCTCCCGGGGTTCGTGGCGATGTGTCCGGGGGGATATCCGATCAAAGAGTCCGAAAACTGGCGAAGCGCCTTCCTGCCGGGCGCGTTCCAGGGCACGTATATCGACACGAAGAAGCGAAACGCGGCCGACCTGGTGGAGAACGTCCGCCATCCGGTGCTCGACCGCGATGCGCAGCGGCGGCAGTTCGATCTCATCTCCCAACTCGACCGGCGGCACCTGGCGGCGCGGCCGCACGACCCGGCACTCGAGGCCCGGCTCGCGTCGATGGAACTCGCGTGGCGGATGCAGTCGGAGGCAACCGACGCATTTGACGTGTCTCGCGAGCCTGCTCACGTGCTCGCCCGCTACGGCGACGACGCGCAGGGGCGGCAGATGCTCATCGCGCGGCGGCTTGTCGAGCGGGGCGTGCGCTACGTGCAGGTCTGGCATGGCGCCGGGCAGCCCTGGGACAGCCACGAGCAGATCGAAGCGAACCACCGCCGCCTTGCCGGTGAGTGCGATCGGGCGATCGGCGCGCTCCTGGATGACCTCGTCGCCCACGGGATGCTCGACAGCACGCTTGTGCTCTGGGGGGGAGAGTTCGGCAGGACGCCCACGGTCGAACTTCCGGCGCCGGGCACCGGGGTGAGCGAGCCCTCGGGCCGTGACCACAATCACCACGGGTTCACGGTCTGGATGGCCGGTGGCGGCGTCCGCGGCGGCACGGTGCACGGCGCGACCGACGAGTTTGGCTTCAAGGCCGTCGAAAAGCCGGTGCACGTGCACGACCTGCAGGCGACCATGCTGCATCTGCTCGGCCTCGACCACACGCGGCTGACATACCGCCACAGCGGCCGCGATTTTCGCCTCACCGACGTCCACGGCCGCGTCGTTCCGGAACTCCTGGGTTAGAGTGATGTCGAGTGAAAGCCGACCGGCCGTGAGGCCGCGGGCGAATCGTGCTGGACGCAACACAAACCGATCGAACGAAGTGAAGGGCATCCCATGAATCCATGTGTCGATGGTTCCACCGGCCGCACGTCGCGGCGGCGGTTTCTCTCCAAATCCTCACTGGCCCTTCTCG
Organism: Planctomycetota bacterium; assembly: GCA_037133115.1. Lineage (GTDB taxonomy): Bacteria > Planctomycetota > Planctomycetia > Pirellulales > UBA1268 > QWPN01. The sequence continues at coordinate 1,447 of JBAXOU010000192.1, read as the reverse complement.
GTGCGGCGGGATTCCGCGGTCGCGCGTCAGCATCCGGCGCGACCGTCGCCGCCAACGAGACGATTGGCGTGGCGGCGATCGGCGTGGGGCACCGCGCGTCGCTGCTGCTCGATCAGCTTCCCGCTGCCGCACGGATCATCGCCCTTGCCGACTGCAATCTGCCGCGGGCAGAGCAGTACAAAGCGACCCGTGGCGGCTCATGGGATGTGTGCGCCGACTACCGCAGGGTGCTCGACCGGCCTGACGTCGACGCCGTGATCGTCGGGGTCGGCGATTTCCAGCGGGTTCTGCCCTGCATCCACGCCTGCCAGGCGGGCAAGGACATCTATGCGGAGAAGCCGCTCACGCTCTACGTCCGGGAGGGCCGCGTCCTCGCCGATGCCGTGCGGAAGCACGGCCGCGTGCTGCAGGTCGGCACGCAGCAGCGTTCGATGGCCATCAATCGGCTGGCCTGCGAGTTCGTCCGGTCCGGCGGACTCGGCAGGCTGCTCGAGGTTCGCGCGGTGAACTACGACCCGGCGGCCCCGAGTCCGGTTCCCTATCCCGCGGGCGAGCCCGTGCCCGCGGGCCTCGACTGGAACACCTGGCTCAGCCAGGCTGCCGACCGCCCCTACCATTCGTCGTGGATGACATGGATGTCATGGCGCGACTTCGCGGGCGGTCAGATCACCAACTGGGGCGCTCACGGGCTCGACCAACTCCAGTGGGCGCTGGGCGCCGACGCCACGGGGCCGGTGTCCCTCGCCCCGCTCGCGGAAGGGCCGGCCGGCGCAGTCGCGATGCGGTATGCCGACGGCGTCGAGGTGAAGTTGGTGCTCGACAAAGGACCGATGGGCGGCGCTGTGTTCGTCGGGGAAAAGGGGAAGCTGGAGATCAACCGTAACAAGATCGCGTCGAACCCGCCCGAGATCGCGGCGGCCATTCTCGCGGAGATCGATGCGGTGGCCGAGGAGAAGGAGTGGAGCGACGAAACGGCCCTCTGGCAGGCTCGCGCGCACCTGCAAAACTGGCTCGACTGCATCCGCAGTCGCGAGCGGCCGGTCGCCGACGTCGAGATCGGCCACCGCTCGGCCACGGTCTGCCATCTGGTGGGCATCACCCGGCAGCTCGGCCGACCTCTGGCCTGGGATCCGGCTGCCGAACGGTTTGAGGCCGACGCCGAGGCCGACGCCTTGCTCGTCCGCGAACGCCGCCGCGGTTTCGAACTACCGGAAGCCTGATACGGTTCACACCTGATCCTCGCGCTCGAGTGCACGGTACGTGAAAGCCGACCGGCCGTGAGGCCGCGGGCGAACCACGCTGGACGCCGTATCCTGTGGCGGTTCGCCCCACGCCTCACGGCGTTGGGCTTGTACAATCGGCATGTGAAAGCCGACCGGCCGTGAGGCCGCGGGCGTCCCACCACGCTGGAGTTCGTGTTCAAGCCGACCGGCCGTGAGGCCGCGGG
>JBAXOU010000191.1:0-6543 GCA_037133115.1 Planctomycetota bacterium | reverse complement strand
GCGAGCGGAGGGCCGGAGCCCGCAGCGAGCGTCCGGCGACGGGCACGGGCAGACCCGAGCCCGCGGCGAATCGGGAAGACACACAGGTTGAAAACCTGTGCTACGAGAGGACCCGAGCCTTGTGAATGCTCCGGGATCACGTGCAACCCGTGTGACCCGTATGAATCACGCTCAGCGCCGCCAGCCGCGCGAAGTCGTGCGGACGGTGCCGCCGCCGATCACGCCACCCCCGACGCCGACCGTGCCCACGCTGCCCCCGCGGGTGTATCGCGGTGTCGGCGAGTTGTAGTACGGCCAGACCCGCTTGCCCTGCCGCTGGGCCCGCTCCCACTGCATCGCCCCGTAGTTGACGCCCGAGAGGTTGAAGCTGGAGTAGGGGTTGCGCGGGCTGCGGGCGGATGCACACCGCCCTCCGGCGGCGACCACGGCGACGGCGAGGAGCGGTACGGCGAGCGAACGAGCAAGGCGCATGGCACGGGTTCCACGGGAGGCAGATGCAATGATTCTACGCATCCGCGGGGTCGACGGTTCGCGCCGCAGCGGCCAGGTCGCTGACCGCGTCGGTGAGCGGTCGATCGGCCGCGATGAACAGGTATTCGGTGTTGCGCAGGTGGCTCACCCTCCCCACCTTCTGCCCCTGCAGGTTGTGGATGCCGATCTGGGCGCCCACGTAACGGCGGTAGTCGGTGGCAAGCGTGGCCACGTGCGCCCGGCCACCAAACAGCCCCGCGAGCATCGCCTCCAGTTCCTCGCGGGCGAGCCAGCCCTCGTTGCTGAACGACACGACCACCACCGGCGCCTGGATGGCGGTGAGCACGTCCTGCATGGCCGCATCGAAGCGGGGCCGCGAGTTGAACACGCTCCGCCGTTCGCGGCAGTCGGCCCTTTTGCAGGCGATGCCGTAGACGTCGGGCTTGTCCCAGCGGACGAGCGACTCCCAGACGTGATAGTTGCCCAGGTACGAGTGCTGGTTGTACGGCGGGTCGATGTAGGCGACGTCGGCGGGGGTGCGGCGGGCGGCATCGAGGGCCTCGAGGCAGAGGGCCGAGCCACGGCCCGCCTCCGGCCGCGGCAGGACGTCGGGCATCCGCAGTTCCAGGTCATTGCAGGCTCGTGGCGCCCACTGTTTGAGGTAGGCCATCTGGACGCCGGTCGTGGAATCGACCCGGTCGGCCGCCTCCATCAGCGAGACGAGCAGCACCGCCTCGAGGTCGGGCCGCAGCCCCTTCGCGGCGATCGACTCGCGGATGGCGTCGATGCGGGCTCCATTCTTGGGCTGAAAGAACCGCGACCGGTCGCAGAAGGTCTCGGTGAAATACCCGGGCTTTCCCGGCAGCTGATTGAACTCGTGGATCAGATGGAGCGCGTCGTGTTCGACGTCGCCACGATCGGCTTCGACGTAGCAGCGGGCCAGCGCGTGGGCGTAGGCGTTGTGGTCGTTGGCGACGACGCGGAAGCCGCGGCGCTTGAGGGCGTGGCCCACCCGCGACGTGCCGCTGAAGAGGTCGAGCACCGTCGGCCCCGGTGCAACCCGCTCAACGGCGTCACCGATCAGGTCGAGGAGCAACCGCTTGGAGCCGAGGTACTTGATCACAGTCAACTCACTATCCGGGTTGCTGCCGGGAGCATCCAGTCGTTGCCACTGTCAGCCGGGGTTCGGGCCTGCCCAGCCCCGTCGCCGGACGTTCACTGCGGGCATCCTGCCCTCCGCTCTCTCGATGCCGGCTGCGCTCTCGGCATCCTGCCTTCGCTTGCCGGCAAACGCCGGCTCTCGGAGCATGGGCAACCCCTCACGGACCCACACGCATCGCATGTCAAGAATAACCTGCTCCCCGGCTGCCCTGAGGTGGTGACTCGCGCACCGCGTTTTACTGGTGGCTCTGTCCGGGCCGCTTGGGGCGATAACCGACGCTCTTCCGTTGGCGGCCCTGCTTCCGGGGCGCCTTGCCTGTGGCGGGGGCGCCTTTTCCTTCGCGGCCCGTGGCGGGGCCGCCTCTCAAGTGGTCGCCGGAGGTTCGCTCGGTAAAGGCCCGCGTCGCCTCGCTTCGCTTGCGGTCGAGCGCCTCCTTCGGTGGCTGAGCCGGGATCAGGCAATCGCAGCCACTTCCGATGAGGTCGTGGCGACCGGCCTGCTCGAGCGCCCGCCGGACCTCGAAGTAGTTCTCCGGCTTGAAGAACTGCAAGAGGGCCCGCTGCGTCCTCCGGTCACGGAGCCCCTTCGTGATCGTCACCGGCTCCCGCGTCATGGGGTCGAGCCCGGTGTGGTACATGCAGGCCGCGATGTCGAACGGGCTGGGGATGAAGTCCTGCACCTGGTCGGGCTTGTAGCCATTGCGCTTGAGGAACACGGCCAGGTCGATCATCTGCTCCACGCCGCTGCCCGGGTGGCTGGCGATGAAGTAGGGAACCGTGTACTGCTTCTTGCCGACGCGCTGGCTGGCCGCCTTGAAGGCCTTGTCGAACTCGACGTAGTCGTCGGCCGACGGCTTCTTCATGAGGTTCAGCACCTCGGGGTCGGTGTGTTCCGGGGCCACCTTGAGGTGTCCGCCGACGTGGTGCGCGGCGAGTTCCTCGAGGTATTCGGGGTCGCGGCGGGCGAGATCCATCCGCACTCCACTCGCGACGAGCACCCGCTTTACGCCCTCGACCGTGCGGGCCTCTCGCATCAGTTCCTTGAGCGGGCCGTGGTTCGTGCCAAGGAGTTTGCAGACCGTGGGATGCACGCACGAGAGCCGGCGGCACTTCGCCTCCACCTCGGGCCGCGTGCACCGCATCTGATACATGTTGGCCGTCGGGCCGCCGATGTCGGAGACCGTTCCCTTGAATCCAGGCTGGGCGGCGAGGAGCTTGATCTCGGTGATCACCGACTCCTGCGAGCGGCTCTGGATGATCCGCCCCTCGTGGGCCGTGATCGAACAGAATGTGCAGCCGCCGAAGCAGCCCCGCATGATCTGCACGCTGTGCTCCACGACCTCGAAGGCCGGGATCCTCGCCGCGCCGTAGGAGGGATGCGGCTTCCGCGTGAAGGGGAGTCCGTAGACCTGGTCCATCTCTGGCTGCTCGAGGGGCAGCGCCGGCGGATTGATCACCACCGCCTCGCGGCCGTGCCGCTGCACCAGTCGCCGGGCGTTGTGCGGATTCGTCTCGAGGTGGGAGATTCGCGTCATCTCGCAGAAGGCGAGCTTGTCGGCTGTGACCGCCTCGTACGTGGGAAGTTCGAGCGTGTCGGGGCCTGCCGGTGGCGGCTCGCTCGCACCGAGTCGGTAGGCCACGCCGCGGAGGCCGCGGAGTTCCTTCACGGTTTTCCCGGCGTCGAGGCCGCGGGCCACCTCCAGCACCGTCCGCTCGCCCATGCCGAAGACCACGAGGTCGGCCTTCGAGTCGAGGATGATCGAGCGACGCACCGTGTCGCTCCAGTAGTCGTAATGAGCGAGGCGGCGCAGGCTCGCCTCCACACCGCCGGCGACGACCGGCACGCCGGGAAACGCCTCCCGCGACCGCTGGCAGTAGGCGAGGGTTGCCCGGTCGGGCCGGCGGCCAATCTCGCCGTTCGGCGAGTAGGCGTCGTCGTTCCGCACCTTCCGGTTCGCCGTGTAGTGGTTGATCATCGAGTCCATGTTGCCGGCCGACACGCCGAAAAAGAGGCGGGGCCGGCCGAACTGCCGCCAGGCCTCGCAGCTGCTCCAATCGGGCTGGGCCAGCACCGCCACGCGGAAGCCAGCCGCCTCGAGGAGCCGGCCGATCAGGCCGTTGGCAAAACTCGGATGGTCGACGTAGGCGTCGCCGCTGACGAGGACCACGTCGACGGTGTCCCAGCCGCGCGCCGCCATCTCGGCCCGCGATGTGGGGAGTGGTGGGCAGGGGCGCGGCGGTGGCGTGATTGGGAGGGTCATGGGCGGCCTGGAAGGAACCGACAATCCTACACCCGCGTCCGACGCCGTCCGGTGGCTGTTATATTCGGCACGATCCGGAGGGTTCATGGCTGGCCGATCGACCTCGTGGCTGATCCGCCCGCTCGCGACCGTGGTCGCGGCGGCCTGCATCGGCGGTGCGCCATGTGGGGTGGCCGACGAGGTGGATGACTGGGTGGGGCAGCTGGGAGCGGCCCAGTTTGCCCGGCGCGAGGCGGCGGCCCGGTCGCTCGTCGACGTGGGGAAGGCCGCGACGGGGCCGCTTGAGCGGGCGATCCGCGGTGGTGATCTCGAGGTTGCCAGCCGCGGCATCGACGTGCTGCGGCAGATGCTCGACGCGACCGACGACGATACCGTCGCTGCAGCAGAGGAGAGCCTCGACCGGCTCACCGCGGATGGTGACGGAGCGGTGGAGCGGCTGGCCGCGGCGGCGACGGAGTTCCACAGACTCGGCCGATCCGCGCTGGCCCGCGAGCAGCTCGAGGCGCTCGGCGCGGTGTTCCGCGAGCGGCCGCCCGTCGAAGGCCGTGGCCTCGAGGTTGAGCTCACGACCACCTGGCAGGGCGAACCGGCCGACATTCGCCAGATCGGCCACCTGCAGCAGTTAGCGGTGGTGAGCATCCACGGGGTGCCGATCGATGCCGACACGCTCGCCGTGCTCGGCAGCCTCAAAGGCGTGCAGCGGATCGACCTGTTCGGCACAGGAGCCGGGCCGGCCGAGGCCAGGCGGCTCGCCGAGCGGCTGCCTGACGCGCGGATCGACGTTCGCCGTGGGGGTCGGCTGGGCGTGAGTTCGACTGCGTTCGGCGGTCCGTGTGAAATCCGTACCGTGGAGCCTGGCTCCGCCGCCGATCAAGCCGGACTGCGGAGCGGCGACGTGGTGCTGTCGATCAACGGAACGGATGTGGCGAGTTTTGACGAACTGACGGCACAACTCGGGGAGTGCGCGCCGGGCGAGGTGGTGCGACTGGCTGTCGCCCGTCACGGTGGCACGGCGGACGGTGAGCCCGAGCGGATCGAGTGCCAGGTGCGGCTCGACGCGTGGTGAGCGGCCCTGGCCGCTAAGGGAGGACGAAGACGATGGCTGAGACGAAGCGGGATGGCGAGCTGGTCGACGTTCGCTGGCACGAGCATGCCGTGAGCCGAGCCGATCGCGAGGCGGCGGCGGGCCACAAGGGCTGCGTGCTCTGGTTCACTGGCTTATCTGGCTGCGGCAAGAGCACGCTGGCCAACGCGGTGGACCGCGGGCTGCACGCCCGGGGCTGCCGGACGTTCGTCCTCGACGGCGACAACGTCCGCCACGGCCTCAGCGCCGCACCGGCCATGCTTGAGGAGCGGCACGGGAAGGAGTTTGCCGCCCGATTCGGCCTGGGATTCGGGGCCGCGGACCGCGAGGAGAACATCCGGCGAATCGGCTCCGTCGCCGACCTCTTCGCCCAGGCCGGCATCATCGCCCTGACCGCCTTCATCAGCCCCTATCGTCGCGACCGTGATGCCGTCCGCCGGCTGCTCGCGCCGGGCGATTTTGTGGAGGTGTACGTGAAGGCACCGCTCGAGGTCTGCGAGGGCCGCGACCCCAAGGGGCTTTACAAGAAGGCCCGCGCCGGCGAGATCAAGGGCTTCACCGGGATCGACGATCCCTACGAGGAGCCGCTGGCGCCGGAACTCGTCGTCGATTCGGCAGCGAAGCGGCCCGATGAACTGGCCGCCGAAGTGATCGCCTGGCTCGAGCGGAACGGAAAGATTGCGTCGCCGGTGATCACCGCGACGGCCGCGGGCCGATGAGCTCGATGAGGTTGCCGTCGGGGTCGCGGACGCACGTCAGGTGCATACCCTTGGCGAGGTGATCGGGGAGGGCGACCGGCGACTTGGCGATCGGCTTCACGCCGAGTTTCGCGAGTCGGGCGAGCGCCGCTTCAGTGTCGGCGACCATGATCGTCAGGTAGCGGAATCCCGTGTGCGAGTGGATGAACTCGTTGTCACCCTGTCGTGGGGCGGCCCCGGCGACCTGCATGAGTTTGAGCTTGGTGGCGTGCTCCCCCTCGCCGAGCACGAGCACGCGGATGGTGAGCGGCTTGGTGTCGGTGAGGCCGGCGTCGGCGGCGAGCGGGGCCTCGACCGAGAAGCCCGGCAGTTCGCGGAAGCCGATCCCGTCGGTGTAGAAGCGAACCGACGTGTCGAGGTCGGTGACGACGCAGCCGAGGTCGATCGTGGTGCGCGGGAAGGGGGCGGGTTCAGCGGCAATCGTGGGAAGGGCGGAGCAGAGCAGGGCGGCGAGGGCGAGGCGGTGCATGCGGCGGACTCCAGGGGTGAGTGACGGATGCGGATGATAGCAGCGGGTGCCGGTGGCCATCCTTGGTTCGTGGAAGCCGACCGGCCGCGGGCTCTCGCGTGGGCTCGGGGCTGCCGGTGCGGTGGATCCAGGAAGCCACGATCGGCAGCGAGGGGATTGCGGGTGGCGGCGCTGGTAGGCCGCGCGCTAGAGTCCATAGGGCGTTGTGCTACGGTCGTTTTTCCGCAGGTTGCCAACCTGCGGCTACGTAGGTGCAGGTTGGCAACCTGCACCCGTTGGCAACCCGGGCCATGGATGGCCGTGCAGCCGTGAGCTGGACTGCCCGCCTGGAGGGCGGGC
>JBAXOU010000190.1:0-6561 GCA_037133115.1 Planctomycetota bacterium | reverse complement strand
TGTCCAAGCCCAACGCCGTGACGTGTCCAAGCCCAACGCCGTGAGGCGTGGGACGAGGCCACGACAGACGCGGCCTGGCATCACCGCGCCCGAGGCCTTACGGCCTGCGGCTTTCACGGGCCGGCAGCCGCGGCGGGCCGCAGACCGCTCGTGCCGAAGATCCGGAAGCAGAGGCCGAGCAGCGCCGGCACGAGCACGAGCGTGACGAGCGTGGAGAAGAGCATGCCGCCGAGCAGCACCGCGCCGAGGCCGCGATAGAGCTCGCTGCCCGCTCCGGGAAAGAGCACGAGGGGCAGCAGGCCGAGCACCGTGGTGAGCGTGGTCATGAAGATCGGCCGCACCCGGCTACGGACCGCCTCCAGGATTGCCTCGGTGGGCTCGGTGTCGGTCTCGCGGACGAGCTGCAACGCTCGCTCCACGATCAGGATCGGGTTGTTGACCACGGTGCCGATCAGGATCACGAAGCCGAGCATCGTGAGCACGTCGAGCGGCTGGAAGACCCCGAACGACGCTCCCAGCCAGTTGAGCACCCAGAGGCCGAGCAGGCCGCCGACGCTGCCGAGCGGCACCGAGGCGATGATGACCGCCGGATAGAGCCACGACTCGAAGAGCGCCGCCATCAGGAGGTAGGTGATCACGCCGGCGATCACGAGGTTGAACCAGAGCGACTTCCAAGTGGCGACGAGCTTGTCGGTGGTGCCGCCGAGTGTGATCCGGTAGCCGCCGTCGAGCGCGCCAGACTCCTCGAGCGGCTTCACGATCATCGCCTCGATCCGCTCCTGGGCCTCTTCGAGCGGCATCTTCGCCGGCGGCGAGACCTGGACGGTGATCGCCCGCTCCCGCTCGCGGTGGAGGATCTGCTCGGGGCCGCTGGAGAACTCGCGAACCTCCGCCAGCGCCTCGAGTGGCACGAGCTGGCCGCCCGGCGTGACCACCGGGAGTGTGCGGAGGTCTTGCGTCCGTTGCACGAACCGGTCGTCCCCCTTGATCACGAGGTCGATCCGGTCGTTGTCGAGGAAGTAGTCGGTGGCGTAGCCGCCATCGACGAGGCAGTCGACGATGTAGCCGAGCTGCCGGGCGTCGAGCCGCATGTCGGCCGCCTGCTCGAGCCGCGGCACGAGCTGGATCTCGGGGCTGGAGAGGTCGAGCGACGGCTTGGGCAGGTTTTGGCTGCCCGGCGTGGCCTCGGGGAGCTTTCCCATCACCTGCACGCCGAGCTTGACGAGCTTCGCCAGATCGGGGCCGGTGATCTCGATGTCGACGGTGCGGCCGGCGCCGAGGCCGTTTTCAAACAGGCTCGACTGCTTGGCCACGGCGAAGGTGCCGGGCAGGTCGGCCGCGATCCGGCGCACGAGTGGCACGAGCTTTGCGGCTTCGAGCGGGTCGAGGGACCGCAGGCCGATGAACACGCTCTTGCCGCGGGCCACGAAGAAGCAGTCGCCCACCACTGGGGCATCGAGGGCCTTCGCCTCGGGCGTGCCGGGATCGACGTCCCAGTAGGGGATCAGTCGCTCCTCGACGAGGTCGCCCATCCGCAGGAGTTCGTCGATGTTGTAGCCCGGCGGCGGTAGCAAGATGCCGAACACGAGATTGCGGTTGCCTTCGGGGAGGTATTCGACCTTCGGCATCAGCATCCAGGTGGCCACCGCCGCTGCCGCGATGATCGCCACCGAGGCGATCGCCGCCCGGGGCGCGCTCGCGAGCAGGAAGTTGTTGATCGCCGTGATCATGCCCATGAAGGCCGCGCCAAACCGCGTGAGCACATCGCCCCGCGAACCCGTGGTGCCGGGGGCATCACCGGCCCCCGTCACGACCGTGGCGGCGGCCCGGGCGTGGCGGCTCTGGAGCAGCAGGGCGGCGGCCGCCGGCACGACGAGCCCCGACACGGCGATCGAAAGCCCGACGGCGGCGGCGATCGCCAGGGCGATGTCGCCGAAGAGTTGGCCCACCTCTCCCTCCACGAAGAGCACGGGCAGGAACACGGCGACGTTGGTGAGCGTGCTGGCCAGGATCGCCCCCCACACCTCCTGGGTGCCCTTGACGGCCGCCTCCTTCGGCGACTCGCCGGCGCTCCAGTGGACGAAGATGTTTTCGAGCACGACCACCGAGTTGTCGATCAGCATCCCCACGGCAAACGCGATGCCGGCGAGGCTGATCACGTTGAGCGTGCGGTCGAAGGCGGCGAGGGCCAGGAAGGTGCCCATCACGCTCACCGGAATCGACATCGCCACGATCAGCGTGGAGCGGATGTTCCTCAGGAACAGGAGCAGGGTGCCGAGCGTGAGCAGGCCGCCCACGAGGATGTTGTCTTTCACGAGCCCGATGGCGGAGTCGATGTAGGTCGTTTCGTCGTAGACGAGCGCGAGCGAGAGCCCTTTGGGCTTGAGCTGCTCGTCGATTCGGAGCGTCATCTCGCGGAGTCGCCGCATCACGTCAAGCACGTTGGCCCCCGACTCGCGGGTGACCCGGATGGCGATGTTGCGAGCGCCAAACCGCCGGACGATCCCGTCGGGCTTTTTGTGGCCGAGGCGAGCCTTGGCCACGTCGCGGACGTAGACGGGCTTGCCGTCGCGGCGCGTGATGATCACGCCCTCGACCTGCTCCGGAGAGCGGAACTGGCCAAGCGTGCGGACGACATACCGTCGCTTGCCCTCCCAGAGGTCGCCGCCCGAGGTGTCTTGATTCTGGTTGGCGAGGGCGAGCCGGAGGTCCTCGATCGTGAGGTTGCGGGCGGCGAGCAACTGCGGATCGACGATCACCTGGAGTTCGTCCTCGCGTCCACCCACGAGGTCGGCACTCGACACCCCGTCCACCCGCTCGAGCCGGCTCTCGATGTCGTCCTCGGCCATGCGGCGGACCGACTCGACATCGATGTCTGGCGGTACGAGGGAGGCGAGTTCGGGGTGTGCAGTGGCCAGTTTTCGCAGCCGAAACGTCGCCAGGTCGGGCGAGCGGGCGCCGAGCACGCGATCGAGATCGGCGGCGAGGGCCGGATGATCGGCCTTGGCCTTCTCGATGGCAGCCGTGTCGGGAGCGGCCTGGCCAAGGATGAACCAGGCGACGGGGCGGTCGTTGGCGCTCGACGTCTTGATCACGGGGCGGTCGGCGTTGATCGGCCAGTCGCGGACCTGCTGCACCCGCGTGTTCACCTTCACCAGCGCCTGCGACATGTCGATGCCGACGGCAAACTCGAGCTCCACCGTGCCGGCCGAGCTTGCCGAGTCGCTCGAGAGCTTGACGAGCCCTTCCACGCTGCGGAGTTGCTCCTCGAGCGGCTGGATCAGCTCGCGCTCGATCTCCTGCGGGCTTGCGCCCCGCCATTGGCATTCGACGGTGATCGTTGGAATTTGAACTTCGGGCGTGAGCTGCACCGGCATCGAGAGGATCGAGAGCACGCCGAAGAGCGTGACCAGGATCACGCCCACCGCGACCTTCACGGGGCTGGTGACGCACGACTCGATGAGGTTCATGGAAGTGACCGCCGGTTCAAGGCTGGCACGGCGCGTGGTGGCGGATCACTCGGTCGGCGGCGTGAAGGTGACAAGCATGCCGGGCCGCAGTCGCTCGTTGCCGCGGACGACGACGAGCATGCCCGGCTCGAGCCCTCCCCGCACCGCGACATGACCCTCGACCGCGGCCCCGAGCGCCACTTCGACGGGCCGCACCGCGCCCGTGGTGGGGCTGGATGGATCGATGCAAAACACCAGCGGCTTGGGGCCGCCGAGAACGAGCGCATCCTTGGGCACGACCATCACCGAGCCGGCCACGCCCACGGGCATCCAGGCCCGCGCCAGCATGCCCCCCTTGATGGTCGGCACGCCGTCGACGATCCGGTTTTCGAGCCGGATTCGCACCGGAAAGCTCCGGCTCAGCAGGTCGGCCTGGGGAACGACCCGGGCGACCGTGCCGATCCACGCCTGATCGGTTGCCGCGTCAAACTCCAGTCGCACCTGGGCGCCTTCGCGAAGCGCGGCCACTGATGACTCGGGCACCTGGGCCTCGATCTCGAGGGTGTCGAGTTCCGCGATCCTTGCGATCAGTCCGCCGCGGGCCACCCACTGTCCCTTTTCGGTGAACCGCTCGACCACCCAGCCGCTAAAGGGCGCGCGGATCGTGTGCTTGGCGAGCTGGTCGTCGATCCGCTGAACCTCGGCCTCCTGAACGGCCGCGGCGGCGGCGGCCTGCGCGATCTGCTCCTTGCGCGGGCCAGACTCCACCAGTTCAAGGGCCGCGCGACTGCCGCGGAGTTGGGCTTCAACCGCCCGGAGTTCGGTCTGCGCATCGTGCAGTTCATCGGCGGTGCTCGTGCCCCGTTCGGCGAGTCTGGCCATACGGGCGAGCCGATCTTTCGCATAGGAGAGCCGGGCCTCGAAGCCGGCGACGGTGGCGCGGGCCTGTTCGATCTCTTCCGGACGTGAGCCCGCTTGGAGTTCGCCGAGCACCTGGCGGCGGCGATCGAGCTCGGCGGTGGCGCCAGCCCGTTCGATCTCCAGCAGGCCCCTCAGGAGCTGGGCGATCGGCTCATTTTCCGCGACGTGCTGCCCGTCGACGATCGGAAGTTCAGTCAGGCGGCCGTCGACGGCGCTGCCGACGTCGCTTGTCCGGGCCGGTAACACCGTGCCCACAAACGGCTGGCCGGAAGCCGTTTGCATCGTGGAAACAAGGGCTGCAGCGACCGGCACGGCGGGCGGCGTGGGGGGCTGAGACCACCCGTAACGGGTAATCGCCACGACAAAGGCGACCCCAGCCGCCAAAACCGAACGAATCCCACCAGTGCCGCGTATCATGAACGTCGTTATACCCTCGCTTTGGCGGCCAAAATCGGTCCGATTGCCCGGATTTTTCCGGGCGCTTGACGGTCGAAACATCCGCCGCTAAGTTTTGGGTCTGTCGCGGCCGATCCCACTTATCCCGGGTTCGGTTCCCGCATACGGGCCGGCAATGGCTTCGTCCATCGCTGGTCCGTTCTCGTTCGTTGACAATTTGGTCGTGGTAATTGGCATCTTGAAAAGAATGCTGAAGGGGAGGCGTCTCAAGCGTCTCTCTGTAAGCGTTCTCCCAAGGCCCAGGGATATCGTGTGCGGCGCAAGCCGTAGGCGGCATCCTTGGAAAAAGAGCGAGAAATAATCGTAGATCCGAACCGAGCAGGGTTTCTTCAGTCTTCGGGCTGAAGAGCCAGGCAATCAGATGGTTCGGCGATAGCTCACTCGAATCAGGCTCGCTTGCGAGCATTCGATTCGGGTGGTCAAGCTAGAAAGGGCACATGGGGGATGACTAGGCATCAGAAGGCTGTGAAGGGCGCGGAAGACTGCGATAAGCCCGGGGTAACCGTCAAACAGGTGATGATCCCGGGATTCCTGAACAAGCTGCAACTGAATTCATAGGTTGCAGCGGCTAACGCGGAGAACTGAAACATCTCAGTACCCGCAGGAAAATAAAGAAAACTCGATTTCCTCAGTAGCGGCGAGCGAAAGGGAAATAGCCCAAACCGAAGTGGTTTCCACTTCGGGGTTGTAGGGCCCCCGAGGAGTTACAAACAACAGGCTAGCGGAACGACTTGGAAAGGTCGTCCACAGAGGGTGACAGACCCGTACGCGAAAGCTGAGTTGCTCCATTGAGGGGGTACCCTGAGTAGGTCGAGCCACGTGGAATCTCGACTGAATCTACGGGGACCATCCCGTAAGGCTAAATACTCTCTGATGACCGATAGTGAACTAGTAGCGCGAGCGAAAGTTGAGAAGAACCCCTGTTAGGGGAGGAATGTGAACCTGAAACCATGTGCCTACAAGCGGTCGGAGCGCTATGGCGGGTAACCGCAATGCGTGACGGCGTGCCTTTTGCATAATGATCCGGCGAGTTACCGTCAGCGGCTCGGTTAAGGTCCTCAGGACCGTAGCCACAGGGAAACCGAGTCTGAATAGGGCGACACATGTCGCTGGTGGTAGACGCGAAACTGCACGAACTACCCATGAGCAGGTTGAACCGCGGGTCAAACCGCGTGGAGGACCGAACCCACTTGGGTTGAAAACCGAGGGGATGACTTGTGGGGAGGAGTGAAAGTCTAATCAAGCGCAGAGATAGCTCGTTCTCTCCGAAATAGCTTTAGGGCTAGCCTCGGACCATTGCACGGCGGGGGTAGAGAGACTGAATCGGAGGAGGGCCATACCCTGGTACCTCCCTGAACCAAACTCCGAATACCGTTGTGTTTACTCCGGGAGTCAGTCCGCGAGGGATAAGCTTCGCGGTCAAAAGGGAAACAACCCAGACCACCTGCTAAGGTCCCCAAGCAGAACTCAGTCACTAAGGAAGTGGATTTGCAGTGACAGCCAGGATGTTGGCTTAGAAGCAGCCATCATTTAAAAAGTGCGTAACAGCTTACTGGTCGAGCAACTCCGCGCCGATAATGAACGGGAGTAAGTTCTGCACCGAAGCAGTGGAATCCACGCAAGTGGATTGGTAGGAGAGCGCTGTACATCAGATACAAGTCGCACCGTAAGGAGCGATGTCGGGGTGTACAGGTGATTATGCCGGAATGAGTAACGATTAAGCAGGTGAGAATCC
>JBAXOU010000189.1:0-6603 GCA_037133115.1 Planctomycetota bacterium | reverse complement strand
TTATATCGGTGGTTAGGATGAACTCATGATCGACATAGCCCAGACCCTCACCGAACTGACGGCCCTGCCGATTCAGGATCGGCTGCGCGTGGTCGAGTCGCTGTTGGACAGTATCCCGGCAGACACGGCTGTCGAGGTTTCTCCCGAGCAGCGGGCGGAACTCCAGCGGCGGATCGCTGCTCACGAGCGGTCGCCCGAACAGTTGCTCACATGGGACGAAGTTCTCGATCGCCTACGTGATAGTCGATGAAGTTCGTGCTTCGGTATCGCCCCGAAGTCGTCGCGAATCTCGATGCTGCGCGTTGTTGGTATGAGGAGCGGTCCGCGAGGCTTGGCTACGTCATCCACGACCGTATCGAAGGCGAGATGATCGTGGTCTTCGCAATCATGTTTGGGGGCCGCGATCCGTCGGCTTGGCAAGGGCGGATATAACCGGGCGCTGGATCAGACGGCGGATCGAATCCGGCGGTGACGCAGAGTCCGTGGTCCGCTGCTGAGCCGCTCGTGCCCTATGGGCCGGAAAGCACCGGTGAGCCCGTGGGGGTGGCGAGCCACCGAGAAAGATCGCAAGCAGAGGCCGGTCGGCGCGGCGCGGTGGGTGACAGTCGAATCCCGTCCGCGATACTCGGCGCCCTGCCCTGCCCCTTAGGGGGTCGCAATGTAGTGCCGCATACCGCGTGGTTCGGCCAGATGAGCCGGCAAACCGGCCCGCGGTTGCAGGGGTTTTTCGCGGCTGTTTCGGCGGTATACTCGTAAGTCGCTCGTCGGTTTTTCGAAGGCTCACCGCCCGCCGCCCGATTCGGGAAACGGTGGGCCCAGCGGTGGGGCCAGCACGAAAAACCGAGCCCTGGAGGGTAAGCGAATGGCTAGCGGCGACATTGGAAATGTCGTGCCGGGAAACCGGTTGCGGGTTCGACCCCCGTGCCCTCCGCTTTACCACTCGTTTCCTCCGCTAGCCTTTCTTCGGGCTCTCATTCTCGGTACGAGCGCCTTCCGTACGGGCGACACGGCTGGCCACCGCGAGGTCGCCAGTGACGTTGCCCACCGTGGCGAACACGTCGGGAATCAGGTCCACGGCGAGTAAGAGCCCCAGCGGCTCGATTGGCATGCCCGCGGCCTGCACCACCGGAAGCGTCGTGCCCATGAAGCTCGCCTGCCCCGGCAGGCCCACCGAGCCAAGGCTGATCACCACAGCAAGCACCGCCGCCAGCGCGAGCGACCAGGGGTCCGGCGGCGTGCCGTGCGCCCAGCCGATGAAACTCGCCACGGTGAGGTACTGCGCCGGGCTCGTGATCCGAAAGAGCGACACCGCCAGCGGCAGCACGAGCCCGCCCACTCGCGCCGGGTAGCCGAGCGTGGCCGTCGCCTTCATCATCGCCGGCATGCTCGCCAGCGAACTCTGCGTGCCCGCCGCCACGGCCTGCGCCGGCAGCACGGCCGCCGCGAATCGGCGGAGCGACTCGCCGCCGCCGAGGCAGGCCACGGCGTAGACCGCAGCGGTGATCAGCAGGTAAACGGCGATCAGCACCGCCACGTAGACGCCCAGCGCCCCGAGCACGCCCGCTCCTGCGCGGGCCGCCACCGGCAGAATCAGCGCAAACACGCCAAGCGGACCGGCGAGCAGCACCCAGTCGACGATCACCACCATCGCGTCGGCAACACCATGCGCGAGCGCGATCACCGGCTCGCGGCGGGACGATGGCAGCCTCGTGAGCGCGAAGGCGAAGCAGAGCGCGAACACCACCAGCGGCGCGATCGCCCCCTGGGCCGCCGCCGCCACCACGTTCACTGGCACGAGCGAGGTGATCCGGTCGAAGCCCGCCGCCGGCGGTGGCGCGGCCGCGACGACATCCGTCGGCTGGATCGCGGCCACGAGGTCGCCGCTCCGCGGGCAGGCGGCGAACAGCGCCGGAGCCACCACGGCCGTGAAGGCCGACGAGGCCGACGCCAGCAATACGATCCATATCACCGTGCGGCGAGCGATCCGGCCACCCGCTGCAACGTCGGCTGCCTGGGCGACGCCCACGATGATCAGCGAAAGCACGAAGGGCACGACCGTCATCTGCAGCGCGTGCAGCCAGAGCGTGCCAAGCGGCTTGGCGACCATGTCGACCGCGGCGATCCAGTCGGGTGCAAAGCGGGCAAGCGCGAGCCCTGCGGCGGCGCCCGCGACCAGCCCTGCAAACACGCGTTGCCCTCCCGTCATCGCGTGGCTCCTGCAGGACGAAGAACGAAGGACCAGTTGTAAACCGCGGCGTACGGCCAGTCGAGAGTTGACGGTGCCGTGACGCCTAGCGGATATTCGTACCATCCCGCCCTCCCCCCGCCGGTGCCTGATGACCTCCCCGGACCGTTCCCGCCGCATCGTGTTGCTCACCGAGGGTCACAGCGAACCCGCCGCCGGCAAGACCGCGTCGTGCCTGCTCCGCTACCGCACGCCCGAGATCGCTGCCATCCTCGACTCGACGCAGGCGGGCCGCACCGCGCACGACCTGTTCGGCGTGGGCGGCTCGATCCCCGTGGTGGCGACGCTCGACGAGGCCGGCCCCGCCGACGAACTGCTCATCGGCATTGCGCCCCCCGGTGGGCGCATCCCTCCCCCCTGGCGGCCGGTGATCCTGGCGGCGATCGGCCGCGGGATGCGGATCGTGTCGGGGCTGCACGACTTCGTGGCCGACGATCCGGAGTTTGCCGCGGCGGCCCGGAGCCGGGGCGTCGAGATCCGCGACGTCCGCCGCAACGACGAGCGGGACGTGGCAAAGTGCCCGCCCCTCCGCGAGGAGTGCCTGCGGATCCTGACGATCGGCCAAGACATCTCCGTCGGCAAGATGGTCACGTCGGTGGAACTCGCCAGGGCGCTCCAAGCCCGCGGCACCGACGCCAAGTTCATCGCCACCGGCCAGACGGGGATCATGATCGAGGGAGACGGCTGCCCGATCGATCGCGTGATCTCCGACTTCGTCAACGGCGCCGTCGAGAAGCAGGTGCTCGCCCACCAGCACCACGAACTTCTGGTGGTCGAGGGACAGGCGACGATCACGCACCCGCAGTATTCGGGCGTGTCGCTTGGCCTGCTCCATGGCTGCGACCCGCACGGCATGATCCTCGTCTACGAGGCCGGCCGGCCGCACCACATGGGCCTGCCCCACATTCCCCTGCCGGCGCTCGAGCGCGTGATCGAAGCCTATGAGCGGATGGCGGGCTTTCGCGGTGGCGGCCGCGTGATCGGCGTGGCGATCAACAGCCGCCGGCTCACGGCGGCGGAAGCCGACGCGGAGCGGGAGCGGGTGCGGCAGCGGCTCGGGCTGCCCGTGGCCGACCCGATCCGGCATGGCAGCAACGACCTCGTCGACGCGGTGCTCGCGCTCGCGGCCCGGAGGCGGCGCACGTGATCGATCTCGCCGTCCGTGCCTTCGCCCTGCCCCTTCGCCACCCGTTCACGATCTCGCGGGGCACCGTCGAGGTGCAAGACACCGTGGTCGTGCAGCTGCACGAGGGCGGGTGCTTCGGCTACGGTGAGGCGACCACGAATCCCTACTACGGCGCCACGGTCGAATCGCTGAGGCGACGGATTGCGGCCGCCGCCCCCCTGCTTCGCGGTGTGGCGGCAGACGACCTCGACGCGGTTCTCGCCGCGATCGGCTCCGCCCTCGGCGACGACACCTTCGCCCGCTGCGCCCTCGACATGGCGGCGCACGACCTCTGGGCGAAGCGTCAGGATCGGCCGCTGCACCGCCTCTGGGGCCTCGACCCTGCCGCGGGGCCGGCGTCCAACTACACGATCGGCATCGACACGCCGGAGCGGATGGTGCGGAAACTCGCCGAGGTTCCCGAGTGGCCGATTTACAAGATCAAGCTCGGCACCGATCGCGACCTGGAGATCATCCGCGAACTTCGCCGCCACACCGACAAGCCGTTTCGCGTCGATGCCAACTGCGGCTGGAGCGTGAAGCAGGCGATTGATTTTTCCGGACCGCTCGCCGATCTCGGCGTGGAGTTCATCGAACAGCCGCTGGCCGCCGAGGACCCCGGCATGGAAGAGGTGCGGCGTCATTCGGCCCTGCCCGTGTTTGCCGACGAAAGCTGTGGCGTGGAAGCCGATGTGGACGCGTGCGCCGGACGGTTTCACGGCATCAACATCAAGCTCGTGAAGTGCGGCGGGCTCGCCCCCGCGCGGCGGATGATCGCCCGGGCCCGCGAACTGGGCCTCGACGTAATGTGCGGCTGCATGACCGAATCGACCGTCGGCATCTCAGCGCTTGCCCAGATCGTGCCCCAGCTCGACTTCGTCGACATGGACGGGGCGGCCCTGCTGGCCAGCGACATTGCGTCGGGCGTCGTGGTCGAAGGTGGCCTGCGGCGGTATCCTGACCGCGCGGGCACGGGCGTCGAACTGCTGGATGGGCCGCTGCCGCTCGCCTGAGACCGGACCGGAGACGGCGATGATCGCGACGCGGGCGACAGGGTGTGGATGGACGACAGGTGCCGTCGCGTTGAGGCGGCTGCTGCCGGGCCTCCTGATCCCGTTCCTGCTCCTGCCGGGAGCGATCGTGCGGGCGGACGACGTCGAAGAGACGCTCCGCGACTCGCTCCAGCCGTTACTGGCGGCGCATGAGGGCGCGGTGGCTGCTGCGGTCCGCCACCTGGAGACGGGCAAGGGGTTTGCCTCGTCGGCCGATCGTCCGATGCCGACCGCGAGCCTCGTGAAGGCGCCGGTGATGGTGGCGGCCTACGCGGCAGCCCATCAGGGGCGGGTGGCCCTCGACGAGCAGGTGACATTCGCGGCCGACGACGTCGTGCCTGGATCGGCGGTGATCGACAAGCTCTCACCGGGCGCGACGTTTACGCTTCGCGACGCGATCCGGATGATGATGGCCACGTCCGACAACACGGCGACCAACATCGTCATCCGCCGGATCGGCCTGCCGGCGACGAACGAGCTGCTCGACCGGCTCGGCCTGCCCGGCATCCGGCTCAACTCCTCCGTCTACCGGCGGGAGTCGTCGCTCGACCCGGAGCGGAGCCGGGAGTTTGGCCTCGGCAACGCAACGGCGGCCGACATGGTGCGGCTGATGGGAATGATCCACGGCCGCGATCTGGAGCGAGACGGCGTGGTGGCGGAGGGAGCGTGCACGGCGATGCTCGACCACATGCTGGCCTGCGAAGATCGCGGCACGGCGAGCCGCGACATGCCGGCGGGCGTGAAGGTGGCCCACAAGACGGGGCTCGTGTCGGGTGTGCGGACCGACGCGGGCGTGATCCTCGGGCCGGCCGGTCCGATCGCCTTTTGCCTGCTCACGAAAGACAACCGCGACCGCAAGGCGCCGGGTGGGCCGGCTGACGACCTGTTTGCGAAGTTTGCCCGGGCCACCCTCGACGCCTTCGAGAGAACCGGTCCCGAGGGGCGGCCGATGGAGCCCCGGACCCTCGCCGTCGGCACATCCGGCAAGCTGGTCGAAGATCTGCAGCGGAGTCTCAACGGGCGGCTTCCGGAGGGACAGCGGCTCGGCGTGGATGGCGAGTTTGGGCCGGCGACGGCGACCGGCGTGCGGTTGTTTCAGAAGGTGGCCGGTCTGCCGGAGACGGGAGCGGTCGATGCCGCCACGTGGCGGGCGCTCGGGCCGGTGGTCAGCGGCACGGAAGCGGTTGCGCCGCTAGCGGCACTCGAGCCGGCCGACACCCCCGCCGGGCCGCCGGTTGTCACCGCCGCAGCGTGGGCGGTGGTCGATGCCGATTCAGGCGAGTTGATCCTCGGCCACGAGGCGGATGCGAAGCGGCAGCAGGCGAGCGTCGCGAAACTGATGACAGCCCTGCTCGTGATCGAGCGAGTGGCCGCCGACGCCGACTTCCTCGCCGAGATGGTGAGGGTGTCGGCTCGGGCGGGCTCAGAGACGGGCTCGACGGCGCAGCTGCGGCCGGGCGACGAGGTGAGCGCGGGCGACCTGCTCTACGGACTGCTGCTCCCTTCTGGTAACGACGCCTCGGTCGCGCTCGCGGAGCACCTCGGCGGACGGCTCGATGGCGCGGGCGATCCGCTCGGCCGGTTTGTGGCCGCGATGAACGCGCGGGCCGCCGCGCTCGGCCTGCGGAGCACGAGCTATGGCAATCCTCACGGGCTCACGGTCGACGGCTGCGGCTCGACGGCCCGCGAGATCGCCGCGCTCGCCCGGGAGACGATGAAGCATCAGGCGTTTCGCGAGATCGTGGCGACCCGCAGGCGGACGGCGACCATCGAAAACATCGACGGCTATCGCCGCGAAGTCGTCTGGAACAACACCAACAAGCTGCTCGGAATCGATGGCTACGAGGGCATCAAGACGGGCACGACCACGCCCGCGGGCTGCTGCCTGGCAGCCTGTGGGAGCAGGGGCGATCGACGGCTGATCGTGGTCGTGCTCGGCAGCACGTCGACGGAAGCCCGCTACGCCGATGCGCGGAATCTCTTCCGCTACGCCTGGCGAACGCTCGGCGTGGAGTGACGCCGCGCCGCCGCCACGTAGCACAGGTTTCCACGTAGCACAGGTTGGCAACCTGTGCCGTAAGTCTGCTCAGGTTGCCAACCTGAGCTACGGTAGGCAAGTAGCACAGGTTGGTAACCTGTGC
>JBAXOU010000188.1:0-6617 GCA_037133115.1 Planctomycetota bacterium | reverse complement strand
AGCCAGGATGGCGAAGCGAGGCCAGCGCGGAGTGAGCGGATGCCACGATGGCATCCGCGAACGTCCGGCGACGGGGCATGGGCGACCCCGGGCGGCGCGGCGCACAGGTTGAAAACCTATGCCACGTGGCGAAGGGGCATGGGCAGCTCCGAGCCTCCCGCAGGCGCGCCGCGAGCGGATAAGATGGCGTCTCCCAATCCCAGGAGACGCCCGCCCATGGTCCGCACCCCCAGCACGATGCTGCCCCTCGGCACGACCGCCCCCGACTTCGATCTGCCGAACGTGGACGGCCAGATGGTGGATTATTCCGCCGCCGCCGGTCCGAAGGGCACGGTGGTGATGTTCATCTGTAACCACTGCCCATTCGTGAAGCACGTGGCGGACCAGCTCGCCGTGCTCGGCCGCGAGTACCTGCCCAGGGGCGTCGGCTTCGCCGCCATCAGTTCCAACGACGTCTCTGCCCACCCGGCGGATTCACCAGAGCAGATGGTTCGCGAGGCCGAGGACCGGGGGTACGTGTTCCCGTATCTTTACGATGAGACGCAGGAGGTGGCGAAGGCCTATCACGCCGCCTGCACGCCCGACTTTTATGTCTTCGACGCCGATCGGAAGCTCGTCTACCGCGGGCAGCTTGATCCCAGTCGGCCGGGGAGCGATGTGCCGGTGAGCGGCCACGATCTGCGTGCCGCCCTCGACACGCTTCTCGCCGGGAAGCCGCCGGTCGCAGCGCAGATTCCCAGCCTCGGCTGCAACATCAAGTGGAAGCCGGGCAACCACCCGCCCTACTTCAGCCCCTGATGACGCTGGCCGCCCACGTCACCGAGGCTTGTCGCCACCGGGTCGTGCAGCGTTGCGGTTGGCAAACGTGCCGATGTCCTGCGTGTCGCCCGGTTCGAGCCGCGAGGCGCGGAGGTTTTCCCTCTGGATGGCCTCGTAGACCTCCTGGCGGTGGACCGGGATCTCGGAAGGGGCGTTGATACCCAGCCGGACCTTGTCTCCCCGGATATCCACGATCGTGACAACGATGTTGTCGCCGATCATGATGCTTTCGTCGCGTTGCCTGGAGAGTACGAGCATGGCTGATTCCTTCCTGATCCGTCGTGGAGGCGGCGCTCCGCTGCCGCCAGCCACTCATGATTATGCACTCTTTTTGAGTGAAGGTCGTTCGTGGAAAAGTTCGTATTGCAGTGGGAGGTCGCCGCTCGCAACGACTTGACGGCCGGTGCGGGCTTCGAGGTTGATGACGATCGGCGCTTTCAGATTGAGTGTGAGGCCTGTGCCGTTTTGTCCGACGACAACGACGACCTGGGCCTGCCGCATATCGGCGAGCGCCAAGGGGCTCAACTCGCTGCGGGGAATCCGCACCTGGTATTCGGGAACGAACCGCCTCGGGCTCACGACGGCCAAGGCGACATCGCCCCGCGTCGTGCTCTGCAGCCAGCCAAGGGCGTCGTTCGAGGCGTCGGCGAGCAGGGCCCATTCGCGGCAATCCTCGAGGCCCGGCATCCCGCTGGGGAACCGGATGAGGTCGCTTGCCTCGACGTCGATGCAACCAAATCGTGTGGTGGTGATTCGCATGGTCCTGGCACTCCTTGCCCGATCCGTTCAGGTCGGATCCGCCCTCAAGGGCGGGGCTCCAACGAGCACATGGCTGCTTCCCGACGGTGGTCCGCCGGGGTTTGGTCGAACTCCCGTTCGCCCCCTTGGAGATCGGCAGGAAGGGCAGTTGGGGTTAAGAAAAAAGGTTTGGCGAAGAGAAGCCGGTGCAGCAGGGGATGACGGCAGCGGGTTTCCGGGCGGTCACGGGCTTTTTGCCGCCGGCTTGACCCGCCCCTAAACTCCTCACAATCGGAACGATGGATCGAATAGCCTCGGGTTCCACGGGAAGCGTCATGCGTCAGACAGCAGGGATGGGCGTCGCGGTCATCGGTCTGGTGTTCCAGGTTGCCGGCTGTGCGTCGCGGCCGTACGAGCAGGACTACCAGCAGCGGGTCGCGGACTTTCGTGGCCAAGCGGTCTTCGCCACGCTCGCGACTGATCCGACGGAGTTTGCCAACGGCCGGCTGAAGCTTCGCCTGCCATCGATCCTGGGGCTGCCCCAAGAGGACGATGGCACCAAGATTCGGGCGCGTCCGCCGTTCGTGCGTGATTTTCCTGGATACGCCGCGGCGTACGAGAAGCTGCTCACGGCGAACAACGCGCAACTTCCCGTGGTGCTCACGGTGGGCATCGTGCCTGCTGTCGAGCGGCGGCATGGCGACGTGGAACGGTCGATTGTGGAGCAGGTGCGTCGCGACGAAGCGTTTCCGAAGGTGGATTGGGAGCGGGGTAAAGCCATCGAGCCGGTGGCGGGTGGCCCTGCCATCTGGGACGTGCTCTCGCTGACTGGCCAGCAGGAGTTCGAGAGCACGGTTGCCGGCAACCCCGACTACAAGAAGTGGCCAGGTCGCTGCGAGATCTGGGTGTCGGCCGATCCGAAGCAGGAGGCCTGCACCGTGCTCGCCCTCCGCGTGCCCGACGACGTGGCCAACCAGTTGCAAGTGCCGGTGCCGGAGATGATCGAGCTGGTGGCCCGCACGGTCGAGCCCGTGGCCGCTCCAGCGGAGGAGCCGCCAGCCGAGCCGCCGGCAAAGTGAATCCTCCGGTTACTGCCACATCGGCTGGGCCCGCCAGGCGGCGAGCGGGGCGAGCACGAGCAGCGGCATCCAGGCTCCGATGGACGGGCTGAAGGCATCGCCGGTGACCAGCGAGTGCGAGCCCATGACCGTCAGGAAGAAGACGACGGTCATGCCTACGCACAATCCCACGGCGACGAATACGCCCCGTCGGCTGGGCCCGAGGACGAGTGGGATTCCCAGCAGCACCAGGGCGATGTCGAGTGCCGGTGCCACAAACCTCGAGTGGATCCGAAGCGGAATTTCGGCCGCCACCCCCAGGCTGGGATTGCGGATCGCCCGCAGGAGGTCGAGGGTTGAGGAATACTGGCTCCAGTTGGTCGATCCAACGAGCTGTTCGAACGTGACTTCGCTGATCACGAAGCATTCCCGTGGCTCGAGCCAGGACGCCGCAGCCCGCGACAACACCACCGGGGTACCGCCGCATTCGAGCGCTGGCAGCCCGTCGATGTCGGCCGGCTCGCGGATGCCCCGGAGCAGGTAGCCGGCTGGCCGGTCACCCTCCGCCGGCTTCCAGAACGCCTCCGCGGCCGTGATCTGCGGGCCGTAGCCACTGAGCTGTGGCGGCATCAGCAGGCTCGGCTGATCGATCCGCAACTTCATCGCCTGCGCACCGCGGCCCCGGAAGAGGATGTCCGTGCGGTTGTCGTATCGCGGCTCGAACGGGGCGGCGAACTCGCCCTTGAGATCCTGGGCGTTGCGAGCGAACGCCTGCCGGATGCGAGGCAACACGATCTCGCGGTTGGTGGCGGCGAGGAGTGCCACCGCAGCCGAGAAGACGAGCACCGGCCGAGCGATCCGCCAGCGGGTGGTGCCGGCCGCGAGGAGCGCGGTGAGTTCGTTGTGCCGCTCGAGCCAGGAGAGGGCGAACATCGCGCTCGCCAGGGAGATCACCGGGCTTGTGGCATCGAAGAACCAGAGAAGCCGGCAGCCGTAGTAGGATGCCAGCACCTTCAACAGGCCGCCAGTCTCTGCGGTGTGCGAGATGAACTCCTCCATGTTCGTGAACGCGTCGAACACGAAGTACAGCCCGGCGAGGCTCACAAACACGACGACAAACGCGTGCAGTTGGGCGCGGGTGAGATAGCGGTCGATCAGCATGGGTGCTTGACTGGACCGCCGGCCTGCGGACGATGGACGTTCGTCCGGGGCCGGCCGAGGGCGGGTCGCGGAGGGTAGGGAGCGCGGGCGGCGTCGTCAATCTGGGAAACTTCGCGGATGGCCTGGTGGAATCTGCCTGGACTGGCACCGCTCATCGACCTCGTTTGCCCGCCGCGGTGTGCCTTCTGCGGTGCTGACCTGCCCGTGACAGCCGCCGGCGGGCCGATGGCATGCGCGTCGTGCGCGAATGCCATCTCGATCGACTCGGTTCGCTGCGGATCCTGCGGTGAGCCCGTGCCATCGTCGGAGTGCCGGTGCCGGGGGCGGTGCAGCGACTGGGACGGCATCGCCGTGCTCGCGTCGTACGGCGACGGTGTCCGCGGCCAGGTGCTGCGGGCGAAGCGTCCTGCTGGTGAGTCCGTGGCTGCCGCACTCGCGGGACTCCTGGTCGCGAAGCACCGTGAGACGTTCACCGTCTGGCGAATCGACGCGGTCGTTCCCGTGCCGATGCACTGGAGGAGGCGACTGGCCCGGGGCACGAGCGCGGCCGATCTGCTTGCTGCTGGAATCGCCCGCCGCCTGGGGCTCCCTCACCGCCATCTGCTCCGGCGCCGGCGTGCCACCCCGATGCAGAACGAACTTCCCTTCGATGACCGCCGCGGCAACGTCCGCAACGCCTTCGTGGCGTCCCGCCGTGCCGCCGGCCACCGGGTCCTGCTCGTCGACGATGTCACCACCACGGGGGCCACGCTGGCCGAGTGTCGGCGGGCCCTGGTGGAGGCCGGAGCCTCCGCCGTCTACGCTGCGGTGGTGGCCCGGGCTGATCGTGGCGGTGCCGAAGGTGGGCGGCCGTGAAGCCCCGGCCGCCGAGGCTCCCGGAGCCGCCCCGCCAGACCGCTCCGACATCCACCACGTATGACGTTCCTGAGGGGGGCCGGCAGGCCCCAGCTTCGATGACTACCAACGTTCCCCTTCGCATCGGCACGAGGGCCAGCCTGCTCGCCCGCACCCAGACCGGCTGGGTCGTCGAACGACTTCGGGCGCACGGCATCGAGGTGAGCATCGAGGTCATTGGCACTCGCGGTGATGAACGTCGCGACGTGCCGATCGCCGCGATCGGCGGCGACGGCGTGTTCGTTCGCGAACTCGAACAGGCACTCCTCGATGGCAGGATCGATGCGGCGGTGCACAGCCTGAAGGACATGCCCACGGCAGAGACCGCGGGGCTGGTCCTGGCCGGGATCCCAGTCCGTGCGACGCCGTTCGACGCCTTGGTCGGTCGCACCGCCGGCCGCCTCGAGGACCTGCCAGCCGGCGCCCGCATCGGTACGTCGAGCATCCGGCGGGTGGTGCAACTCAAGGCAGTGCGGCCCGACGTCGAGGCGGTCCCCCTTCGCGGCAACGTCGACACGCGGTTGCGGAAACTTGATTCGGGCGAGTACGACGCCCTGATTCTCGCCGCCGCCGGACTCGAGCGGCTGGGTTTCGAGCAGCGAATCACGCAGCTGCTCGAGCCCCCGATGTTCTGGCCGGCGGTCGCGCAGGGAGCGCTGGGCGTGCAGGTGAGGGCCGCCGATGCCCTCGCGATCGCCCGCGTCGCCATCATCGACGATGTCGCGACTCACGCCGCCGCACTGGCCGAGCGAAGCATGCTCGGCGAACTTGCGGGGGGCTGTCTCGCGCCGATCGGAGGCTGGGCACGGCTTGGCGACCACGGCGATCTCACCCTCGGCGGGTGCGTGCTCGACGTCGATGCAACGAGCGGTGTGGTGTCCAGGATCATCGCCGAGGAGTCGGCCCCACGGGGCGCGGTGCGAACCGAGGCAGCGGCGCTCGGCGCGGCCGTGGCGCAGCGGCTCATCGCCCAAGGGGCCGATGCCATGCTGGCCCGCATGCGCACGAGGATTGCCTGAATCGTGTCGCGACCGCCGGCCTTCGATGGCTGCCCGGCACCGCTCAGGTGGAGGGTATGAAGCCGTGCGGACAGGCATAAAATCTTCCGGGTCGGCCGTCCCGGTGGTCGTAGGGGGCTGCAGTGGCTCCCCAGTTGGGGCGTTGCGTCAGGGAGAGAAGCCGGTAGCGTACGCATTGTTTAGGTTGCGTGTTGTTGCGCACAGCAACCAATGGCTTTCGGCGGAAGGTATTGGAGCATATGGCGATCAAGATCGTGATTGCGGACGACCACGAGGTGGTGCGGCGCGGACTTACCAGCCTGCTGGCCGGCTCGGAGATCAAGATCGTCGGCGAGGCGACGACGGGCGACGAGGCTGTGAAGCTCACCAAGAAGACCAAGCCAGACGTCGTGCTGCTCGACATCCGCATGCAGGGCAAAGACGGCCTCACGGCTCTCGAGAAGATCCGTGCCGACATGCCGAGCGTGCGCTGCGTGATGCTCTCCACATTTGACAATCCCACCTACGTGGCCCGCGCCGTGGCCGCCGGGGCGCACGACTACATGCTCAAGGGCTGCACCCGAAGTGAGCTGATCAACTCGATCACCGGCGCCGCGGCCGGTCAGTTGCCGATGAAGGCGGGCGAACTGCGGCGGGTCGCCACCACGATGGCCAACCGCGTGGCCACGGCCGACCCCGATATTCCGCTGACGCAGCGGGAAACCCAGGTCCTCCGGCACATGGCGCTCGGGCTCTCCAACAAGGAGATCGCGCAGTCGCTGACGATCAGCGTCGAGACGGTCAAGGAGCACGTGCAGAACATCCTCCGCAAGATCGCGGTGAGCGACCGCACGCAGGCCGCCGTCTGGGCGGTGCGGCGCGGCCTTGTCTGATACGACTCACGCTTGAACCTCGCGTGTTCACGACGCTCGGGGCAGCCCCTCGCTGC
>JBAXOU010000187.1:0-6664 GCA_037133115.1 Planctomycetota bacterium | reverse complement strand
GCCCACCAGCCGTCGAGGATCGAGCAGTTGAGGCCGCCGTTGAGCACCACCTTCTGGCCGCTCGTACCCGAGGCTTCCAGCGGCCGCCGGGGGTTGTTCATCCAGACGTCAACGCCCTGGATGAGGTGGCGGCAGACGTTGATGTCGTAGTCTTCGACGAAGACCACGCGGCCGGCAAACCGGGGATCGTTTCGCAGGTTGGCGATCTTGCGGATCAGGGCCTTGCCCGGCTCATCGGCCGGATGCGCCTTGCCAGCGTAGATGATCTGAATCGGCCGGTCAGGATTGGCGATCAGGGCGTGGAGCCGGTCAAGATCCTGGAGCACGAGATCGGCCCGCTTGTAGGTCGCGAACCGCCGCGCGAACCCGATCGTGAGGATGTTTGGATCCAGCACCGTCTGTGCCATCTCGACCGCCTCGTCGCACTCACCACGGCGGCGGCACTGCCGAGAGAGTCGACGGCGCACGAACTGAAGCAGGAGGTTCTTGAGGGCGTAGTGCGTCTCCCAGAGCTCGCCGGGGTCGCACTCGTAGATCTTCTGCCAGACGTCAGGCTCGCCCATGCGGCGGAACCAGTTGTGCGGGAAGATGCGGTCGTAGAGTTGGAGCATCTGCCAGGAGAGCCACGAGGGCACGTGGACGCCGTTGGTGATGTGCCCAATCGGCACCTCCTCCTCGATCCGCCATGGCCAGAGGTTCGACCACATCTTACGGCTGACATGACCGTGGAGCGCGCTGACCGCGTTGGCCCGCCGCGACATCTTCAAGCCAAGCACCGTCATGCAGAACAGTTCGCCGGGATTGTGGGGCTCGACGCGGCCCAAACCCATGAGCTGGTCGTGGGAGATGCCGAGGGCATCGCGGGTTGGCCCGAGGTGCTCCTCGATGAGGTGGTTGTCGAAGCGGTCGTGGCCGGCCGGCACGGGCGTGTGCGTCGTGAACACCGTCTGCCGGGCCACCTTGCGGACGGCGTCGTCAAACGGATAGCCGTCGCGCTCCATGCGGCCGCGAACGGCCTCCAGCGTGGCGAACACCGAGTGGCCTTCGTTGAGGTGGTAGACGCCCGGCACGATTCCCATCGCCCGGATCGCCTTCACGCCACCGATGCCCAGAAGGATCTCCTGCCGGATCCGCGTCCGCGTGTCGCCGCCGTAGAGGCGGCTCGTCAGTTCGCGATCCTCGGGCGAGTTGCCTTCGACGTCGGAGTCGAGCAGGAAGAGGCTCACGCGGCCGACCGCCATCTTCCACACCTTGGCGAACAGCGGGCCGCTTCGCGTGTCGATCTGCACCTGCACGTGCTTGCCATCGGTGTCGAGTGCCGGCTCGATCGGCAGGGCCTCGACCCGCGACTGGAGATACTCCTCGTGCTGGTAGCCGTCGATGTCGAGCTGCTGGCGAAAGTAGCCCTGGTCGTAAAACAGGCCCACCGCGATGAGCGGGATGCCGAGGCCGCTGGCGCTCTTGATGTGGTCGCCGGCGAGCACGCCAAGGCCGCCCGAGTAGATCGGCACCGACTCGTGGATCCCGAACTCGGCGGAGAAGTAGACGACCGGCTTCGATCCGAGCACGCCCGCGTTTACGTTGCTCCAGGTCGACTGCTGGCCGAGATACTCCTTCATCCGACGGTACGCCTGGTTGATCCGGCTGTAGAGCACGAGCTCTGCCGCCCGGGCTTCGAGCCGCTCTGGCGTGAACTCCGCGAGCAGCGCGATCGGGTTGTGGTCGAGCTGCCGCCAGCGAATCGGGTCGAGTTCGCGAAAGAGGTTCGTCACCTCCGGGTGCCAACTCCACCAGAGGTTGCGGGCCAACGCCATGCACTTGTCGTAGAGATTCTGCGGCGAGAGTTCGTCCAGCCGCGGTGGGGCGGGAACGATGGCGGATCCGTTCGTGGACGTCGCGGCAACGCTGCCGCGGGCTGAGAGGTCTTCAGCCTGGCTCATGGGTGTGGCTCCAGGTGGGGAGGGAGAGGTGGGACACCGTGCCAGAAGGTGGGCGAGAGTATACCTACACGCGGAGGCCACGCGACCGACCGACGCCGCAGCGAGTCAGCCCATGCATACGACCCGGTTTCCAGCGGTTCCCGATATCGACGGGCTCGCGGGATCGCTCGCGGACCTGGCCGTGCGGACATCGGCCGAGGGTCCCTGGCGGAGCGGTGCCTTCGCTGCCCTTGCCCGCAGCGGCCTCCTGGCAGCCTTTATCCCCGGAGAGCAAGGCGGCACGGCCGCCGGGGAACCCGGCCTCATGCCGGCGCTGGTGGCGATCGCCGAGCGGTGCCTGACGACCTCGCTCGCCCTCACGCAATGGGCGGCCGCCGTGCGGATCATCGCGGGCGGCCCCGCTGATGTGAAGCAGGAACTCCTGCCGCCCCTTGCCCGCGGCGACGTGTTCACGACGGTCGGCATCTCGCAACTCACCACGAGCCGGCGGCACCTCGGCCGCCCGGCGCTCGCTGCCACTCGCGACGGCGACGCATGGCGGCTCGACGGCATCTGTCCGTGGGTCACGGGTGCCGACTCGACGCACACCATCGTCACCGGTGCGGCGACCGACGACGGCGGCCAAATGTTCTTCGTCGTGCCGACCGATGCCCCGGGTCTCTCGATTGATCCGCCGCTGCAGATGCTCGGCCTCACGGGAAGCCGAACCTCGGCGGTTCACTTCGCGGGCGTGCGACCGATGCACGCCCTGCCGCCGCCGGCAACCGGGGGTGTGCGGACCGGTGGGCTCTCGACCACGGCGCTCGCCGTGGGGGCTGCACGGGCGAGCGCCACCGTGATCGCCATGGAGGCCGCGACCCGTCCGGGGCTCGCCGGCGTCGCCGCCGAGTTCACGGCTGAGATCGACGCGGTCGAGTCACGGCTCATGAACGGGGCGGCGTCTGGTGTCGAACCTGCTGAACGCGACCGTCTTCGTGCCGACGCCAACGGCCTCGTGGTCCGCGCCGCCCAGGCCGCGCTCACGGCGTCGAAGGGGGCGGGCTACGTGACAGGCCATCCGGTCGAGAGGCTCGTCCGCGAGTCGCTCTTCTTTCTTGTCTGGAGCTGCCCCCAGGCCGTCACCGACGCGTTTCTCTGCGATCTCACGGCCGGGTAGCAGCGAAAACTGGCCTTGCGTCGAACGGTGGCTGCGGACGATCCTGCCGGGTCACACGGGCCAAGGATTCGGCCATGCACGCCCCACGCTCGATCGTCATCGTCAAACTCTCCGCCATCGGCGATGTGCTCCACGGAGTTCCCGTGGCCGTGGCGGCGAAGCGGGCCTTCCCCGACTGCCGGATCGGCTGGGTGGTGGAGGGCCGTGCCGCCGACGTTCTCGCCGGCCACCCGGCAATCGACCATCTGTTTCGGATGCCTCGGGGCTGGCTGAAGTCGACGTCGCAGGTGCTCTCGCTGAAGCGGCAACTCAGAGCATTCGCCGCCGACGTGGCGGTCGATCTGCAGGGGCTCCTCAAGAGCGGTGTGGCCACGTGGCTTTCCGGCGCCCCGGTCCGAATCGGCCATGCCCGGCCGTCGTCTCGCGAGCATGCCTGGCTCGCCTACACGCACCCGGTGGCTACCACGCTCGCGCACGTCGTTGAGCGCAACTGCGACCTCCTCTCGCCGCTTGGGATCGTCGCCACGATGCCCGACTTCGAAATGCCCCATTGGCCGGTAAGCCGGCTGCGAATGCAGCAATGGCTCCAGTCGCAACGGCTCGGTGCGGCCCCCGTCATCATCAACCCCGGCGCGGGCTGGCAATCGAAGGTCTGGCCCGCAGAACGCTTTGCAGCCGTGGCTCGTGGGCTGCATCGCCGCGACGGCATCCCGTCGGTGGTTGTCTGGGGCGGCGATGTGGAGAAGGCCGCTGCCATGCAGATCGTCGAGGCGTCGCCCGGCGCCGCGATCCTGGCCCCGCCGACCACGCTCCAGGACCTCGGCGAACTCGCCCGCCTCGCCCGGGTGTTCGTCTCCGGGGACACCGGTCCGCTCCACCTGGCTGCGGCCGTGGGCACGCCGTGCGTCGGCCTCTTCGGCCCCGTGCCTGGCTCGCGCAACGGCCCCTACGGACCGCAGCACGCCTGTGTCGAACCGGCGGCGCCGCTGCGACCGGTATGGGAAGACCGCAAGACCGACATGCTGTCGATGCACGGCATTGAGGTCGACGCGGTGCTCGCCGCCACGAAGAACCTCCTGGCCCGCTCACAGGCCGCCTGACCGGTCGGCGGCGGCTCTCTATACTGCGGAGGTTCCCTGGAGCCGCCGCATGCCCCGCCCACGCCGTAACCTCTTCTATCCGGTGCTGGGCATCGTGGGCTTCGCGTTCACGATCACGGCGGCGAGTTTCTGCGTGTCGGTGCTCCGCGGAGTCCGCCCCGAGACCGCTGGCAGCGAGCCGCACCCGCTCCAGCAGTTCATGGACCGCCACGGCACATCGCTGCTCGTGGGCGAACTCGTGGTGCTCGCCATCGCCACGGTTGGGGCGGTTGGCCTCGACCACGTGGAGGGGGAGCGGATCCGCGCCGCGCGCGACGCCGAGCGGAGGGCCGCGGCCTCCGTGAATGAACCCGAGGCGACCCGATCGTGACCGTGTCGGCCGCGTCGAGGATCGCGAAACTCCGCGAGGAGATCCGGCAGCACGACCGGAGGTACTACGTCGAGGCGGCGGCCGCGATCAGCGACCGCGAGTACGACCGGCTCGTCGACGAACTCCGCGTACTCGAGGCAAGGCACCCCGATCTCGTCACGCCCGACAGCCCCACGCAGCGGGTGGGCGACGAACCGGTGCCAGAGCTCCAGTCGGTTCGGCACCGCGTGGCGATGATGTCGATCGACAACACGTATGGCACCGACGATCTGGCGGTCTGGGGCAAGCGGGTCGAAAAGTTGCTCGCTGACGCCGGCCACAACGACCCGATCGAATGGGTGCTGGAACTCAAGATCGACGGCGTGGCGATGTCACTGCGGTACGAAAACGGCGCGCTGAAGCAGGCCGCCACGCGGGGCAACGGCGTCATGGGCGACGACGTCACTCATAACGTCCGTACGATCCACGGTGTGCCCCTGGTGCTCGGCCTGGCGAAACCACCGGAGTCGATCGAGGTCCGCGGCGAGGTCTACATGACCAACTCCGACCTCGTGGCGCTCAACGAAACGCAGGCGAGGGAAGGCCTGCCGCCGTTCGCCAACACCCGAAACGTGGCTGCTGGCAGCATTCGCCTCCTCGACCCGCGGGAATGCGCGGCGCGGCCGCTGCGGTTTTTCTGCCACGGCGTGGGCGATTCGACCGGCCTCGGGGCCGGATCGCAGACCGAACTCCTGGCCTGGGCGACCCGGGCCGGCATGCCAGTCGCCCCTGGCACGCAGGTCTTCGGTTCGCTCGACGCGCTCGTGGAGCGGGGCACGGAACTGATCGAGGAACTGCACGACCTCGACTTCGAAGTCGATGGCTTCGTGGTGAAGGTCAACCGGTTTGACCAGCAACGGATCCTCGGGGTGACGGCCAAAAGTCCGCGGTGGGCGATCGCCTGGAAGTTCGAGAAGTTCGAGGCCACGACCAGGCTCGCCGGGATCCGCGTGCAGGTGGGCCGCGGCGGCACGATCACGCCGGTGGCCGACCTCGAGCCGGTGGAACTCGCGGGCACGATCGTCCGACGGGCGAGCCTGCACAACGCTGACGAGATCGCTCGCAAGGACATCCGCATCGGCGATGTGCTGGTGGTGGAGAAGGCGGGCAAGGTGATCCCGCATGTGGTCCGCGTGGAAAAACATCTCCGTGAGGGCCATTCGCCTCCGTGGGCGTTTCCGACCGAGTGCCCCGAATGCGGCACCGCGGTCGTCAAGGATGAAGAGGGCGTCTACATCCGCTGCCCCAACGTTGACTGCCCAGCCCGCTGTCGCGAGCGGCTGCGGTTCTTCGCGTCACGGGGCGCGATGGACATCGAGGGGCTCGGCGACAAGCTCGTGGAGCAGCTTGTCTCGACCGGCCTCGTGAAGGACTACGCCGACCTCTACGCCCTCACTCCCGAACAGCTCGAATCGCTGGAGCGGATGGGGAAGAAGTCGGCGACCGCCCTCGTGGAGCAGATCGCCACCAGCAAGTCCCGCGGCCTCGTTCGCGTGCTCAACGCACTCGGCATCCGGCACGTCGGGCCCCGCGTGGCCACGCTCCTCTGCGAGCGGTTTCCGGCGATCGAGAAGCTGCAGGCCGCCTCGACCGAGGATCTGGCCAACGTGCCTGAGATCGGCGAGATCATCGCGCGGAGCGTGCACGCGTGGTTGCAGAGCGACTACGGCCGCCAGACGATCGCCGGCCTCAGTGCCGCGGGCGTGCAACTCGACGTGCCCACCGCCGACCGCGTGGCGGGGGGGCCGCTCGTGGGCAAGACGCTCGTCGTCACCGGCACACTCACCGGCTTCTCGCGGCAGGAGGCGGAGGAGGCGATCCGCAAGGCGGGCGGCCGAGCGTCGTCGAGTGTGTCGAAGAAGACCGACTATCTCGTTGCGGGGGAGGAGGCGGGCAGCAAACTCGCCACCGCGACGAAGCTCGGCGTGCCCGTGCTCGATGAGGCTGCATTTCGAAAACTGCTCGCCGGCGAGCCGTAGGCGGTCACCACGCGCCTGCCACGTCGCCTCATACCGGATGAGCCAAAGCCGGCTGCGGGACGGGTGCGCGACGGGCAACT
>JBAXOU010000186.1:0-6701 GCA_037133115.1 Planctomycetota bacterium | reverse complement strand
CCGCCGGCCAAGCCCCCCGGCGCGTGAGGGTAAAGACTGGGGAACTAGGATTCGAACCTAGACTAACTGGTTCAGAGCCAGTCGTGCTACCGTTACACCATTCCCCAACGTGCGTTGGAGTTCGCAGATTACCCGCGGCGGTCGCGTCGGGCAATTCCGGATCCTCCGCCACGGTGGTCCCTGCGAATCGATCGATTTCGTGCGGTTCCCCCAATGCCACCGGCTTCTCGCCCCGTGCCATTTCTCGATCTCGTCACCGCCGGCCGCCGCGTGACTCGGTTCCCGCTGGCCGAGGGCCGGACCATCATCGGTCGCCATCCCGGCTGCGAGATCGTGTTCGATGCCGCGGCGGTCAGCCGGCAGCACGCGGTGGTCACCTTCTCTCCGGAGGGGGCCTTCATCGAGGATCTCCAGAGCCGCAACGGCACCCTGATCAATGGCCTGCCTCTGGCGGCCCGCCGCCGGCTCGAAGACGGCGACGAGATCGGCGTCTGCGGCCAGAAGCTCGTGTTCGGGGAGTCGAACCGCAGGCGGCCGCGAACTGCGACCAGCCTGGCAGCCGCAACCGGCACGGGGCACGTAATCCTCGACGGCGAATCGTCTGGTGTGATCGTCTCGCAGCTCGATCTGCCGCAGCCAGGGGGCGACGGGTTGGGGCTGCACGCGGAGGCAAAGCTTCGGGCAGTGCTCGGACTCAACCGCGCGATCGGGGCGTCGGTGGCGGCCGAGGACGTGCTGCCGCGGCTGCTCGACGGGCTGCTCGAAGCCTTTCCGCAGGCGGAGCGGGGCTTCGTGCTCCTGGTTGATCCGCAATCGGGCCGGCTGGCGGTACGGGCTCAGCGGGTGAAGCAGGCAGCCGTTACGTCTCCCCTCCGGGTCAGCCTCTCGCTCGTGACGATGGTGGCCGAGAGCCGTCGCGCCGTGCTCTCGGCCGACGCCGCGGCCGACACCCGCTTTCGCGACAACGAGAGCATCCTCGACTGCCGCATCCGGTCGGTGATGTGCGTGCCGGTGGAGCGGGCCGACGGCGGGTTGATGGGCGTGGTGCAGGTCGATTCCCGCGACATCAGCCCCGGCTTCACGGAGGCCGATCTCGACGTGCTCGCCGGCGTGGCCGGTCAGGCGTCGCAGGCCATCGAGCAGGCGCTGGCCCACGACGAGCGGGTGGCCCGCGAGCAGCTCGCCCGCGATCTCGAACTCGCGCATCGCGTGCAGCAGGGCCTGCTGCCCTCGCGGCCGCCCGAGCTTCCCGGCTACGAGGTCTTCGATTTCTACGAGTCGGCCCGTCACGTGGGGGGCGATTTCTTCGGCTATGTGCCGCTCGCCGACGACCGGCTGGCGATCGTCCTGGCCGACGTCTCCGGCAAGGGGGTGTCGGCGGCGCTGCTGATGGCGGCGCTCTCCGCCGACGTCCGCTACTGCCTCGCCAGCGAGCCCGACCTCGGTGCGGCGGTGGCGCGGATCCACGAGAGCTTCCTCCGCGGCGGCTGGGACGACCGCTTCGCCACGCTGGTCGTGGTCGTGCTCGATCCACGTCGGCACGTGGCGACGGTCTGCAACGCCGGCCACCTTCCCGGATTCCTGCGGGGTCCGTCGGGCGGCGTCAGCATGGTCGCCGATGGTCTCGGTGGGCTGCCGCTGGGCATGGCCGACCCGGGAGCCTGCTTTCAAACGTGCGAGGTGCCGCTCCCGCCGGGAGCCACGCTCGTGCTGTTCACCGACGGGATCAGCGAGGCGCTCGACCGCGATCAGGAGTGTTACGGATTCGACCGGCTCGAGGCGACGCTGCAGGCCGGCGGTGCCGGGGCGGCCGACGCGGGCCGGCGGATCCTCGCCGATGTCGCCCGGCACACCGCCGGAGAGCCCCAGAGCGACGACATCTGCCTGATCTGCATCACGAGGGTGCCAGAGTCTTCGGGAGCCGCAGAGCCTTCCCAGAGTCCGGTTCCCGCCCGTCGGGCCGGTCGCGTGCAGCCCAGGGGCTGACCGGTCGATACGACCTCTGTGGCCGCACCGTGCGGTGCCGTCACCCGGCCATGAGGCGGTGTTTCAGGGAGGCTGTAGCGATGAGTTTCTTCCAGTGGGTTCGCGAAGGTGTGCGGCAGGCAGTGGTGCTCGGACTGGCCGATGCCATCGACGACGTCGGCACGAGAAGCCGCGACGAGGATCTCGGTGCCACGCTCGCCCAGACGCTGCGAGATCGGCTCTCGGAGACCAGGCAGCCCACCGTGCTCGAGGCCCCTTCGGCAGCCGCCACGGCCACGCTCGCGACGGCCGGTGCCACCGGGAGCCGCCGCCGGCTGGGCCGGTCGATCGAGGGTCTCCGGAAGGCCGCGGCCTGACGCCGGCCCTCAGGCCCCGAGCCCCTCGAGCGGCAGCACGACGTCGATGACCGTGCCCTTGCCTGGTGCGGACTCGATTCGCGGCTCCACGCCCGCGAGGCGACAGCGTTGCCGGATGCCCTCGAGCCCGAAGCGGTCGTCTGGCACCTGTGCGAGGTCGAACCCCCGGCCGTCGTCGCGGATGCACACATGCACGCCGCCGGGGGCCTGTTCGATGGTGACGCTCGTCGATCGCGCCTTGGCGTGTCGTCGGGCGTTGTTCAGGGATTCCTGCACCACGCGAAAGATCGCGGTCTCCAAGGGTGCCGGCAGCCGACCGTCGGGCAGGCCATGCGTGAACATGACCTGCGGGATCTCGATCCGGGCGTCGGCGACGAGCGACTCGATCGCCGCGACGATCCCGAGTTCATCGAGGGCCGGAGGCCGCAGGCCGCCGATCAGCCGCCGCGACTCTTCGGCGGCTGCCCGGAGCAGCCGCAAGCCCTCCATCAAGTCCCTCGGCTCGCGACCCTCGAGGTCGTGCAGGTGGGCCTCGAGGTGCATGATGGCGCCGGCGACGTACTGCGCCAAACCGTCATGGATTTCGTAGGAAACGAGTTGCCGCTCCTTCTCCTGGATGTCGATCAGCCGGCGGAGCATGCCGCGCTCACGCTGCAGGTCGCGTTCCGACTGCTTGAGGGCGAGCGCGGCGGGATCGTGGAGCACGGCTTTTGTCGCCAGAGTCTCCGGCGGGGGCGCGGCGGTCGATGGTGGCAGGCGTTGAGAGTTCGGCATCGGGCATGTCCGGGCGTGGTGTCAGATCGACCTCGGCTTGGGGATCCGGCCGCCGCCCGCTCCCCTGCCCTTGCGGCCGCGCGGCCCGGTGGACCTCGCTCCCCGAGGTCTCCCGTCGCGCAGGGCCGCGATCTCGTCGCGGATCCGCGCGGCCCGCTCGAAGTCGAGCTCCGCCGCGGCCTGCATCATGTCGGCCTCGAGTTGCTCAACCACCTCTGCGGCCCGCCGCTGCGAATCGTCGCCGGCACCCACCGCCTCAAACGCCACTGCCCGCGAGGCCGCCTCCGACTCGATCCCCGCGCGGATCTCCTTGCGGATGGTCTCCGGCGTGATGCCATGCTCGCGATTGTACGCCTCCTGCAGGGCCCGACGGCGGCGGGTCTCGTCCACGGCCTGCCGCATCGACTCCGTCACCGTGTCGGCGTAGAGGATCACGCGAGCGTCCACGTTGCGGGCAGAGCGGCCGATCGTCTGCATCAGCGACGTCTCGCTCCGCAGGAAGCCCTCCTTGTCGGCGTCGAGGATCGCCACGAGGGACACTTCCGGCAGATCGAGCCCCTCGCGGAGCAGGTTCACGCCCACGAGGACGTCGAACTTCCCCTCGCGGAGCTCCCGAAGAAGTTCCACCCGCTCGAAGGCGTCGAGCTCGCTGTGCAGCCAGCGGCAGCGGACCTTCCGCTCCTGGAAGTAGGTCGAGAGGTCCTCGGCGAGCTTCTTGGTGAGCGCGGTCACGAGCACCCGCTGGCCGGCGGCGACCACCTTCTCGATCTCGCCCGAGAGGTGCACCACCTGCTGCTTCGCGGGCACGATCTCGATCACGGGATCGAGCAGGCCGGTGGGGCGGATCACCTGCTCCACCACCTCGCCGCCGGTGCGGCCGAGCTCCCAGGGGGCGGGCGTCGCCGACACGAAGACGGTCTGGTGTAGCCGCTTCTCCCACTCGTCGAACATCAGCGGCCGGTTGTCGAGCGCGCTGGGGAGCCGGAAGCCGTGG
Source organism: Planctomycetota bacterium (assembly GCA_037133115.1). GTDB lineage: Bacteria > Planctomycetota > Planctomycetia > Pirellulales > UBA1268 > QWPN01. Next base: position 2,591 of record JBAXOU010000186.1, on the reverse strand, counting down.
TCCACGAGCGTCATCTTGCGGCTGCGGTCGCCGGCATACATGCCCCGGACCTGCGGCACGGTGACGTGCGACTCGTCCACGAAGAACAGGAAGTCTTCCGGGAAATAGTTGAAGAGCGTGCCCGGGGTGCTGCCGGGCTCGCGGCCCGAGAGCAGCCGCGAGTAGTTCTCGATGCCCGGGCAGAAGCCCGCCTCCAGGAGCATCTCGATGTCGAACCGCGTGCGGGCGTTGAGCCGCTGGGCCTCCAGGAGCTTGCCCTGGCTCTTGAGTTCCTCGAGCCGCTGGTCGAGCTCGGCCTTGATGGAGGAGACGGCCGCCTTGATTCGGTCCCCGGGCATCACGAAGTGCCGGGCCGGGTAGAAATACATCTCGTCCTTCTTCGCAGCCACCTCGCCGCTGGTGGGATGCACGATCGCGATCGACTCGATCGTGTCTCCCCAGAACTCGACGCGACAGGCGAGCTCGTCGTAGGGCGGCCAGATGTCGACGGAGTCGCCGCGGACGCGAAACTTCCCGCGGTCGAGGGCCACGTCGGTCCGCTCGTAGTGGACAGCCACGAGCCGCTCGAGGAGCTGGTCGCGGGAGAGCGTCATGCCGCTGGCGAGGCCGACCACCATCGCGCGGTAGTCGTCGGGCGAGCCGAGGCCGTAGATGCACGACACGCTCGCCACCACCACCACGTCACGGCGGCTGACGAGGGCGCTGGTCGCCGCGAGCCGGAGCCGGTCGATCTCCTTGTTGATCGCGGCATCCTTCTCGATGTAGATGTCGCGTTGCGGAATGTAGGCCTCGGGCTGGTAGTAGTCGTAGTAGCTGACGAAGTAGTGGACGGCGTTGTGCGGGAAGAAGTCGCGAAACTCGGCATACAGCTGGGCAGCGAGCGTCTTGTTGTGCGAGAGCACGAGCGTGGGCCGGCCCACGCGGGCGATCACGTTGGCCATCGTGAAGGTCTTGCCCGAGCCCGTCACGCCCATCAGCACCTGCGAGCTACGCCCCTCGGAAATCCCACGGACGAGCGCGTCGATCGCCGCCGGCTGGTCGCCGGCCGGTTCGTAGGGGGCGACGAGTTCGAAGACGCCGGATTGCAGGCTGGCCTGATCAGGCGTCATGGGGTCGGCTCGCGGCGGCGGATCGGCCGCAGGTGCGGCCGCATGGACTCGAGGGTGGCCGGCCCGATGCCCGGCACGTCGAGTAGGCCTTCGAGGCTGATGAACGACCCGTGTTCGCGGCGATGGTCGACGATCCGCTGGGCGGTGGCGGGGCCGAGACCGGGGAGCACGGCGAGTTCGTCGACGCCCGCGTCGTTGACGTTGAGCGTGAACCGTCCTGAGGCGGGAGGTGGCGTGTCGTGGGGCACGAGCCAGCCTGACAGCCCGCCCTGCGCGACATACCACACCGCCATGCCCGTGAGCGAAGCGGCGATCGCGACGGCGAGCACCCGTTGCGAGCGGACGGGCAGCGGGCCTGCGGAGGTGATGTCGGTTGGCATCGGGCTTCCGGCGGGATGAATCTGGACGGCTGGAGACCCCTGATAGGATACGCGACAATCCGCCCGCTCACCGTCGGTTCCGCCCCATGAACAGCCCCCACACGAGTCGTGCCGCCCTGACAGCCCCTGAGTTTCACCAGGTCTCCTGGGACGAGCGGCTCGCCGCGCACGTGGCCCGCCTCGCCGCCGACTGGTTCCTCGAAGACCTGGCTCACGAGTGCGACTGGACGAGCATCGGCCTCGTGGCCCCCGATGCTCGCAGCGAACTGGCCGTGGTGGCCCGGAAGCCGGGAGTGATCGCCGGCCTGCCGGCGGCGGCTGTGGTGGCCGAGACCGCCGACCCGGGCCTGGCGTTTCGTTCGCGGGTGGAAGACGGTGCCGTGGTGGCCGCCGGGCAGACCGTCGCCACCCTGGCGGGCCCGACCCGGAGCGTGCTGGTTGCCGAGCGGACCATCCTCAACCTGCTCGGCCGGATGTCGGGGGTGGCGACCGCCACGCGGAAGCTGGTCGATGCCGTCTCCGGCACGCGCTGCCGTGTCTACGACACGCGAAAGACGGTGCCGGGCTGGCGGCTGCTCGACAAATACTCCGTGCGGATGGGGGGCGGATGGAATCACCGCCTCGGGCTCTACGACGCGATCCTGATCAAGGACAACCACCTTGCCGCCGCGGCAGCCGAGGGTGTCTCACCAGCCGAGGCAGTGCGGACGAGCCGCACGTTTCTGAGCAAGACGTTTCCGCCGGCGCGGGCTGGGGCGATGGTGGTTGAGGTGGAGATCGACGCGTTCGAGCAACTCGGCCCGGTGCTCGACGCGGGCCCCGACGTCGTGCTGCTCGACAACATGGGCGTGGATGAACTCGCCCGGTGCGTCGCCCTGCGAAACGAACGGGCGCCCTTGGTGGTGCTCGAAGCCTCGGGGGGCATTCGCCTGGAGACGGTCGCCGCGATCGCGGCGACGGGCGTAGACCGGGTCAGCACCGGCTGGCCGACACACGATGCCCCGTGGCTCGACGTGGCCCTGGACTGGAAGTAGCACAGGTTGCCACGTAGCACAGGTTGCCAACCTGTGCCCAAGAATCGCAGGTTACCAACCTGCGGCTA
>JBAXOU010000185.1:0-6716 GCA_037133115.1 Planctomycetota bacterium | reverse complement strand
GGTGCCGGAGCCCTCGTCGATCGCGGCGGCCGGGATCGGCCTCGCGATGCTCGGCTGGCGCCGGCTGGCCCGCAGGCGGCGTGCCGCCGCCTGAGGCCGGCGGCGCGGTGCAACTCCAGCCTGACCGGGTTGGAGGTCTTGCACCAGGGGATATGAGGGAAAAAGGGAAAAAGGTGACAGCCACCAAATCTGGGTAAGGAAGCTGCGGGGAAGTCGCCGCGACGCCGCCTTGGCCGCAGTTGCCTCATCCGCCTGGCGGAGCTAAAGCGGCCAAGGCACCCCGCGGGCCATCCGTGCCAACCGTGGGCTTCACCCGACGACTCACTCCCCGACGAAAGCTAGAGTTCGATCGAGGATCGGTCGCGAGCGAAACATGCCGCCTGCCCAGTTTTGGTGGTTGTCACCTTTACCGTCCTTGCTGGAGAAATACCATGAGCACCATCCACCAGGAAACCGAAGCCGTGGCGACGAGAGCTTGGACTGAGGGCCGGATCATCTACCTGGAGTTGACCGACCAACGAATCATTGGTTTTCCCGCGAATCGTTTCCGTCGGCTCAAGGAGGCGAGTGAAGTGGAGTTGGCCGAGGTGCGACTGGAGGTCGGCGGCACGGCGCTGCGCTGGGAATCCCTGGACGAAGACATCTCGGTCGAGGGCGTGGTGGCGGGCAGGTTCCAGTTGCCGCCAACCCCCTGAACTGACCGGCCATCGCCGCCCCGAATGAGGTCTTTCGTCACCGGTCTTGCCGTTCATACCCGGCCTCGGTTCTTCGCCACCATCACAACTCCGAGCGTGCCATTCAAGGGAATGCCGAACGAGGCGTCATAGCGTCTCGCGGCGATTCGTCGCCGACAACTACGCCTGCCGTCCCGGCAAGGGCACGCATGCAGCGATGCGGCGGGCCAGCGGGGCACCATCCGTGGGCGCTGTCGTGCGACATCCAGCGGTGTTTTCCGTCGGTGAGCCACACGCCGCTCCTGGGCACGATCGCGCGGGTGATCGCCGACGAGCGGCTGCTCTCGCTCATCCGGCTGATTTTGGCAAGTCATGCGCCACACGCCGGCCCCGGCAGTGATGTGGACGATCTTCACTCGCCGCGGCCTTCGAGATGGACGAGCGCGAGGTCGGCCGGCGTGATCCCTCTCACGCGGCCGGCCTGGCCGAGCGTTCACGGCCGGATCCGCGCGAGCTGCTCGCGGGCCGCGGCGCGGATGGTGTCATCGGTTTCTCGCGCAGGGAATGAGGCGAGTCGTGTCCGCTGCGCCCCAGCCCCCCCTTGGGGGCGGCTCGGCCGCTTCGCTACACTCGTCGCGCATGGCCGGATGTGGACGGCCGTTTCCAATACCGTGACCCGCGGCCTGAGCGACGCCCTCGCCCGGGATCTTCGGGAGACCCGCAACCGAGGCCGACGCATGAAGGCCTTCACCGATCTCTACTGGCGGCTCGACGCCACGACCAGCACCTCCGAGAAGGTCGCGGCCCTCCGCGACTACTTCGCATCGGCGCCCGCGGCCGACGCGGCCGCCGCCCTCGCCGTGCTCGCGGGCGGACGACAGCTACGGAGCGTTTCCACGAGCCAGCTCCGCGAATGGGCAGCCGATGTGACGGGCTACCCGGCATGGCTCGTCGAGGAGTGCTATGCGCACGTCGGCGACCTCGCCGAGACGCTCGCGCTCGTCCTGCCTGCTCCAGAAGCCGCCGCCGACGCAACGACCGATCCTGGGCTCGCTGAGCTCATGCGGACCACGATCCACGATCTCCGCGGCGCCGACGACGCCCGCACGCGGGAGGTGGTGACGGAGGTCTGGCGGCGGCTCGCCCCCCGCGAGCGAATCGTCTGGCACAAACTGCTCACCGGCGGGCTCCGCGTGGGCGTGTCGCGCACGCTCGTGGCCCGGGCGCTCGCCGAGGTCGCGGGCATCGATCAGGCCGAAATGGCCCATCGCCTGATGGGCAACCTACCGGCCGACGCCGCCGCCTTCGCGCGGCTGCTCACGGCGGAAGCGACCGCCGCCGACAGCCGGCGGCCCTATCCGTTCTTTCTTGCCTCGGCCCTCGACCGCACTGCCGTCGAGGACGTGGCGGAGGACCTCGGCGACGTGGCCGCGTGGCAGGCCGAGTGGAAGTGGGACGGCATGCGGGCCCAGATCGTTCGCCGCGGCACCGACACCACCGTCTGGAGCCGCGGCGAGGAACTGGTGAACGACGCCTTTCCCGAGATCGTGGCCGCGGCCACCGCGCTGCCGCCGGGCACCGTGCTCGATGGCGAACTGCTCGCCGTCTGCGACGGCCGGCTGCTGCCGTTCGCGATGCTCTCGAAGCGGGCGAGCCGCAAGACCATCACGAAGAAGATCCTCGCCGAGATACCGTGCCTGTTCGTCGCCTACGACCTGCTCGAGGCCGAGGGCACGGACCTGCGGGAGATGCCGCTCGCGGAGCGGCGGCGGCGGCTGGAGCAGATTGTGGCAACGCCGTTCACCGACCTGCTGGGAGGCACTGCCCCGGCCGACGCTTCCCACCTCTTCCTTTCGCCGCTCGTGGCGGGCGGCTCGTGGGCCGATCTCGCAGCCCAGCGGGCCGAGTCGCGATCCCGCGGCGTCGAGGGCCTGATGCTCAAGCGGCTCGCGAGCGGGTATGCCGCGGGCCGCACGCGAGGCGACTGGTGGAAGTGGAAGGTCGAGCCCCTGGAGATCGACGCCGTGCTCCTCTACGCCCAGGCGGGCCACGGCCGCCGGGCGGGTCTGCATAGCGACTACACGCTCGGCCTCTGGGACGACGACAAACTCGTGACCGTGGCCAAGGCCTATTCCGGGCTCACCGACGCCGAGATCGTGGAACTCGACCGGATCGTGCGAGCGACGACGCTCGAGAAACACGGCCCGGTGCGAATCTGCCGGCCCACGGTCGTGCTGCAACTGGCCTTCGAGGGCGTCTCGCTCTCGACCCGGCACAAGTCGGGCGTGGCAGTGCGGTTCCCGCGGATCGTCCGCTGGCGGAAAGACAAGGATCCCGCCGACGCAGGCACTCTCGCCGACCTCAGGCGGATGATCACCGATCACGAGTAATACGTGAGACATGTGATCCTCGCGCGCACGTGCGTCCAAGCCCAACGCCGTGAGGCGTGGGGCGAACCGCCAACCATCGCCGCGTCCAGCGTGACTCGCCCGAGGCCTTACGGCCTGCGGCTTGTACGAAGTCCGTCCAAGCCCAACGCCGTGAGGCGTGGGGCAAACCACCACCAGGCGCTAGGTCCAACGTCAACCAACCCCCATCGCTTACGCGATTGGGCTTCCTGATCCGGGATGCGAAATAGCGACCACCGCTGGCCGCGAATATCGACAGGCGACGACCGCCAGTGCAGCGCCCACCAACGGCGCCGTGAGATAGATCCAGAGGTGGTCGAGGCGGCCCGAGACTACCGCGGGGGCGAGCGAGCGGACCGGGTTCATCGATGCCCCGCTCACGGGCCCACCCAGCAGCGCCCCGAGGGTCACCATGCCGCCGATCGCGAGCCCCGCCGTGATCCCCTTCTCGCGACTCCCCGAGGAGACGGCGAGGATCAGGTACATCAGGATCGCGGTCAGCACCACCTCCAGAGCCCATGCCTGGCCCACTGTCCCTGACGGCCGTGTCGCCCCGAGCGTTGCATCGAGCGGAAACAGCAAGTGGACGACGCCACTCGCCAGGCACCCGCCCACGATCTGGGAAGCCACATAGGCCGTAATCCGAGTCGCCGGAAACCGGCCCGCGAGCCAGAAGCCAAACGTCACCGCGGGATTGATGTGAGCCCCCGAGACGTCGCCGACCGCCGCGATCATCGCGAACACCACCAACCCAAAGACCATCGACACGCCCACGTGCGTCACACCGCCACCGGCGGCATCCACCACGATCGCGGCCGTGCCGGCGAACACGAGGCAGAAGGTGCCAATCGCTTCGGCCACGCAGCGTCGCAGCGAATCGTCCATCCTTCAGGCTCCACGCGTCACGGGGAAGAGTCTCGCGCTCGTCGCCCGCCTACACTAGCGGAAGACCCTTCGTTTCGAGAATCGGGGAGCCGCCGGAATGGCCCGTACCGTGGGCACGCGAACACGATCACGCCGACCGCCCGCGGCCCTCACCGCCGGCCACGACGAAGCCGTGGCTCCGTTCCGCGGCTGGTTCGCAGCCCGCGGCTGGAAGCCGTTTCCGTTTCAGGAAGAGGTCTGGCGGGCTGTCGCCGCTGGCACGAGCGGCGTGCTCCACGCGCCGACCGGCACGGGCAAGACGCTTGCGGCGTGGCTCGGGGCGGTCGCCCGCTCGACGGCAGTCGCGGCCGAGAGTGGCGGCGAGGCGTCCGGCCTCCGCGTCGTGTGGATCACGCCGCTTCGCGCCCTCGCCGCCGACACCGTCCGCGCCCTGGAAGAACCGCTCGCGAAGCCACACCCCGTCGCCCCCGGCTGGTCGGTCGGCCTCCGCACCGGCGACTCATCGGCCGCCGACCGTCGCCGGCTCCGCGCCAACTGGCCGACGGCGCTGGTCACCACACCCGAATCGCTCTCGATCCTGCTCTCCCTCGACGATGCCCACGAGGTTTTTTCCTCGCTCGATACCGTGATCGTGGACGAGTGGCACGAACTCCTCTCCACGAAGCGGGGTGTGCAGACGGAACTCGCGCTCGAGCGCTTGCGGTCGCTGCGGCCCAGTCTCGTGACGTGGGGGCTGTCAGCCACGCTCGCCAACCTCGATGACGCCGTGGCCGCACTCGTTGGTCCATCCCGTGCGGCCAACGCCCGCCTTGTGTCGGCGGCGATTCCCCGAAAGCTCGACATTGAGACGCTGATCCCCGAGCCCATGGAGCGATTTCCGTGGGCCGGCCACATGGGGATGCGGCTGCTGCCGCAGGTGGTGGCGGCGATCGATCGGGCCGCGACCACGCTCGTGTTCACGAACACCCGCTCGCAGGCGGAGCGGTGGTTCGACGCCATCGTGGCGGTGCGGCCCGCCTGGAAGAAGACGATGGCCCTCCACCACGGCTCGGTCGATCGCGAACTCCGCACGCAGGCGGAGGCCGGCCTTCGTAAAGGCGTGATGAAGTGCGTGGTGGCCACGTCGAGCCTCGATCTCGGCGTCGATTTCGGGCCCGTCGAGCAGGTGCTGCAGGTCGGCAGCCCGAAGGGCATCGCCCGGCTGCTGCAGCGGGCGGGCCGCAGCGGCCATGCCCCGGGAGCGACCAGCCGGCTCGTCTGCGTTCCCACGCACGCGCTGGAACTGATCGAATGCGCCGCCGCAAGAGCCGCCGTAGCCGAGGGCACCGTCGAGGCCCGCCGCCCGCTCACCTCCGCGCTCGACTGCCTCGCCCAGCACATCGTGACCGTGGCCTGCAGCGGCGGCTTCCGCGAGGCCGAGTTGCTCGCCGAGGTCCGCCGCACGCGGGCCTTCGCCGACCTCGACGACGCCTCGTGGACGTGGGCGATCGACTTCGCGGCTCACGGTGGCCCGGCCCTCACCGCCTATCCCGACTACGCGAAGATCGTCGAGCGATTTGGCCGCTGGTACGTCGCCAGTAAGGCGATCGCGCGTCGCCACCGCATGAGCATCGGCACGATCGCGGGCGACGCGACGGTCGAAGTCAAATGGCTCCGCGGCGGCAGGCTCGGCACGGTCGAGGAGTCGTTCGTCTCGCGGCTGAGCGAAGGCGACCGGTTTCTCTTTGCCGGCCGGCCGCTCGTGCTCTTCCGGTTCGACGGCCTCACCGCCTGGGTCAAACGGAGCCGCGTCACGGCGTTCCTGCAGGTGCCGCGGTGGAACGGCGGGCGGATGCCCCTCTCCACCCTGCTCTCCTCCGCCGTGCTCGACCTCATCGGCAACGCGTCACAGCCCGGCGGCGGACCCGCGGCGCCACGGGAGGTGGCCGCGGTGCTACCGCTGCTCCAGATTCAGTCGCGGTGGAGCCGGCTCCCGGACCACGACACGCTGCTCATCGAGCGCTGGACCGGCCGCGACGGCCACCACGCCTTCGTCTTTCCCTTCGAGGGCCGGCTCGTGCACGAGGGGCTCGCGGCACTCGTCGCCTGGCGGATCGCCCGGGCAAAGCCCGCCACGCTCACGTTCGCTTGCACCGACTGGGGCTTTGAACTGGCCGGCCGCGACGCCGACATCGCCGACGAGCGAACATGGCGGCGGCTGCTCTCGCCGGCGAACCTGCTCGAGGATCTCCTCGCCTGCCTCAACACCACCGAAATGGCCCGCCGCCACTTCCGCGAGATCGCCCGCGTGGCGGGACTCGTGTCGGGCGCCCGAAAGAGCGACCGGCAGACGCAGGCTTCGGCCGGGCTCATTTTTGACGTGCTCGCCGAGCACGACGCCGGCAACATGCTCCTCGCGCAGGCCCGCCGGGAGGTGCTGGAACAGCAGTTCGAATTCCGCCGGCTCGCAGGAGCGCTCGACGCGATCGCCACCAAGGACATCCGCATCGTAGACACGCAGCGGATCAGCCCGCTGGCCTTCCCGATCTGGGCCGAGTTTGTCCAGTCGCGGCTGACGACGAAGGACTGGCTCTCGCGGATCGCCGACATGGCGAGGGAGCTCGAGCAGGAAGCCGGCGGACGGTGATGCATGCTCCCGCGGCGGCTCGGGGCTCCCACGTAGCACAGGTTTTCAACCTGTGGCTGTCCATCGCAGCGGCTCGGGGCCGCCCATGCCACGTCGCCGGACGTTCGCTGCGGCCCTCCGGGC
>JBAXOU010000184.1:0-6726 GCA_037133115.1 Planctomycetota bacterium | reverse complement strand
AGGCCGCGGGCGTCCCCGCACGCAGGGGTTCGTGTTCAAACCGACCGGCCGTGAGGCCGCGGGGTTTCGTCACTTGGCGCCGGTAGTTCGGCGGATGAACCCGACCTCGTCCTGGCTGAACGGCGTGCCGTCGGGCTGGAGGACGTCGTGGAACCAGACCGGCGGCGGAGCGGCGTAGGCCTTGTTCCAAGAATCCCATGGGTAGATCGTCTGCGACTTGCCGTTGATGAAGCCCCAGCAGTAGGCGGCTACTTTTCGCTCCTTCATGATCCCGAGATGAGGCTCGAAGGTGCTCTTGTTGGGCCGCGCCATGAACTCGGTGCAGAGCAGCGGCCTGCCGTAGGCCAAAAGATTCTCGATGCAGCAGCCAAGCGAGGCGGCATCGCCATACGAATGGAAGCTGACGACGTCACTGTGGGCGAGCTGGATTCGCTTGCAGTCATCGAGGCGCGAGACATTGTCGGAATCCCGCCACACGCCCGACGTGAGCGGCTGCGTTGGCTTCGCTTCGCGGGCCCACGCAAACGCCTCGGGCAGCAGCGCGTTGACAAGGGCGACCTTGTTTTTCGGTTCGAGGCCGGGCCGCTTCACGCCGCCGCCGTCGAGGTTGTCGGGCTCATTCCACACATCCCAGACAACCACCCGCGGATCGTCGGCAAACCGGCCCACCACGCCCATCACATACGCCCGCAGCCGGAGGCGGGCTGCAGGGTCCTGCAGCGCCTCGGCGCCGGGCCCCTGCACCCAGCCCGAGTTGTGCGTAAACGGGAGTGGTTCGGGCTGCCGGCCGAGCCGCGGCTGCGGATGCCAACAGCTATCGAAGAGCACAAACATCACCCCGATGCCGTGGCGGTCGGCGATTGCCAGAAACTCATCGCACCGCCGCAGAAAACCCTCGCGATCCTGGAGCCAGAGCAGGTCGTGGAGGAAGACACGGATGGAGTTGAAGCCGAGGCCCTGCGCCAGCGCGAGTTCGCGGTCGATCGTTTCGGGGTCGAACGTATCGGCCTGAAACATCTCCAGCTGGTTGATGGCCGTGCTGGGGATGTAGTTGCAGCCAACGAGCCACGGCTGGGTGGCATACCAGGCGGCCGCCTGCTCGCGGCTCCAGCGGCCCGGCGCGTCGGCGACTGGCTCGGGCTCGACGGCAGCAGCTGGTCTCCAGCATGCCAGCACCGCCAGCAGGGCCAGGACCCGCCATGATGCTGTCGGCAAAGCCGTGCAGACGCCACCCATAAAATCGCTCCTCTTTTGGGGAATATCCCGGCAATCTACCAAGCGGCGGGCGGTGAGGCGTGGGTACACTCGCGGCATCATGAAGAAGCCACGTCCCAAACGTCCCGGCCCGCGCCCAGCCCCTTCCGGCCACGGTTCGCGCAAGGACGCGCGACCTCGGCCGCCCGTGCCAGAGCGAGGCCAGGCGTCTGCACAGCCGCCTGGTCGGCCGGAGCGGCGGCATCGCGGCAAGGCCGAGGAGATGTTTCACGGGCTGCGGGCCTGCGAGGCTATCTTCGCGAAGCGGCCGCAGGCGATCGTGCGGGTGTATCTCACGGAAGGCCGCCGGCGGCAGTTCGCGAAGCTCATCGAGTGGTGCGCACGGGAACGAAAAGGCTTTCAGATCGTGGCCGACGAGAATCTCGAGCGGCTCACGAAGTCGATCCATCACGAGGGCGTGGCGATCCTCGCCGCCGCCGTGCCACGGTGGACGCTCGAAAACTTGCTCGCCACCGTGACCGCGGCGGCAGCGCCCGGCCCGCTCGTCTACCTCGACGGCGTACAAAACCCTCACAACCTTGGCTCGATCCTGCGGACGGCGGCCCACTTCGGTGCCGCGGCGATCGTGGGCCGCGCCGGCGAGTTGCCGCCGCTCTCGCCCGCGGCGGTTCGCGTGGCCGAAGGAGCTGCGGAGTTTGTGCCCGTGTGCGACCTCACCGACCCGGTGGCCGATCTGAAGCGGCTCGCGAAGTCGGGCTTTCGGATCGTGGCCACGTCGAGCCATCGTGGCAAGCCGCTCGCGGCGGCAAACCTCGGCGGCAAGGTCTTGATCGTGCTCGGCAGCGAGGGCGAGGGCGTGTCGCGGGCGATCGAGACCGCGGCCGCGGAGTGCGTGCAGATCCCCGGCACCGGCGCGGTGGAGAGCCTCAATGTGGGCGTCGCCTGCGGCGTGGCCCTCGCCGAGGCCTGGCGGCAGCGGCCGTCGCGGTAGGTGGGGCGAACCGCCAACAGACATCGCGTCCGGCGAGGGACGCCCGCGGCCTTACGGCCGGTCGGCTTACTCCGGCCTCCGTCCAAGCCCAACGCCGTGAGGCGTGGGGTGAACCACCAACAGACATCGCGTACAGCGCGTTCCGCACGGGGAGTCCCCACGGCTTACGCCGTTGGGCTTGCGAGAACTGCGCGCTCGGGTCGTCAGCGGTACGTGAGCCAGGCGGTGGCGGTGCACTCGCGGTCGGCGGTCACGCGGACCCAGCGGGCTTGCACCTCGGGAGCGAACGCGATCTCGCGGCCGGTGGCACCCGGCGGCACGACCACGGTGTCGTGAACCACCCACAGCCCCGTGCCGGTGAGATCCAGCTCGACCCGCATCGTGACGGCCACCGCATCGGAGTGCTGGAGGGCGAGCCGGCGGTCGGCGAACCCCCAGAGTAGAAATGGATCGCTCGGCACGCCTGCCGTCACGACCGCGTTCTTCCACGGTCCCCCCTCGCCGCGCGGCCTGCCGAGACGCCAGAGGTCGTCGATCGTGCCCACCCAGACCGCGGCCTTGCCGTCGTCGCTGCGGACGACATGCGGCCCCGCGGCGGCGTTGGCTTCGAGGCCGGCCATCACGAGCAGCCCCCGGGAGGATGCGTAGTCGGCGATGGCGAAGCCGTGCGACGCGATCGGCCGGATGACGGCGAAGCCATCCGCATTCTCGGCCGGGAGTTCGTAGAACGTGCCGCACGCATGAAAGAGATCGCGCTCGGTGACCACTTCGCGGCAGATCCGCAGCCGGCCGGCCCGGGTGTCGGCATCGAACGCGTCGCCGTTCTTGGGCAGACGCCAGCGGCGGCCGCGGTCGTCAACCACCAGCACGCCCGCGTCGTCGATCGTGATCGCGTCCTGCGGGATCGCAACCTTCTCGCGGACGAACTCGACCACCGGCGGGTTGTCTTTCGTCACGAGCCGCAGCGAGGCGATGCCGTGGCCGTCCGGAGTCATCTCCAGCACGTGCAGGCTGGCGTCGCCGACGAGCGAGAGCGTGCCGGCACCGGCACTGCCGGCGTGGAGCAGGCCGCTGGATGCGGGTGCGTCACCGATCCTGGCAAGGCCCGCAAAAATCGCGTCGGGCTCCACGCCACGGTCGTCACGCGACGCAAGCGTGACCACAACGCTCGCATCGCGGCAGGCCGTGACGGCGGTCACGCGGAACCATTCCAGGTCGTGCGGGAGCGGGCGGCGCGCCGATCCGTGGGCCGGCACAGCGACGTCGCCGAGGTCGCCCGAGAATCGGGCCTCTTCATCGCCGCCGTTGACGAACCACACGCTCCCTCGATCCCAGCCCGCCACGAGCAGTGGCTCAGCCGTGGCGCCGGCGGCGATGTCGTCGTGCAGCCAGACGGCGCCAGACGCATGCGGCGGCCCGAGGCGGTCCGGGAGGGAGGGCTCCGTGAACCAGAGGTTCGAATGTGACCGCTCCGGCCCAGCGACCTCTCCCTTCACGCTCCGCGTGTTCAGAAACTCCTTCTTGGCCGCGTCGTCGCAGCCGAAGACGAGGTCGTCGCCCCACCGACAGAAATCACCGATCACCTTGAGGTAGGCCGACCGTGGTCGGATGCCGGTGGCCGCCGCGGCGGAGAACTCCCGCGGAAACCGCCAGAACGCCCCATGCATCGTCATCAGGAGATCGCCGTTGCCCACCTCGCGGATCCGCGGCCACTCGGTGTTCCAGCCGTGGGCGCCGTCGTAGGCGTGGCTCACCTTGGGCAGCCGGAAGGCGTGCCACGTGCCGCCGTCGAGCATCATCAGGATCAGCGAGCGGGCGTCCCAGCCGATGCTCCACAGCGGGTCGGTGTCGGGGCGGCGGTTGCCGTGGATGCCGCCAGGGCCTGTCACCTCGGTGAACTGATTGCGGCGGATGAGCGACCAGTCATCGCCCGGCCGCCGCCATTCGGCGAGTGCTCCGCTGGGCGTGGTTGGATCACCGAGGATCGCCTGGGCGGCCTTCGCCCGGTCGCCATTGTTGGCATACACGACGCGGCCCTGGCCCGAGTAGCAGCCCTTGCCGTGGTAGCCGGGAAGCTGCGAGACGACATCGCCGAGGTCGTCGTGTTCGCCGGCCTTCGGCAGCGGCATGTTGCCGTCGCGGATCAACGCGCGAACAGCGAGCGAGCGGACATCCACTTCGTAGAGCCCTTCTTCCATCGTGGCGACGTAGACCTTGCCGGCAGGATCGGTGAGATGGCGGGCGACGGCGGTGAGCCGGCCCGGCATGCGGGCGTACGGGATCGTGCGGACGGCTCCTCGCTCGTCGATCACGTGCGGACCAATGAAGAGTTGCCTCGATTCGTCGTGGATCATTCGGTTGGCGGGCGTGCCGCCGATGCTCTCGGGTCGGACGGTGCGGTGAAGGTCGGGGGCGATTTCATACAGCCTGTCGGACGAGCCCTTGGGCAGATGCGGCCCGTAGGTGACCACCCACAACCCGCCCGCCCAGGGCACGACCGCGCCGGTGCCGCATTCTCCCTCGGCGCTGTCCATCGCGAGGTGTGGGTGGATGCCCGAGATGCCGGTGGCGGCGTGAGGCTGTGCCTGGGCTGCTGCGACCAAGCACGACACGCCGAGCATCGTCCAGGCGGCCGTGCAGGACCGGCTCATGCCGAAAACCTCAGCGGCGAGAGAAAGCCGATGTCATGGGGCGAGGTGCCGGTGAGGGCGAGGTCGGCGAGCACTTCGCCGATCACACTCGCAAACTTGAAGCCATGGCCTGAGAAGCCGGCGGCGACGGCGACCTGCGGGTGCGCAGGATGGAGGCCGACCACGAAGTGGTGGTCGGGCGACATCGTGTAGAGGCAGACTTCGTGCGCGGTCCGCGTGCGGCCGACGCCTGGGAGATGGTCGGCGAGCCAGCCCTCGATGGTGGCCTGCTCCGCAGCGTCGATCGCGCGATCGACATGCTGCGGGTCGGAGACCACTCGGCCGCCCGTGTGTTCGGCGAACTTGAGCCCCCGGTCATCGAGCGCCGGAAATCCGTAGAAGAATCCGCGGGGCGTGTCGAAGGCGAAGGTGGGCAGGGCCGCGGCATCGGCTGCGGAGAGGCCTGCCGACGGCGGATACCAGAAGAGCGACTTGCGGAGCACCGTGAACGGAATGGCGGGCAGCCGCAGCAGGTCGGCCGCCCACGGTCCCGGGCAGAGCACGAGGCGATTGGTCGCGACTGTTTCCCGCGAGGTTTCCACGAGGACCGAGCCACCTTCCATCCGCCAGCCGCGGATGTCGTGATCGGCTTCAAGCGTGGCTCCGCGCCGCACGGCCACCTCGGCATGGGCCCGCACGCAGGCCTCCACCGCGAGGTGGCCAGCCTCGGCTTCGAAGACGGAATCCCACTCCTCGGGGATCGCGAACGCGGGCCAGCGGCGCATCGCCTCGCGGGCCGGCATCCGCTCGACGGTGAGGCCATGCTTCCGCGCCGAGCGGAGCGTGCCCGCGATCACGTCGCCATCGGCAGGCCCCGACGAAAGCAGGCCGCACTCGGTGAGGAGCGGCGTGCCCGAATCGTGTTCGAGCACACGCCACAACTCGCGGGCCCGGCGCAGCAGCGGCACGTAGTCGGGATGCTCGAAGTAGGCGAGTCGGATGAGGCGCGTCTGGCCGTGTGAACTGCCCCGGGCATGGCCCGGCGGAAAGCGGTCGAGGGCGAGCACGCTCGCGCCGCGGCGGGCGAGGTGCGCGGCGGCGGCCGTTCCCATGCCGCCGGCCCCGGCGACGATCACGTCGAAGCTGCGCATCAGGCCGGCTCCCCGGGGCGGCGTGGCTGTATCAGACCCGTTCGAGCTTCGTGACGCGGCCGGTGCCAACCCACTCGGCGACGAGGATGTCGCCAGTCGGGCTGAAGCAGGCGTCGTGTGGATGGACGAACTGGCCGTCGAGCCACTTGTCGGGCTGTGACCGTAGGTCCTTGATCTCGTCGAGCCGCTCGACCGCACGGCCGAGCTGGACCACAGGCTTGTTGTCGGGGCCGAGGATCGTCACGCAGGCCTTGAGTTCCGGCACGAGCATCAGATTTTTCCAGGTGTCGATGTTCGCCGGCAATCCAAAGCCCGAGATCGTCTCCTTATAGGTTCCGTCGAGGGAGAAGAGCTGGAGCGTGTTGTGGGCCCGGTCGCAGACCACGATCGTCGGCTCGTGGCCCTCACGGCGGTCGATCCAGATCCCGTGGGGCGTGTTGAACGTGCCCTTGCCCTCCCCCTCGCCGCCGAATGACGAGAGCCATTTCGCATCTTTGTCGTAACGGTGGATCCGAAACGAGCCGTAGCCGTCGGCGAGCAGGAAGCCGCCGTCATCCACGAAGGCGAAGTTGGTGGGCAAAAAGCCCTGGCGGGTCCAGTTCTTCGTGGTCGAAGTGTCTTCGCCCGCTGCGTAGCAGCCCGACTCCATCGGCGCCTTGCGGAACCAGACGATCTCGCCCTGAGGCGTGAGCTTCGCGAAGCACTTCACGTCTTGATAGCCGCAGACGTAGAGGAACTC
>JBAXOU010000183.1:0-6758 GCA_037133115.1 Planctomycetota bacterium | reverse complement strand
CAGGTGTTCGTCGGCGTGCCGACGATCTTCAGCGCGTAGCCGTCGGGCGTGGTGAGCGCGTTCACCGCGTTTATCACCGCGGCGGCGCCGAGGAAGTTGTAGATGTTGACGCTCGTAAAATCGGTGGCTGCGTTGTTGCCGATGATCGTGATCTCGGCCGCACCGTTCGGGTTCGTCCAGCGGATGAAGGTGGGACTTCCCGAGTCACCAACCTGGAGCGTTCCGGTGGCGACGGTCGAACCGATGTAGGAAGACGAGCCTGAGACATTCCAGGCGAACGCACCGCCGACTGTCGCCGGCCCCATCCGTGGGCTCTGCGTGCCGTCGGGCCCGCGGCCGTAGACCATCAACGGCTGGCCGGCGTAGCTGGAGTTGGTGGTGGACGACGTGTTGGCGTCGAACACGCCGTATCGCGGCAGACCGTAGGCCGCCGGCAGCGACGCCGTGAGTTCGCCGATCGCGATGTCGGCTGGCTGCGTGCCGCCATTCGTGAATCCGTAGCCGGTGTCGGTGACCGACGCCTGCGTGCCCGTGATCACCTGGCCGCCGGCGGCCAAGAGATTGATCGTCGCTGCCCCGCCATAGTGCTTGGCCACAAGATAGTGCTTGGGCGTGAGGAACCCGAAGCCCTTGGTCGGGTCGCTGGTCGCCCAGCCCACGCCGAGCCAGGAATACGGCAAGCCGACGAACGAACCGCTGGTGTTGGTCACCGGTGCGGCCGGAAAGCCGCTCGAAAACCGGTTGTTGGCGGCGGCGGTGTAGCCGACGACGTCGTACGCGGCGACCGGGAATGCGGCCACGGCGGCGCAGAGCATCACCGCGCAAACAGCCGGCCAGCCCAGACGGCGACCTGCCCCGGACCGCTTTCGGGTCGGCGTTTCCCGCGACGAGCCTTCGGCGCGATTTCCCGGCATGTCCAAAACCCTCCCGCGATGCGGCCGGGCGCTCGACCGTCACATGCTCTAGTCTACGGTCGGCGGCCACAAAAGGATCGGCCGCTGTGGCCGATCACTTGACTGCCGCGGCCTCGCGAAGGGCCTTCGGCTCCGGGGCGGGCCGTAGTTTCCACTGCCGATAGGGCAGTTGGTCGGCTTCGCCGTCGATGGCACGGCCAAGAAGCAGGCGGTCGACACCCTTGAGATCGATCCTGCCCGGCCCCAGGGCCGGGCTCGTGCCGCGAATCGCCCCCTCGGCCAACCCCTCGGCCACGAGCGTCACGCGGCGCCCCTCAGCCACCCCCTGAACGAGGAGGCCCACAGGATCGGGGGCCGCTGCCCGCGGCGGGGCGTCTGCGGAGTCTTCCTCGGGATGAAGCCAGATCACGCGGGCGACCGCGTTCCGCGGCAGCCGCTTCATCTCGCCGCGAACATCGAGCACGAGCGTCGTGTCGTCGAGCGACTCGAGCCTACCCCGCAGGTAGTCGCCATCACGAAGCCGCACCATGTGCGTGGGCGGGGCCACCCGCTGGGAACGCGGCAGCATCAGCAGCCGGTCGAGTCGTGGCTTCTCGATTCCTCGGGCCGGCACGGAGGGATCGAGTTCGACCGCCTGCACGAGCGTCTCGGAGACCATGATGTCGTCGTTCGCCCCCCCGTCGGCCACGGGCGTGCGGATCCGCATCCCTTTCGCATCCATGCCATCCACCGCGCACGGCACCACGTCGCCGCTCCGGAGAATCGCCAGCGACGGATAGTTGACGGAGTCCTCCGGCTTCACGACCGCCGGAGACGCGAGCCGCACGTGCGTCGCCAGCGCCTGGTCCAGAATGTCGCGGCCGGCCACATAGATCAGGCCCCGCCGCAGGTCGATGTCGCGGGGTTCGCCATCCGCCGCCGCCACCCGCAGCACCACCTGCGACCCCACGCGGCCCCGCATCAGGTTCATCACGGTCTGCACGTCGTGGCCCTTCGTCGGCACAAACCCCCCTTCGGGCCGCGGCTTGATCGCGAGCAGCCGGTCGCCGGGCTTCAGCCTGCCGTCTTGGGCCGCTGCGCCGTCCTCGCTGAGCATCGTCACGACGAAGAAGCCCAGGGCGTCTTGGTTGACCATGCCGCCGATGCCGCCGATTTCCACCTGCGCGTCTCCGACAGGCTCGCGGCTTACACGGGGCACATATTCGACGACGGCATCGACTCCGTCGCCAGACACCGCGAGCGCCGCCGGCTCCACCGCTCCCTGCGGCAGCCAGGCAACCGCCGCACCGAGGTCGCGGCCATCCACGAGGCAACCCTTCAGGCTCGCCTCGCCGGCGATCAACGTGCCGACGCGGCCCGGGAGTTCCCGCGGCGACGGCCGGGCGACGAGCGACGTGAGCGAGAGCACGTCATCGAGCGGAATCGCGACCTCGTCATCGATGCCGGCAACTCGCAGCCGCAGCGACCGCTCGTCGACGGCGGCCAGACGGCCCGCGATCGTGCCGCCGCTGGCCTGCACCGCGCGGAGTGTGGCGGGCGCCGAGGTGCCGACTGCTTGGTCGCGATCGGGACGGGGCAGCACGATCTCCTCGATCTCGTCGAGCCCGATCCGCACATCGCCGGCGGCAGCGCGAACCAGCACTCCGCCCGAGGCCTTGTCGTACGACACGATCTCGCCATCGACCGTGCGGCCATCCCCACAGACGACACTCGTCGCCCTGCGCACGTCGAGCACGGGCTCGTCGGTCGTCCACGGCCCGACCCGCAGGCTCTCGAGCGACACGTCGCCGGTTCCGAGCGAGATCCGAAAGCGGCCTGACGGCTCGCGCGAGGAGGGCGGCACCACCACCTCGGAGATGGCCCCCGCGACGCCGCGATCGACCGTGTAAGCCGCCAGCCGCCCCTTCTCCTGATCGACGAACATCACCACGCGGAGCGATCTGGTCGCCGCGTCACCCGCGAGCAGCGGCTCAACCGCCGCCAGTTCCTGCTCGCGGCGAATGACCGCCGCCTCAGACGTCCCATCCTGCAGCATGAGCAGTTCGACCCAGTAGCCCTCGTCTGCCGGGCGGTCGGTGGCGGCCGCGGAGAGCCGCAGTTCGGGGCGGCGGCGCCAGGAGACGACGATGTCGTAGATGGCCCGGGTCGGTGCGACCACGTCGATCAGCGCGGTGCC
Organism: Planctomycetota bacterium; assembly: GCA_037133115.1. Taxonomy (GTDB): domain Bacteria; phylum Planctomycetota; class Planctomycetia; order Pirellulales; family UBA1268; genus QWPN01. The sequence goes on along the minus strand of JBAXOU010000183.1, from coordinate 3,668 downwards.
CGGCCGCGTGGCGGTGATGTGACCCGCCTCCGACCGCCACGCCCCGTCGGGCTCGTGCCGCCAGCCCGCCAGGCCACCCGGCCCCACGTAACTGCCGGCGATCCGACTGCCGATCCGCGACACGCCCTCGATGACCTCGCGACGCACCCGCACCGGGCGGTCGGTCCCGCGCGGCGTCACGGTCACATGCTCCGCGTCGATCGCCTCAACCGCCCCGTCGAGAAGGTCACCACCGCGAAGGATGAAGCGAAAGGCGGCGGCCGCCGGCTCGCCCCGCGGCGGTGTGAACCGCACGCCGGCGATGTCGTCGAGGTAAAACTCGAGCGGCGTGGCGAACGCAGGCGACCGCCAAGCGAGTGTCTCGCGATCGCCCTCAGCGGTGGCTATCGCAGGCAGCAACTCGCCCGGCAGCACGCCGCCCCCCGGCAGATCGAGGACCGCCACGGGCGCGGCGGCAACCACGGCGGATGCCGCGACCGCGATCAGCACTGCCCAAACCTGACGCATGCGACTGGCCTCAGCGGACGAACCCGGACGGAAGAATGTCCTTCCATTATTATGCGTCACAGTCGCCACAGCCCGAAAAGCGCTGCCGGCTGGCCCCCAGTTGCAGCCTTCTATAGCGTTGCCGATACTTTTGCCTCACCCTTCAGGAGCCGTCTTTGAGCCAGTCTCACCATGATCACCGCCACTATCCGTGGCTGCTGATCATGTGCCTGTGCGGAGTCGATTACTTCAGCACCCTGGGCTACCAGCCCTCGATCGCCTTCGAGGGGGCCGGCACACTCGCCCCCCTGGCGACGCTGGTGCTCGTGCTCGTCACGCTCTTCGGCGCCCTGCCAATCTACAGCCACGTGGCTGGCGAGACGCCCGACGGGGTCGGGTCGATCGGCATGATCGAGCGGATGTTCAAGGGCTGGGGTGCCAAACTCGTCGTGCTCGTGCTGATCGGCTTTGCCGCCACCGACTTCGTGATCACGAAGACGCTCTCGGCCGCCGACGCGGCCGCGCATCTCATTTCTAATCCCCTCTACGAAGACCACGTGCCGACGTGGCTCCAGGGGCAGATGCCCACCACGATGTTTCTGCTCGTCATGCTGGGGGCGATGTTTCTCAAGGGCTACGGCGAAGTCGTGGGCGTGGCCACGGTGATCTGCACGGCCTTTCTCGGGCTATCGTTGGTGGTGGTGCTGGCGAGCGTGTTCCATCTCGTCACGCACCCGGCCCTCCTCCAGCAGTGGTTCACGGAAATCTCCACCGGCAACTACCACCTCGGCCACGCCCCACTCTCCGGAACGGGACCGTGGGTGGCGATGGGGATCGCGGTGCTCGTGTTCCCGAAGCTTGCGCTCGGCCTCTCGGGCTTTGAAACAGGCGTGCTCCACATCCACATGGTTCGCGGCACCGACGCCGACCCGCACAACGAGCAGGCCCGGATCGCCAACACGCGGCGGATGATGCTGGTGGCGGCCCTGATCATGTCGTTCTTCCTGATTGGATCGTCGCTGGCCACCGGCACCAACACGCTGATCCCCGCCGAGGAGCTCCGCCTTGAACCGGTGAAGGGCAAGGCGATGGACCGGGCGCTCGCCTACATCGCCCACGGCGAGAGCCCGCACCCGATCTGCCCGCTGTTCGGCAGCGTGTTTGGCACGATCTACGACATCAGCACGATCCTGATCCTCTGGTTTGCCGGCGCCTCGGCGATGGGCGGCCTGCTCAACATGGTGCCCCGCTACCTGCCGCGGTACGGCATGGCGCCCACCTGGGCCAGCGCCTACCGGCCGCTGGTGCTCGCCTTCACGATCATCAACCTGATCGTGACGCTCGCCTTCCGGGCCGACGTCTCGGCTCAGGGCGGCGCCTACGCCACCGGCGTGCTCGTGCTGATGACCAGCGCCTGCATCGCCTCCTTCCTCCACGAGATGCGGAAGAAGCCCGAGCCAGATCATGCCCTGGCACTCTACGGCCAGCGGATCGGTTTCGGGCTGATCACGCTGGTCTTCATCTACACGACGCTCGCCAACATGATCGAGCGGCCCGACGGCATCATCATCGCCTCGATCTTCATCGGCTGCGTGATGGCGATCTCGTTCACCTCCCGGTTCTTGCGCAGCGACGAACTGCGGCTCAAGGAGTTTCGGTTCGCCGACCCGGCCGACCGGATGCTCTGGACCGACATCATCCTGGAAGGCGCCTTCCGGGTGCTGGTGCCGCACCGCCCCGGGAGCCGGTCGCTCGCCGAGAAGGAGGCCGAGATCCGCCGCAAGCACCGGATCCCCGAGACGGTGCCGATCGTGTTCCTGGAAGTGCACTACGGCGACGTGAGCGAGTTTCAAAACGCGCCGATCATTTCGGCGCGGCAGGAGGGCACCCGGTTTGTGATCGTAGCCCGCGATGTAGTCTCTGTGTCGCACACGATCACCCAGGTGGCGATGGAGATGACGAAGGGGGGCGCGCCGCTCGACATCATCTTCGGCTGGAGCAAGGGCGGGAGCCTGAAGCTGGCCCTCGACTACGTCCTCTTCGGCCAGGGTGACGTCCCCAACCGCGTGGTGGACCTCCTCGACACGGCGATCGCCGACCCCGCCAGGCGGCCGACCGTGATCGTCGGGTGAGCGGCTCGGTTGGTCGCCGCGGCCGTGTCATCCTCGGCGTCGACTTCACCTCGGCTCCGCGACCGCGAAAGCCGCTCACCGTGGCGATGGGCCGGCTTGTGGATGGCCCACGCGCCGCCGTGGTCCACCTCGACGCGATCCGCGAACTCCACACGCTTGCCGCGTTCGACGATCTGCTCCGTGAGCCGGGCGAGTGGCTCGGCGGCTTCGACCTCCCCTTCGGTCAGCCGCGGATGCTGATCGAGCACGAGGGCTGGCCGACCGACTGGCGGGAGTTCGTGCGCTTCTACTGCGGGCAGCCGCGAGAATCGCTCCGTGATGTGTTTCGCCGCTGGTGTGCGGGCCGCCCCGACGGCGACAAGTTTGCCTGGCGGAAGGCCGACAAGCCGGCGGGGTCGAGCCCGGCGATGCGCTGGACCAATCCGCCGGTGGCCTGGATGATGCATGCCGGAATCGGGCGAATGCTCGACGCGGGCCTGGCATTTCCAGCGCATCGTGTGGCGGGACGAGGCGACGCTCGACAAAGGCTCGCCCTGGAAGCCTATCCGGGTTTCACGGCGCGACAGGTCTGCCGGAGGTCCTACAAGAGCGACACGCCGGCGATGCAAACGGCTGAACGTCGCGCCAACCGCCGCGTCATCCTCGACGCGCTCGTCGCCGGCAAAGCCGGTCTCGACGTGCAGCTGGACGTTTCCGCGTCGCTCGCGCGGCGGATGATCGCCGACGGCGCGGGTGACCTGCTCGACGCTGCGATCTGCGGCCTCCAAGCGGCCCACGCCTCACTGCGGCCCCGCTACGGCTTCCCGCGAAACCTCGACCCACTCGAAGGCTGGATCGCGAGCGTCCCGCATCCGCTCACGTAGCACAGGTTTTCAACCTGTGCCAAACAACCGCTTTTCCACCGCAGGTTACCAACCTGCGGCTACGTAGCACAGGTTTGTAACCTGTGCCAAACTACGTAGCACAGGTTTTCAACCTGTGCCAAACAACCGCTCTTCCACCGCAGGTTACCAACCTGCGGCTACGTAGCACAGGTTGGTAACCTGTGCC
>JBAXOU010000182.1:0-6776 GCA_037133115.1 Planctomycetota bacterium | reverse complement strand
AGTAAAAAGGTGCCAGCCACCAAATCTGGGGAAACTGGGCGGCGAGGCAATTCCTATATTGCCCATATTTGGTGGCTGACACCTTTTTCTTTCTCTCGGGCCGCGCGGTGCGGCAGCAGCTATGCCGCCACGGGTCTCGTCATCCGCCACGAGGCGATGATGGGGGGCATCGGAGCGAGGCCGAAGGCGTCGGCGATCCCGGTGCCCTGCCCCTTGAGACGGATGAGGTACGTGGCGGCGATGGCCGTGTCCGGAATCTGCGAGAGGGTGTAGGTGCGGCCGTCGGTGGTCGTGAGCCGGGCGCCGGCAAGCGAAAGAAACGTCGAGCCGCGCTTGAGTACGAAGTCATCGAGCGTCACGCCCGTCACCGGCCTTGCGAATGCGATCGTCACGCTCGTGACCGCGAAGGCCGTGTCAGCCGGCACGCCCGCGAATGCGGCGGTGAGCGGCGTCGGCGGTGGGGGAGCGGGCAGGAGCGGGCCGATGTCGCCTTGCGGACCCGCGGTGGCTGGGATACCGGCCGCCGCGATCACGCCATAGTTGCCCCGGGATGGGTCGACCAGCGTCGGCCGCAGCGTGTTGATCGAGTTGCCGGCGAGGATCGCCGCCGCCAGTCCCTGCTGCTCGATGCCGAGCGGATGATCGACCGACCCGTTCCAGATCACATTCCTGGCGATCGAGAGACCGTCATCGGCGCGGGCCGGCGACGGGATGTTGGAATCCGGCGACGGCGTCCGGGGCAACGGCACGAAGAACTGCTGCCACCGACTGGCGGAACCGTCGGGGTTGAGCACCACATTGTCGATGATCGAGACGTTGCGGTTGGGGATCGGCTCGTCGCCGCCAATCGTCGTCGTGCCCCAGCCACCCTGGGCGAGCCGTGCCTGGCAGGCGGCCACGTCGCCGTCGCAGGTCCGCGATCCGAAGGCCACCTCGATCACGTGGCTGCGGCTGCCGACGCGGTAGGCCACGTTGTTGGCAATGACGATCTCCGATCCGCCATTCACGCCGAATCCCGCCCCCTGCACGTCCCGGACCAGGTTGTTGCGGAACGTGATCCCGGTTGCCTCATACGTCAGCCAGGGGGCCACCATGAACTCGAAGCCGGTGCCCTGCCCCGCCGTGAAGCCTCCCGTGCCCGCATCGTAAAACTCGTTGCCCGCCACGACGATGTTCGCGGAGCCACCCTTCACGTACATCGCCCAATCGCCGGCGCGATGGATCCGGCTGGCGACCACGTGCCCCCCCTGCACGGCCACGAAGTCGACGGCGTTGTCCCAGGCTCCGGAGATGTCGCACCGCTCCACATACATGAAGCGGCACTGGTTGGCCTTGAGCGTCTCCTGCGGCACGTCGTAGGTGGCGATCGTGCCCAGGCCCCGGATCGTGCAGTCACGGAGCAGCACGTGCGTGCAGGCCTCGAAGTGCGCCACGTCTCCACCGCCAGCCGAGATGTCCAGACCATCCAGATAGAGCCGGCGACAGTTGAACGCGTTGATCGCGGGCAGTCTCGCCGTGCCCACCCCGTCGGCAGCCCTCACGATCACGGGGGCCGTCACCGTGCCGCGGCGGCTCTCCCAGTAGTTCGGGATGCTCGTCTCGGAATACGTGCCGGCGGCGAGATTGATCCGAAAGCCGGTCGTGAGCGGCACGCCGCTCGGCACCCGCCGCCAGGCCTCGGTCACGGTCCGCAGAGCCTGTTCACGAACGGCACCCGACGCGGAATCATCGCCGCGAACGGGATCGACCCAGACATCGATCAGCGTGGAACTCCCGATGTCGAGCATCGGCAGCGACGCGTCTGCCGCCATCAACGAGCGGCTCTCGAGTTGCTCACATTCGAATCGCGGCCGACAGCGAGATCGGGCACGCATGAAAAGTCTCCTCCAGTCGCGACGGCGTTGCCGCGACCGGTTTCTTCTGCTGCACATGTGGGGAATCGTACGGATGACGTGCCCTGGTCAGGCAAAACGCGGTTTTCCGGCCCCTTCCGAGAGAGACACATGGGTGGCCACGACCGAGATTCCAGGCCATCCCGGCCCGCGCGCACTATCGCAGGAGATGCTCCAAGCTCTGAAAGTAGTTCGGCACGTCCCGATCGATCAGCACGATTCGCACGCTCGCATCGATGGAAAACCCGCTGTGCGTGCTGATGGGCGCAGCCACGACCAAACCGCCTGCGGCGGATCGGTGCCCGGCGCAGCGAGGTCTGCATCGAGCGAGCGAAGGCGAGGTTTTGGAGCCGGGCTAGGCACGGCACCCGTAAGCCGGCGCCGGGACGGCGGCGACGGGCATGGGCAGCTCCGAGCCGCCGCGATGGATAGACACAGGTTGAAAACCTGTACTCCATGGGGAGCCCCGAGCCGCGCACCACCGGCAGCCCGCGGCCTTACGGCCGGTCGGCTTTCATGGGGCGAGGTAGGCCGGGGGCAGTGGGTCACCGCGCTTCTCGACGGCGGCGCGGGTCGTAATGAACACCCGCTCCTCGCCGTCCTGCTCCTTGACGATGTAGACGAGTTTTCCCTCGGGGTTCGACTTCGCCAGGATCACGCGGAGGATCTCGTCGGCGGTCTTGTCCTTCTCGTCGAGCCCGAACGACTGGTTCTTGGTGATCCCCTCGAGTTGGAGGTCGCCGCCGAGGATCTCCATCGGCACGCCCGTCTCGTCCGACACCAGCTGGATCGACCGCTCCAGGTTGTCCTTGGCAAACGTGAGCGTCATCGTCCTGCCGAGTTTTCCGAGGGCCCCCTGCGGCTCGGCGGCAGACGGCCCAGCACTGGCGGTACTGGTCGCGCCGGGCGTCTGGGCCAGCGCGAGCTCGGCCGCCAGGGCGATGTTGTGGGCGGCGTGCTGTGGCAGGTAGGCGTTGAGCACCACCCCCCTCCCCTCCGCGCCGCTCCGCAACTGGCCCGCGAGCACGCGGAGCATGCCGGGCAACCGAAGCACGAGCATGCGGCCGTACGGGTCGGGATTCAGGGACGTGCAGTAGGCCTCCACGGTGTCGGCGAGCCCCTCCACGCGACCGCCGATCGCCGGGGCAAGCGTTTTTGCCGGCACATCGAGCGTGGCCACCGCGTCCATCTCCACATAACACTCGCCGCCGAAATGGAGCGAGAGGGCCGCTGCCTGGAGCCCTTCGCCGAACAGCCCGTCCATCGGCTCGGCCAGTTTCGCAAGCGGCCCTGCCAGCACTGACCGGCCCGAACTCCGCAGATAGTGCGGCGAGCCGAAGAGCGTGACGTGGCGGTCGGCATCGAGCATGCCCACGAGCGTCTCGAGGTCGCGGGGCAGCGCAGCCTTGATCGCGGCCGAGTCGTCGGCCGCGAGCGGCTTCGTTTCGCGGATGATCCGCGCCATGAGGGGCTCCTGCGCCGCATCGTCGCCAAGCGCATCGTTCCTGGCCACCAAGGCCCTCGGGGCGATCACGAGCACGTGCCCTTCTTCTGCCTTTGGAAGCCAGAGCGAAAGCGTATCGGTCTCGTGGACGATCTCTCCTTCGATCTCAACCGCCGTCGTCGGCCCCCATGCCGCCGCGCGGGCCGCCTCGTCGGCTGGAGCGGTGCGCCCCTTCGCAAACCACACCACGAACCCACCCACCACCTCATCCGGGCCGCCGGCCTGCCATCCGGCCTGCACGAGTTCGATCGCTGCTGCGTCGCCACCGCTGAGCTTCACGATCGTGTCGCAGGCTGCCTCCACCGCGGCCCCGAGCGACGCGCGGAACAGCCGCCCTTCGCCGTCGGCCTCGATCTCCGCCAGCCGCGCAAGCAAGACGAGCTGCGATCCAGGCGGCAGGTAGGCGAGCGACGGCGGCAGACCGTTCGTCGGCGAAGCCCACGGCAGGTTGAGGCTCTCCACGATCACCTGCGTCACCGCCGTGGGTGGCGTCGCCTCCGTCGAAGTGCCGCCCGCGTGCGATTTGGCGGGCTTCGGCGGAGGGCTCGGCTGCTGCGGCGAGGGATCCGTCTTCGCCTCGGCTGCGACGACGGGCTTTGTGTCCTTCGTGCCGACATCACGCTTCGTTGCCGGCCGGCGGGCTGCGTTTGCGCCGCGACGGCGTGCCGTGCCGACATCGAGCCGGCTCACCACCACGGCAGCCGCCGCCGCGAGGATGGCCCCGGCCACAAGGCCGCCAATCATGCGAAGCCGTTGCGGCCCCCGGCGCGCCCGCGGCGGTGATCGATCGCCGACGCGGGGCAACACCACAGCCGCCTTCGCCGCCGGTTCGATCGCCGGCACCGCCAAACCGAGGGCTCCCGCGATGGCATTGGCCGCCTCGCAGGCGTCCGCATAGCGTTGCGCGGGATCGCGGGCCATCATCCTGGCCACGACGTCGCGAAGCGGCTGCGGCACCGACTCAGGAAGAGGTGCCGGGCCCAGCGTGGCCGCCGCCTTCACGGCGGTGACGACGCCGCCATCCCAATACGGAGGCTGCCCCGTGAGCAGGGCGTGGAGCACGCCGCCGATCGCGTAGACGTCAGACCGCGGATCCGCGTGGCCATCTGGCCGCAGCAGTTCCGGGGCCAGGTAGGCCACTCGACGGCCCAGCCTCGCGAGGCCTTCCTCGTCACCCGCGGCCGGAGCGGGCGAGACGGCATGCGGATCGCCCGCCAGTGGAAACTGCAGGAGCCGCACGCGTCCGTTTCGCTCCGCGCCTCCGGCCGGCGGCGGCTCGCGGCGGAGCACGTCGAGCGACAGGTGGCCATGAACGGCACCACGGGAGTGCATCTCGCCGACCGCCTTGGCGATCTGCCAGGCGAGCACGCCCGCCTCCTGGGGCGGCAGCGGACCGAGGCGTTCCAGTTCGTCGGCGACTTTCGTGCCCGACACGAGCTCGCAGACGACGAACTTCACGCCATCCTGCTGCTCGAGCGACCAGGTGCGGCTCGTCATCGGGTCGGTGGTGCCGTGGGCCGCGGTGGTGCGTTCGACGATGCTGGTCCACGCGTCGCGATCGCGGCACCGTTTGGCGCTCAGCAGCATCACCGCCACGAGGCGGCCCGACGGCTCGTGGCGGGCCGTGAACAAGAGGCCGTCGCCCTCCCGCTCGTGCCGTTCGAGCAGCCGGTAGTCGCCCACGAAGAACGGGCCGGTGTCGCCGATCAGAAGTCGCTTCGCCTGCCAGCGGGTGATCGCACCGCGACTCATGAGCCAGCCGGCGATCGCCTTCACCGATCCGTCGCCGGCCGCGGTAGGCGGAGCGGCAGCATGCTCGGCGCGGAGCGCGGCCGCCGCATTCGGCTCGAGCAGCCGGGTGCGGACAAGCAGCTGCCAGAGTTCGTCGGGCGTGGGTGTGGGCATGGCGCGTCAGGCGAAGTGGGCCAATGCCCCGATCGTACCGCCTCCGGCCACCGCCGGCGTAGGCGGCCGCGGCGGGCGCATTCCGGCCGCGGCTGCTATCATCCCCGACCCGCACGAGGGTTCCCACGGAGGCTTGTTTCCATGCGCGGCAGTGACGCCACCCGGATCTACTTTGAGAGGGCGGCCGACGAACTCGACCTCTCCGCGAGCATGCGGCGACTGCTCGCCACGCCCAAGCGGGAAGTGCAGGTGCAGCTGCCCGTGGAGCGCGACTCCGGCGAGATCGCCACCTTCATCGGCTACCGCGTGCAGCACAACGACGCCCGCGGTCCGTTCAAGGGAGGCTTGCGGTACCACCCGCAGGTCGACCTCGACGAGGTCCGGTCGCTGGCCGCGCTGATGACGTGGAAGACGGCCGTGGTCGACATCCCCTTCGGCGGTGCCAAAGGCGGCGTGGCGGTGGCTCCCAAGGACTGCTCGCTGCGGGAACTCGAACGGATCACACGGAAGCTGGTCGATGCCCTCCATGACGTCTTTGGCCCTGACGTCGACATCCCGGCCCCCGACATGGGCACCACGGCCGACATGATGGCCTGGATCATGAACCAGTACGGCCGCTACCACGGCTTTGCGCCCGGGTGCGTCACCGGCAAGCCAGTCGAATACCACGGCATTCCCGGCCGCGAGGAGGCCACCGGCCGGGGCGTCGGCGCCCTCACGCTCAAGCTCTTGAGCAGGCTCGGCCGGAAGATCCCGGGCACTCGAGTCGCGATTCAGGGTTTCGGCAACGTCGGCTCCCACGCGGCGAAGTATCTTGCCGACTCCGAATGCCGGATCGTGGCGGTCGGCGATGCGTCGGCCTCATTTTGTAGCGACAAGGGCCTCGACGTGCTCGAACTCCTCCGCCATGCCCGATCCAACGGCGGCGGTCTCGCCGGCTTCACCGGAGGCGACGCGATCGCCGCCGCCAACCTCCTCGCGATTGACTGCGACGTGCTGATCCCGGCGGCGCTCGGGGGCGTGATCACCGCGGCCAACGCCGACGCGATCCGGGCGCCGATCATCATCGAAGCGGCCAACGCGCCGATCGAGCCGGAGGCCGACGATTTGCTCGCGGCCCGTGGCGTCGTGGTGCTCCCCGACATTCTCGCCAACGCCGGCGGCGTGACGGCGAGTTGGTTCGAGTGGGTGCAGAACCGGCAGCACTACCAGTGGGGCCTCGACCGCGTCCGCGGTGAGCTCGACCGCATCCTCGGCCAGTCCTTCGAGCAGGTCTGGCAACTCGCCCAGTCGCGGAAGCTTCCGCTCCGCACGGCCGCCTACATGGTCGGCGTCGGCCGCGTGGCCCGCGCGACGGCGCTCGGCGGCGTGGGGTGACAGAGAAGCTTCCGCGTCGCACTCAGCGAGGGGCTGCCCATGCCCCGTCGCCGGACGTTCGCTCCGCCCATCCTGGGCTCCGCTCACTCGATGCTGAC
>JBAXOU010000181.1:0-6818 GCA_037133115.1 Planctomycetota bacterium | reverse complement strand
GCGGCCGCGTTTTGGCGCGTTGCTTGCCGAACCGAAGAAGAATGCCTCCGCCGGCCAGAGGTCGCCCTCGTCGGCCGGTGGCGAAATGGGTTCCGGGACCGGCGGGGCGATCGGCGTTGCTTCGATGACCGGCGGGAGTGGCTGCGGCTCGGGCTTCGGTTTTGGGCGCGGCTTGGGAAGCGACGCGGGCACCGTGGCGACGGTGCCGAAGAGCGGCGCGGGGTCGGTGAATGAGCGGACGTGGGCGCCGGCGGCCGCGAACGTTTTCGCCACGTGTTCGTGGCAGGTCAGCACCAGCATCTGCCGGTCGGCCGCCAGCTCTGCGACAAACTCGACGAGTACGCGGGCCGCCGAGCGGGCCCGGGCGTCGTCAAAGTTGACCAGCGCATCGTCCATCACCACCGGCAGGCTGACGTCGTGCCGGCCGAGATCGCGGATCAGCGCCAGCCGCAGGGCGAGAAACACCTGCTCGCGGGTGCCCCGGCTGAGCCGCTCCGGATTCCAGAGATCGCCGTCGGCGTCGTGGACCTCGAGCCGAGCCTCATCGATGGCGGTCGTGATCGACGGGTAGCGGCCCTCGGTGAGCCGGGCGAGCCAGCGCGAGGCTTCGCGAAGCACCGGGGGCTGATGATCGCGGGCTACCGCGGCCCGTGTCTGCTCGAGCAGCACATGCGCCCGATGGAGCAGGTCACGCCGCCGTTGCTGCTCGCCGAGCCGCTCCTCGATCGAGGCGAGTTCCGCTTGCAGGCTTTCGAGCGTGTGGTCGTTGGCGGCCGCGGCCACGCGATCGGCCACCACCTGCCGCCGCTCGGTGGCGGCGGCGAGCGCAGCGCGGTGCCGCTGTGTCACCTCGCGGGCCTCGGTGAGCCGCTTTGCCAAGGGCACCAGGTGGGCCTCGGCCAGCCAGCGGTCGACTTCCGGCGGCTCGGTCGTTCGCCGCCGGGCTTCCGACCAGGCGAGCTCCGCCACCGCGGCGGACGTGCGGGCCTCCTCGTACTCCGGCCGGCGGTCGACCTTGGCGAGGAACTCCTGCTCCGTCTCCACGCCCCAGCGGACGAGAAGCTCCTTCACGGCACGCTCGGCCACGTGGACCTGCCGCAGCACGCTGCGATGCCGGCGGCGGGCCGACTCCAGTCGCCGCGTGAGCTGGCTGCGGCGGCGGATCGCCGACCGCTCCGCATCGAGCCGCTCCTCGAGCAGCTTGAGGTGGTCGCCGGGCATCGCTTCGGGCACGAGTTCGCACTCCACGAGCACCTCGTCGATCCGCCGCGTGAAGGCGGCGAGTTCGTCGCGCTTGTGGCGGGCCTCCTCGGAGAGACGCTTGCGGTCGTCGTCGAGCGTGAGCAGCGTGTGGCGGTGGGCGGCGATCTGCCGCACCTCGCGGGGCGTGAGCGTGGCGGGCAGACCACGCGACGAGAGCGACTTTCGCCAGCGGCCGCGGGCTGCCGTGCGGGCCTCGAGCGCGTGGGCGAGCGACTGCTCGGCAAGCGTGATCTTGTCGGCCAGCACGTGCATCGAGCCCTCGCGGGAGAGCAGTTCCTCGAGCCGGTCGACTTCGGCCTGGGCCAGCGCCAGCCGGCGGTCGAGCGAGAGCGTGGCATCGGCCGGGATCGAGCCGTCGAGCGTGCCGCACTGCTTGACGAGTTCATCCCGCTGCTCCTTCGCCACCTCGAGCTGGTGCCGCAGGGCTTCGAGTCGGACGGTCGAGTTCTTGTCGAGGGACCAGGTCGTGACCGACGCCACGCCCGCGCCCGCGAGCCCGAGTGCCGCCATCGCGTAGGCCATCGAGCCGGTGACCTCTCGCGGCAGGAGCAACCCCGAGAGCAGCATGCCGATGCCAAGCGTGAACAGCGTGCCCAGTCCGATCAACCAGGGGGCCGGCACGAGCTGGTCGCCCACGCTCTCGGTCACCGCGCGGTCGATCTTGGCGATCGTACGGTCGAGCTCCGCGAGCTGGTCGCCGGCGGCGATCCGCTTGCGGATGGCGGCGGCGCGGCCCGTGGCCTGCTCGATCGCCTGGGCGATCGTGAGCCCTGCGAGGCCGGAGCCAGCGCCCTTCACGCTCCCCTTGGTGTCGTTGAGCGATCGCTTGGAATCGGCGAGCACCCGCTTCGCCTCGGCCACCTCGCGGGAGGCGCGGGAACAGTCGCGGGCGCGGGTCTTGAGGGGGCCGAACGAAAGGGCGAAGCCTTCAGGGAGCAGCACCTCGGGGATCGTGCCGCCGTCGGCGTTGAGGTTCGCCACGACCGGCACCACCCGTGAGAGACCGGCCACGCCCACCTGCTCGCCGAATCGGCGGGCGGCAAGCCGCGCGTGGCTTTCGGCACGGGCCGCTTCGGCGGTGAGCCTCTCGAGCTTCGGCGATTCGTCGAGGATGGTCGTGACGAGCGCCCGCTTTCGCCACACGGCCGTCTCGACGGGCAACTCCCGCAGCTGGCGGGCATACTTCGCGCGGAACTTCTTCCGCTTCGCGGCAAGCTTCTGGAAGCTCCGTAGCTTCCGATTCGCAAGCCGCCAGGAGTCGCGGTCGGGATGCACGAGGGGAGCCGATTCGAGCGCCGTGAGCCGCTCCGCAGTGCTCCGCCACTCCGTGTGCAAGGGCTCGAGCGCGAGCACGCCGCGAACCACGTCCTCGGTCTTCAAGGCCGCGTCGATCCGCGGCTCGATTCCCGCGATCTCCGCGTCGAGGTGAGCCAGTTCGGTCCAGAGGCTGCCGGCGACCACGGCCGGCGAACCAGCCGCGGCCATCCGCTCGAGAGCGTCGGTCTGCCGGGCCTCGAGCGCGGCCAGCGGGGAGACCGTGGGATTGGACGAATCGATCCGCTCGATCGCCTCGCGCAGGTGGCCGAGCACACGGGCGACGGTGGAGCGGTCGAGGCCCGCGGCGAGTTCGTAGAGCCGGCGGCCGCAGCCCTCGGGCTCGAGCGTCCGCAGTTCGTGGAGCTCGTCGAGGCCAAACGCCATCACGCTGGTGAACGTGGTTTCGTCGATGTCACCGACGACGTCTTGGAGGTAGATCTTGTGGCGGGTGTCGTGGTTGTGCCGGGGATCAACGTCGGCGATCCGCACCAGATCCCCGGCATCGCCGCCAAGCCCGACCACGTCGTCGGCATAGCTCTCGTTGGTGAGCGTGCCGAGTTCGGGGCCCTCGTGCCGCCGCTCGATCGCGATCAGGGTGTCGTCGGGCGGCATGCGAACCAGCAGCCTGCCGGCGCACGGCTTCCTGGCATCGAGGACGCCGCGGCGGAACAGCCCCTCGAAGCCGAAGAAAACTGCGCGGACAAACTCCAGCAGCGTGGTCTTGCCGGTCTCGTTGGTGCCGTAGAGCACCTGCACGCCGGGGCCGAGTCGGTCGATGGAGGTGCGGTCGAGGGCTCCGAAGCGTTCCACCTCGATGCGTTCGATGAACATGGCAGGCTCCGCGATTCGTCGGTGTCAGGGGGGCGCTAGAGGGGTTGGGCAAACGGTCAGACCGACTCGATCAGTTCGAGGGCGAGCCAGCCAGCCTCACGGGCCTCGGGGGCCGAGAGCGTCTGCGACTCCTCGACCATCGTCACGATGTCGGCGAGCGCCGACGAGAACGACGTGGTCGATCCGGGCCGGCCGCCCGAGCGGGCGTGGCCCAGCGGGGCGAGCGATTCGGTGGGCTCCGCGACGAGCTCGTGGCACCAGACGCGAAACGTCTTGGCGTCGTAGAGCTCGCGAAGGCGGGCGAGCGTCTCCGCGGCGATCTCGCCCACGCGGACGCGGCGGGCCACGGCCGTGCCACAGGCCACGGAGCAGCGGACGAGATCGACGGCTGCCGCGCGATCCAGTGGCTGCTTCTCGAGCGCGGCCCAGATGGCGGTGGCGAGTTCCTCGTCGCCGCCGGTGGGCGACTCGATCGACACGGTCCGCCAGGCGACGCGATGGGTGGGAACCTCGTGCCACGTGCCCCGCCAGTCGGCGTGCGGCGCCGCGAAGGCGTCGGCGGCGGGGGCTAAGGCGATCGCCTCGCGATCGAGGAGCGTGAGCGTGCAGCAGGCTCCCGGTGACGCCTCATCGACGCCGCGGGCCTGGACGGCAGGCAGGAAATGCACGCCCAGGGGGAGCGACTGTGCCTGCCGCGACGCCCAGATCCAGAAGGCCCCCGGTTGCGACCAGCTGGCCGACGACGTCGCCACAGCCGCGAACGCCGCAGCCGAGGGTGTGGTTCGTGGCGTGGGAACGACGCCGAACTGCGGCTCGTCGCCGACCCACCGCTGCTGGCTCCACAGGGCGTTGTCCCAGCCGATCACGATCCGGCGGTGCAGCGGGGAGGGCTCCGCGGAAACGGTCGCGGCGGAGCCCGCGCCGGCCGGGCCATGGGCGGAGACGATCTCGACCGTCAGGCCGCGGACCTCGAACTCCAGCGGCGCCAGCGGTGTGACGAAAAACAGGCCGCGTGGCTCGCCGAGCATCCGCGCGAGTTCGTGACAGACGAGCGGCTCATCGACGACCACCACGGTGCGGCAGCCGACGGCGGCGAGGTCGGTGATCACCCGACGCAGGCCCGCGGCCTGCGCGGGGCTGGCGCGAGAGGGATCGAGAAGCCGGCCGCAGATCACCAGCGCCGCCGCCTGGCTCCGCGTGGCCACGGAGGCGGCCTCGGCAAGCGACGTCGCCGCGGCAGTCGTCACGCACTCGGCAATGTCGGCGGGTGCCCCCTCGGGCGCGGCGATCGGTCGGTGGATCGCCGGGTCGAACGCGAACACGATGTCGGCCACGCGTGTCACCTCCTCCATACATAGGGCGCGCCGAACCGTCGCCTTCCAGGCGCCGATCCGTGGCGGAAGGAAATACAGGAAAGATGGGGGCAATGTAACGCCCGCAGGCCGAATCACGCCACGTCAAAAAAACGAGGGAAGGGATAAGGAAGAGACAAGGGATCGATCGGCCAATGGCGCTTCGGCACGCGTCGGCCGAGCGGGGCGGATCAGGAGGAGCAAGAGCCGGGACTGGCCGGGCTGGAAGAGCCGCGCCCGGTGGCCGCCGGCGAGACGCTCACCCGCCCCGCCTGGCAGGAGCGGGGCGTGGTGGCGCCGATCGCCGTGCATTGCGAGGAGGGGCACGCCGCCGCGGATTCAAGCCCGTTGCCGGCTATCTTCAGCATGGCGGTCTCGTGCCTGAGTCCCGCTCCGTGACACACCCCGGCGACTCGGTGGCAGCCGCGAGGCGAATCAGGCCGAGTGCGAGTCAGGCCCGTCTTGGCAACACGATGGTCCTGAGTTCTACGACGAGAACAAGCCGCGGATCGATCACGAGCCCATCATCGGGGCACTTTCGGATCGCCCCCACGGCACAAGAGAACTACTTCAATCGCGCCGCGAGGCCCGGTAGAAACTGGGTCAACTCCACCTCCAGAATCTCCAGCTTTGCCTGGAGCATGTCGGCGGTATGGGAGAAAGTGTGATCTCCTCCGTAGGCGGCGTCGAGGCGGACATCGGCAGCGATGATCGGCACGGCAGCGCGGGTGTTCTCGCGCTCGTCCTCGAGGAGCGCGGCCCAACGTGTGAGTGCCGCTGCGGCCTCGGCGATTTCCTCCGGCGAGCGAGTTGCCTTCGCAGCAAGCACACGCAGGCGATCTCGCACCATGCAGGACTCATAGAAGTTGGCCTCGCTGCGCGCCGTGCGGTAGAACCACTGGATTGATGAGTCTTCTGCTTCGAAACCCACGCGACAGCGCTCTGGTACAAGTGGACGTGCGGTATTCATCGCCTCGGCGGCCTCACGCAGAAGGCCCTCCATCGTCCGGTAGGATCGCGTGAACACCGGCACCTCGCCTGTGGGCGTGGTGTAATACGTCGGTCGCTTCCGTACGCCTTCGTCGTCTGAAATCTCTGCCATGTAGAGGTAATAACCATTGAATACCTCGGGCACCGCGGCACTTGGATCCGCGATCATCGGCTGCGCCGGGCCGAGATAGGAGGGCCCGGTGTAGTACGCGGGCAGTTCCGGCACCCAGGGGATCGCCTCGGAGACCTTGCTCCACGCCACACGCACGTGATCGCTCGCAGCTGGCCCCGCGATGCGTGCGGCCAGAGCGCGAAGCGCCTCCTCCTTGTCCGTGCGCGGCGTCCACCAGGCGTACTTGGCCACCTCGCTCGCACTGGTTGCGTAGCAACCGCGAAACGCGGGGAAAACCCATGCACCCCTGGCCCCACACGACGCCAACGCCTCGGCACGATCCCACCAGCGGTCCATGCTGGGGATGTGAGGCAGGCGCGGTGCCTCATAACTGCTCTCGGGCTCGCTCTTGAGGTAGCACGGAATGCCCCGTGCCTGGCATGCAGCGATCTGCGCCTTGGCGCGTTCGCCCGGGCCGATCAGGTCGATGCTGTAGTCCCAGAGGTGCTTGCGCACACCCTCCGGCTTTTCCACGAACTCGTCCTTCTCAATCTCTGTGAGCAGTGCCACGCCGGGGTCGAGTTTCGCAATCAGGCCTGCCTGCGCGCGGTCGTCGGTCCAGACATGCTCGGCGGAGTACGGCCAGATCACGATCTCCGCCTTCGGGTTCACCCGGCGCGCTGCGGCGGCCATGCGATTGCAAAGATTCGCGACCACCCGGTCTGCACCGAGGGCTTCGCAGCGGGCGCAGTTGGTGTGGCCCTTTTTCACGTCGAAGGGCCGCATGAAGCAGTGGTAAAAGCCCTCTCCACCGATGATGATCATGGCGCCGTCGAGCTTGGGATCGCTGCGAAACATGCCATCGACACTTTCGTCGATCCAGCGTTGCGTCAGCGGGTGCTCGGTGCAGAGAACGTACTCGCCGTCGGCTTTCCAGGTGAGCGCGCCCCGCA
>JBAXOU010000180.1:0-6837 GCA_037133115.1 Planctomycetota bacterium | reverse complement strand
GGCTCTGGTGGCGTGTCGACGAGCTCGATCCCGCGCTCCTCGAGAGCCACGAGCAAGGTGTCGATCTTTTCGGGGTCCACGGCCTCGTCGGGGAGGTAGGCATTGACCTGATCGAACGTCAGGTAGCCGAGTTCACGGCCAAGCTGGATCAGGGTGGACAGTTCGGCATCGCCGTGGCCCGCAGCGGGCTTCGGTGGAGCGGCCTGCGGCAGGCCGAGGTCGGACGAGGTTACACGGTTCTTCATGCGTTGGTTCTCCTTGACCATCCTATCTCGCTCGCCGGCCGCCCCCCGATGCGACGGTGGAGATCCCGTCGAATCGACTGCAGCGACGAGTTGGACGCCCTCACCCCTCCTTGGGTTTGGATGCGTCCGGTACGGTGCACGGTGCGATCCCGTCCGGCATCCCCTGCGCGGCCCGCCGCTCGGAGAGCAGCCGCTCGAGGATTTCGGCCTCGGATCGCGAATCAAGTCGGTTTGTCTTCAGCGCTCGGGCTGCGACGTGCGCCTGCCGTTCGGCGGCGCGGCGTCGCAAGGCCTCGGTGAAGTGGCCGACCCGCTCCTGCGGGTCGAGGCCGACCCGCGCCGCGCCCGACTCATCGACGGCGACGAGCAGGCTTTGCAGCGCGGGATCAACGAGTTCGAGGAGGAGGTCGGCGAGTGCGACGCTGCGGCCCGAGGCATGCAGCCGTCCCGCAGTTTCGATCACCGTCCGGCACGCGGGCGTCTCGATGTCGGCGGGCGTGACTTCGCGGATGATCAGGCCGACGCTGTCGGGTACCCCTACGAGCACCTCCAGCACCTCGCGATCCCACGCCGGCAGGCGGGTGGGGCGGATCTGGTCGCCGGCGTCTGCGGCACCGGCGGTCGGGGCGTTGCCGCGAAGCTCCAGCATCCGCGTCCGCAGCACGTCGCGGGACAGCCCGAAGCGGCGGGCGAGTCGCCCGAGGACCTGGTCTTCGCGAAGCCGGGCCTGCGAGCCGACGAGACTCGAGCGGCCGGCTGCGGCTGCGAGGGCCTTGAGGACACTCTCCACCGATGCCAGGGCGGCATCGTCGCCGGCATCGGCTGCCAGGCCCGCCAGCACCTCGTCCATCCGGTAGTCGAGCGGGTCGCAGGCCTCAGCCACGAGGGCCTCGAAGGCGTCGCGGCCCTGCTCGAGGATCAAATCGCAGGGGTCGACGCCGGAGGGCATCCTCGCAATCCGCACATCAATCGGCTCCGCGAGGAGCACCTCCAGAACCTCGTTGGCCCGACGGCGGCCTGCGTCATCGCCATCGAGCACGAGCACGATCCGATCAGCATAGCGGCGGAGGAGTTTGGCATGCCGCTCGCCCAGCGCCGTGCCAAGCACCGCAACCACGTCGTCGATGCCGGCCTGTCGGGCGGCGAGGCAGTCGGTGTAGCCTTCGACCACGATCGCCCGACGCGACGTCGCCATCGCCTCGCGGGCGGTGTCGAGCCCGTAGAGCATGGAACTCTTGGAGAACAGCGGTGTCTCGGGAGAGTTGATGTATTTTGCGGAGTCGGGGCGGTCGCCCGGGAGGACGCGTCCGCCGAAGGCGACGCACCGGCCCTGTGGATCTCGGATGGGGAACATCACGCGGCCGCGGAAGCGGTCGTAGTGCCCCGAACGGTCGTCCCGCTCGATCACGAGTCCGGCCTTCACCAGGTCGTCGCGTCCGATGCCGGCGGCGACCGACTGGCGCAGCAGCCAGTCCCAGGCCTGCGGGGCAAATCCGATGTGAAAGCGGTCGATCGTGGCGGGCGAGAGGCCGCGGGAGCGGAGGTAGTCGCGGGCGGCAGACGCCTCGGGGGCCGAACGGAGGCAGTCACGGAAACGTTCGGCCGCCCAGGCCTGGACCGATCGAAGTGTCGCCTTGTCGTCGACGGGCAGGCCGCCCCGTCCACGGGGCAGATCGATGCCGGCCCGATCGGCCAGTTGCTCGAGCGCCTCGCGGAACTCGACCTTCTCCATCCGCATCACGAACGAAAACACATCGCCACCGACGTCGCAGACCCAACAGCGGTACGTCTGCCGGTCGGGATTGACCTGGAGGCTGGGGCGGGCGTCGTCGTGCCACGGGCAGAGCCCTGTCATGGCCTTGCCCTGCCGCCGCAGGGAGATGTATGAGCCGATGACGTCGACGATGTCGATGGCCTCGCGCACCCGCTCCTTGACGTCGTCCCGCGGCGGCGATGGGGGCTGGATCGGCACGAATCGGGCCTCGAAACGCAGGGGAAACCACGTGGCTCTCAGGTGACCGTCGCAATCTATGCCTGGTCAAAACCCCGGTCAACGCCAGGAAATGCCTCCGCATTCAGCCCAGTTTGCCTGCCCGCGGGTTGGCGACGAGGAACCGGCGGTGATCTACCGCTTTTGGGCAGATCTGCGGAAGCGGGGGTCCTTCTTGAGGCCCCGCGAGAGCACGTAGGCCACGAGGTCGAGCACCTCGTCCTCGTTGAACTGGTCGATCAGACCAGCGGGCATGAGCGACGCAGCCGACTGGTGAATCTCCTCGATGGTGGAGCGCTGGATTTCCACCACCTTCGTCGCGTCTTCAGGGTCGGTGACCACCGTGATTCGCTCGGGCGACTCCGCCACGATCCGACCCGTGAAGACCTGGCCGTCCGCAGTCTGGACAACGCTGGCGCGGTACTGATCGGAGACGACGAGACTCGGTTCGACGATTGCTTCGACGACGTCCTTGACCTGGAATCGCCCGCCAGCCTGCGTCAGGTCGGGGCCGGTCGAGCCCCCATTGCCCGAGAAGCGGTGGCAGACAATGCAGCGGGCCGCAGCGAACGTTCGTTCGCCGTGTGCGAAGTTACGGCTGCCGGGCTTGAGGCCGTCCGTGGCGGCTGTGAGGACGTCCGCGACCGTCCACTTCCTGCCCGGGCCCTCCGGCTTCGGCAGGGGTGGGGGCACGTAAGGCTTGCGGACCCCGCTCGCCTCCAGCGCCAGCTTTTCGGTGTCGGTGAGCCCATCAAGGCTCTCGGTCTCAATGTTCGACAGGAACTTCTGGAAGCTGTTGCCCCCGACCCACTCCCGGCTTCGGGCGAACCAGTCGAGGTACGCCCGCCGGTCTTCGACCGACCACAACTCCTTCTCCTTCACGGCTCGCAGTGCGTAGGCATAGTGGATCTGGATCAGGTCGGAGCGACGTTCCAAGGACGAGCGGACGGCCGACCCATAGTCGGCATTTCGCTCAACGAGCCGGCGGAGATCGTCTTCGTCCGGAGCAAGATTGGTCACGTCGGCCGAGCCGGTGGGTGCCGCGAGCAGGCCCACGAGCTGCGACACGATTCCGGGTGCTCGGACGGCGACGAGCAGGTTGGCCAGTTCGCGATCGAGATCAAACGAGCCGGACGGAAAAAACGGGGCGAATTGTTCCGCGATCCGAAGCTTCACCTCGGCAGAGGGATCGCCGAGTCGCACGATCGCCAACTCGCAGGCCCGGGCGAGGTCGAGGCGGCCCGCGTCATCGAGCGCGTCAGGATCAATTGCATCGAGCGCGGCGAACACCGCCGACTGATCCGCCGGCTCGCCCTGCCGCGCCACAGCGAGAGCGGCGGTGATGCAGCCCAGCGGATCACTCGCCGCAAGCGCCTTGTCCCGCCACAACTCGATCGGCTGGTGCTCGAGGGCAACCCGAGCGGCATAGCGGATAAAGCGGTCGGGATGGGAAAGGTGCGGGATCGACTCCGCGACAGCGGCGGCCGGATCCGCGACCCGGCGGTGGCACTCCTCGAGATCGATCCGCAGCCGCCGTTCGGCGGCCCCCACGGGATCACGGGCGTCGACGGTGGCGGTCGATTCTGAGCCCGCATACCGCACGCGGAAGAGTTCGCTGTCTCCTCCGCGGCCGCCGACGGTGAAGTAGAGGCAGCCATCGGGAGCCACCGTGGCGTCGGTCAGGGGGAGGGGAGTGCGGGTGAGAAATTCTTCCTTCCTCCCAGCGTAGCTCGAGCCGTGAGGTTCGAGGTGGATCGCGTACATCGTTCCGAAGGTCCAGTCGCAGGCGAACAGCGCCTTCTGATACTTCGCCGGGAACGCCGTCCCGTAGCCGAACGTCACGCCCACGGGCGAACCGGGGCCGATGTCGACCAGCGGTGGCAGGCTGTCGGGAAACGCCGCCGGCCACTTGCCGCTGCCGCTTCGCCAACCGAGTTCACTGCCGCTCGACGCATGGTTGATCCGCGTGGGGCGGTACCAGGGCATGCCGAAGTCCCACTCCATGTCGGAATCGTAGACAAACAGTTCGCCGTCAGCGTTCCACGCCATGTCGTAGGCATTCCGGTAGCCAGCCGTCCAGACTTCCCACTCCTTCCCGTCACGATCGGTGCTCACGACGTAGCCACCTGGTGCAAGGATCCCGACGGCGTGGCCGTTGGCGTCCCACATCCGTGGGATGATTTGATCCTCGTCCCAGTTGGCGGGGAGGCGGCTGGTTGCGCCGGCCGGCAGCGACGTCCGACGTTGGTTGGGCCGAACGCCTCCCATGGTCTGCGGCTCGGTGACGTTGGTCACCTCGAACGGCAGTTTTGTGTGATTGCCACAAATCACAAACAGCCGCTGGTGGTCGGGCGACAGCAGGATCGCGTGCGGGCCGTGCTCGCCACCGCCTTCGAACGTGCGAAGCTTTTCGAGATGATCCGGCATGTCGTCGCCGTCGGAGTCGGTGACGCGGTAGAGCCCGCTGCCGGGGCCACCGTTGCAGACCACGTACAGGGCGTCGAAGGCCCAGAGCAGCCCCTGCGCGGCGGTGACCGGTACGGGAATCCGCTCAACCTTCGTGACGCCTGAGCCGTCGAGGGGTGCGGGAGTGATTCGCACCAGACCCTTGTCCCCCTGATCGCTGGCGATGAGCCGCCCCTTGGGGTCAGTCGTGAGGCAGACCCACGATCCCAGTTCGTCCTTCGGCACGGCGAAGAGGCGTTCGACGACGAATCCCGCTGGCACGCTGAACGGTGCCCCGAGGTCGCCGGCCGCAGGTGTATCAGCGTCGCTGCCGGCTTCGCGAACTGGCATGGTCGCGACCGGCTGTTCCCAGAGCGTGCGGTCGGTCTCCGCTGCGTTCGCCAGCAGCCCAGCGATACACACGGCGACGGCCGCGATGAGTCCCAGGCGACGAGGCATGGTCCTTGATCTCGCCTCCGTTACGACAGGAGCCGATCGACGCTTTCCAGCAGCCGGTCCATGGCGAACGGCTTGCGGATGTAATCGTCGACGCCGAGCATCTCGGCATAGGCCTTGTGACGGCTGCCCTCGTTGGCGGTGATCATGATCACCCGCATTGGATTCGGCCGGCTGCGGCGGAGCTTTTCCAGCACCAGAAACCCGCTCCGCTTCGGCATCATCATGTCGAGCACGACGAGGTCGGGCTCCTCACCCTCGGCGAGCACAAGGCCCTGGTTGCCGTCGCGGGCCACGAGAATCTGGTATCCCCGCGACTCGAGCACAGTCCGCATCGACTCGACGATTTCCGCGTCATCATCGACGAGCAGGATGCGCTTGCCGGCCTTCGCGGTGGGGACGGCAGCCGATGCCTCAGCCCTCTCGGGCTCGGCTCCTCCTGCCCGCATCACCTTTTTTGCTGCCTTTTTGACTGCCATGATCTGAGCGTCCTGGTATTCGTGAGCCACCGATCGCGACGAAATCAGATCGTATCACGCGACCGTTTCGGGAGCCAACGCACGTCGCATGAACCGCTGTCCGCCAAGGCAGCAGGCGGCGCCAATCAGGCCCACCGCGGCACCGCAGGCGACGTCGCTCGGATAATGGGCCGACGTCACCACCCGCTGGGTGGCTGTCGCGGCAGCCAGCATCGCGAACAATGGCCATCCGTGCGGATACCGCCACGTCAGCGCGGCGGCGAGGCCAGCAGCCACGGCGGAATGGCCCGAAGGAAAGCTCATCAGGTCGGCGGCGTGTGGCTTCTCGACCGCCAGCGACGCATCGCCGAATGTGCCGAGCCACGACGCCACACCCGCCAGATCGGCCGCCCGGGGTCTGACCCGCTCGATGGTGACCTTGATCACATCGGCAAGGAGACCACCCAAGTAGGTGGCAGCGATCATCTTGGTAAATGCCTTCTCGCCAACGCCGAAGCGGCCGGGCAGGGGAAAGCGGAGCGTGTGGTCGAGCGTCACCGCCGCGATGAGAACGACCGCCGCGCCGAGCGAGTGTCCGGAAATCTCCAGCAGATTGACCAGCCGACCGATCTCACCGGGAACGCGGTGCGCCTTGAACCACTCGGCGACTGGGAGGTCGATGCAGAATGCCGCGCCGCCGGCGGCAAGGAGCGCGGTCGCCGCCGCGAGCAGCGAAACCTGGAAGGCTCCAATCTGTCGGCGGGCGACGGGCACGTGGCGGGTAACGGTCATGCAGGCAGTGTGGCAGACGAACGCAACGGCAGTCGAGTGGCTTTTTTGGAAGTGGCGGCCGAAGGCAGCCCCTCCCGATGGGCCAGTGTCATTGCCACAGACTGCGGTCGAGGAGCCGATAGTTGATCGCCTCACTCACGTGGCTGCACGAAATCGTGTCGGACGCGTCGAGATCAGCGACTGTGCAGGCAACCCTGAGCACCTTGTCGTGGGCCCGCGCCGACAGACCGAGATCGGCGACAGCGGCCCGTAGGAGTTCGATCGCTGGCGGCTGCAATCGGCAGTGCTCGCGAATTTCCCGGCTCGACATCCGCGCGTTGCAGCGGATTTCACGGCCAGAGCCATTGCCGAACCGCGCCGCCTGCCGAGCCCGGGCTGCAAGCACTGCCTCCCGCATCTGCCCGCTCGACGTGCCTCCTCGCTTTGCAGCCAACTCGCGGAAGGGCACCGC
>JBAXOU010000179.1:0-6841 GCA_037133115.1 Planctomycetota bacterium | reverse complement strand
TTTGCCGTGTGTGCAGGTTGACAACCTGCACCTACTTTCGACACGTAGCCGCAGGTTGGTAACCTGCGGTGAACCACGCCGCATTTTGCCGTGTGTGCAGGTTGACAACCTGCACCTACTTTCGCGGGTGAAACTTCTCGTGCACCGCCCGGAGGCGGCCGGCGTCGACGTGGGTGTACCGCTGCGTCGTGGCGATGCTGGCGTGGCCAAGCATCTCCTGCACATGGCGAAGGTCCACGCCACCCGCCACGAGGTGGGTGGCGAAGCTGTGCCGCAGCGTGTGGGGGCCGACGTCGCTGGGAACGCCGGCGTTCTCGGCATGCAGTCGCACGATCTCCCAGATCCGCATCCGCGACAGCCGGTTGCCGCGGGTCGAGAGCACAGCCCACGACGGCATCCCCGCAGCCCGACCGGCGAACGCCTGCCGGGGGCCGTCGAGCCACGCCCGGACAGCCTCGATCGCCCGGCGGCCGAGGGGCACCACCCGCTCCTTGTTTCCCTTGCCGCGGCAGGTGCAGAAGCTCTCTGCGAGATGCACGTCGCCCATGCGGAGCGTGGAGACCTCGGAGGCACGGCAGCCCGTGGCGTAGAGCAGTTCGAGGAGGGCCCGGTCGCGGCAGGCGCGGGGCGCCCCGCCCTCGGGGCTTGCCAGCAGTCGGTCGACCTGCCCCGGAGAGAGCGTGCCCGGAATCACGTCGTCCCGCTTCGCCGCCGTGATCAACTCCGCGGGACTCTCGGTGATGACACCTTCGAGCTGCAGGAAGGCATAGAAGGTTTTCAGCGTTGCGGCCTGCCGGGCGATGCTCGCCCGCGCCAGCCCCTTCTTCGCCAGGGCCGCGAAATAGTCGCCCAGGTCGCGCACGTTCAGCGTCGCCGGCAGCCGGCCGGCGAGCCATCCGGTGAAATCCCGGAGGTCGCGGCGATAGGCCGCCTGCGTGTTGGTCGCGAGGGCCCGTTCGTGGCGGACGTAGTCGAGGAACCGCTCCACGAGGACCGAGGCGGCCGCACCCGTTTCCGCCGCGACCACGCCGTCGAGCAGGATCTTCCGCGTCCGCCGGGGCTTGGGTGAGTCACTCATGTGTGCCGGCGGCGTCCTCCTCACCCGCCCGAGGCCTCACGGCCTTCGGCTTCTCCGATCCGGCCCACGGATCACGATCCGATTCGTCCAAGCCCAACGCCGTGAGGCGTGGGACAGCGGCCCGCTCAGACGTCGTAGCCGAGGTTCGGGGCGAGCCACCGCTCGACTTCCGACACCGCCATGCCCTTCCGTTTCGCGTAAGCCTCGACCTGCTCCCGCGTGATCCGGTCCACTGCGAAGTATCGGCTCTCCGGATGGGCGAAATAGAGCCCGCTCACGCTCGCTGCCGGCATCATCGCGAAACTCTCCGTAAGCCGCATTCCCGCCCCCTGCTCCGCCCCGAGCCAGTCGAAAATCGCCTGCTTCTCGGTGTGGTCGGGACAGGCGGGATAGCCCGGGGCCGGCCGGATACCGCGATACTGCTCCTCGATCAGTTGCTCGGGGGTCAGGTTTTCTGCGCGGCCGAAGCCCCATTCCCGGCGGACCCGGGCGTGGAGCCACTCGGCACAGGCCTCCGCGAGCCGGTCGGCGATCGCCTTCACCATGATCGACGAGTAGTCGTCGTGCTGGGCGTCGTACGTCCGGCAGAGTTCGTCGCAGCCGTGCCCCGTCGTCACGGCGAAGGCCCCGACGTAGTCCTTCCGCGAGCTCTCGACCGGGGCCACGAAGTCGGCCAGGGCATGAAACACGTCCTGCCCCTTCCGCTCCCACTGCTGCCGGAGCGTATGCACCCGGCCCAGTTCCGAGGCCCGGGATTCGTCGGTATAGAGGGCGATGTCGTCGCCCACCGCGTTGGCCGGAAAGAATCCGTAGACGACCTTCGCCTCGAGCGCGTTATCACGAACGATCCGGTCGAGCATCTCCACCGCGTCGCGGTGGAGCTTCCGCGACTCCTCGCCGACGACGGCGTCGTCGAAGATCGCCGGATATCTTCCCCTGAGCTCCCACGACATGAAGAAGGGAGTCCAGTCGATGTACGGAATCAGGTCAGTGAGCGGCACTTTTTCAAGCGTTCGCACGCCCAGGAACTCGGGCACGTCGATCGGGGCGGTGGCCCAGTCCGTCGTCCACCGCTTCGCGCAGGCGGTCGCGTAGGGAACGAGTTTCGTCTCCTGCCGCCGCTTGAAGTTCTCCACGTCACGGGCCTGGGCCTCGCGGGTGGTCCGCACGAACTCCTCCCGCGCCGTGGAACTGAGCAACTTCTCGACGACACCCGCCGCCCGCGAGGCGTCATTCACGTGCACCACCGCGCCCGAATACTTGGGGGCAATCTTCACCGCGGTGTGCCGGGTCGAAGTCGTGGCCCCGCCGATCAGAAGCGGCATGGTGAGCTTGGCGTGCTCGAACTCTTGCGCCACCTGAACCATCTCATCGAGGCTCGGTGTGATCAAGCCTGAGAGGCCGACGATGTCGGCCTGGTGCCGAACCGCCTCGTCGATGATCTTCGTGCAGGGCACCATCACGCCGAGATCCACCACCTCGTAGCCGTT
This sequence comes from Planctomycetota bacterium, assembly GCA_037133115.1. Classification (GTDB taxonomy): domain Bacteria; phylum Planctomycetota; class Planctomycetia; order Pirellulales; family UBA1268; genus QWPN01. The sequence goes on along the minus strand of JBAXOU010000179.1, from coordinate 4,273 downwards.
GCAGCCGAGCACCACGCCGACGATGTTCTTCCCGATGTCGTGCACGTCGCCCTTCACCGTGGCGATCAGCACCTTGCCGCGCTTCGTGTGGGCGGCGCCCGAGGCGGCCCGCTCGGCCTCCATGTAGGGAAGCAGGTGGTTCACGGCCCGCTTCATCACGCGGGCGCTCTTCACGACCTGCGGCAGGAACATCTTGCCTTCGCCGAACAGGTCGCCGACCGTCTGCATGCCCCGCATCAGCGGCCCTTCGATGATCTCGAGGCTGGTGGCATAGTGCTCCCGGGCCTCCTCGACGTCCTCCTCGACGTGGTCGGCGATGCCCTTCACCAGAGCGTGAGTGAGCCGCTCCTCAACATCGAGCGTCCGCCAGGTGTCGACCTTCGCCGCCTCGCCGGAGCTGCGGTTCTTCACCGTCTCGGCAAACTCGACGAGCCGCTCGGTAGCGTCGGGACGCCGGTCGAAGAGGACATCCTCGACCCGCTGCTTGAGTTCCGGCTCGATCTCCTCGTAGACGGCGAGTTGGCCGGCGTTGACGATCCCCATCTCCATCCCAGCCTGGATGGCGCGATACAGGAAGCAGGAGTGCATCGCTTCGCGAACGACCTCGTTGCCGCGGAACGAAAACGAGATGTTGCTCACGCCTCCCGACACCTTGACCAGCGGCATCAACTCCTTGATCCGCTTCGTCGCGTCGATGAAGTTCACCGCGTAGTGGTTGTGCTCCTCGATGCCGGTGGCGACCGTGAGGATATTGGGGTCGAAGATGATGTCTTCGGGCGGAAAACCGACCTCTTCCGTCAGCAGCCGGTATGCCCGCTGGCAGATCGCGACCCGCCGCTCGACGTCGGTGGCCTGGCCCTCCTCGTCGAACGCCATCACCACGACCGCCGCGCCGTAGCTGCGGACCGTGCGGGCGTGCTCCAGAAAGACCTCTTCGCCTTCCTTGAGGCTGATCGAGTTGACGATCCCCTTGCCCTGGACGCACTTCAGCCCCGCCTCGAGCACCTCGAACCTCGAGGAGTCGATCATGATCGGAACCTTCGAGATCTCAGGTTCGCTGGAGAGAAGCGTGAGGAACTTGGTCATCACCTTCACGCCATCGAGCATTCCCTCGTCGACGTTGATGTCGATGATGGTGGCGCCGTTTTCGACCTGCTGGCGGGCGACACCCAGCGCCTCCTCGTAGCGCTCCTCCTTGATCAGCCGGGCGAAGGCCCGCGACCCCGTGACGTTGGTCCGCTCGCCGACGACCGTGAAGCTGGTCTCCGGCCGAATCTCCAGCATCTCGAGCCCGGAGTATCGCGACCGCCGCGGCGGCTCGGCCGGCTTCCGCGGCGGGTAGTTCCGCATCGTGTCGGCGATCGCCTTGATGTGGGCCGGCGTCGTGCCGCAGCAACCCCCGACGATGTTGAGCCAGCCGTTCTGGGCGTATTCTTCAAGCACCGAGGCCATCATCTCGGGCGTCTCGTCGAATCCACCCAGAGCGTTGGGCAGGCCTGCGTTGGGATAGCAACTGACGAGCCGCGGGGTCGCCCGCGACAGGTCGGCAACGTGGGTGCGGAGCTTCTCGGGGCCGAGGGCGCAGTTGATGCCGGCACTGAGCAGATCGACGTGCGAGATGCTCGTCCAGCAGGCCTCGACCGTCTGGGCCGAGAGCGTCCGTCCGCCCTCGAAGATCGTGAACGAAGCCATCACCGGCAGCGAGCGGCCGAGGTCGGAGAACGTCTGCTCGATCGCGTGCAGGCAGGCCTTGAGCACGAGCGTGTCGAAGGCGGTCTCCGCGAGGAGGATGTCGACGCCCCCCTCGATGAGCGCCTCGATCTGCTCTCGATAGGTCGCCACCATCTCGTCGTAGGTGACGTCACGGTGGCCGGGATCGGCCACGTTGCCGGCGATCGAGAGCTGCTTGTTGGTGGGACCGATCGAGCCGGCCACGAACCGCGGCTTGTCGGGCGTCTTCGCGGTCGCTGCGTCGGCCGCAGCGCGTGCCAGCGACGCGGCGACAAGATTCATCTCCCGCGTGTGTTCCTGGAGCCCGAAGTCGGCGAGCGCCACGCTCGTCGCGCCGAACGTGTTGGTCTCGACGATGTCGGCCCCGGCTTCGAGGTAGGCGGCATGAATGCCCCTGATCGCGTCCCCCTGCGACAGGGTCAGCGCATCGATGCAGTTTTTGAGGTCGCGGTGATGACTCGCAAACCGCTGCCCGCGAAAGCCAGCCTCGTCGAGGCCCAACTGGTGGACCATGGTCCCCATGGCGCCGTCGAGGATGGCGATGCGGGTGTCGAGGATGGAGCGAAGCAGGTCGGAACGGGACGAGAGTGGGGCCTTCGACATCGATGATCCGGGTCGGGAAAGTGGAACGAACGGCGAAAACTCTGCCGATTGACGGCGTTGCCGCATCATAGGCGACCCGGGGAGCAGGGCATACTGCGCCGCTTGGTTGACGCGATTGGCTCGCCCGGATGGTGCAGGCTGGGCAGGGGCCATCCCGCACGCGGCCGGCCGTTCAAGGGCCACGTCGACCGGCGACGATGCTCCGGCAAGAGGATGTCCATGAAAGTGCTCGCCCGAATCCCCGTGCTCGATGCCGCCGCGATCACGGTCTCCGGCGCGACCGAGCCGTGCGATCCCGACCTGACAGGTGCGGCGGAACCCACCGCACGGTCGACGACCACGGCGACCGATCGGCGTGCTCGGGGCCGGGTGCGGCCGCCACGGAGCCGGTTTCCCACCGCCTCTGTCGCGGCCTTGGCCATTCTTGCCACCGTCGCCTGGTCGCTCGCGTCCTGGAGCGACGCCCACCGCGCCGAGAGGAGCCGCCTGGAGCGACTCGCACGGATGGAGCCGGCCGCATCGTCGCCGGGGACGATTTCCCGATGACGCTCGATTTTCTTGACGCGGTCTTCGTCGATCGTTGGCAGGCGTCGCTGCGCACTCCCATCCCAATAGCACCGCCTGTCGCCACGATCGCAGCCCCCGCGGCCGACGACTTCGTGGGCCGGTTGCTCGCCGCGGCACGGACCGAATGGGAGGCCCTCGCCGACGAGGTGGTCGCCGCCCGCGGCCGGGGTCGTCGTGCGGTCGCGATCGTGGCCTGCGAGCGGGCCGCCGGCTGCTCGACGCTCGTCGCAGGCCTCGTCCGCGTGCTCCATGAACGGGGCCGTGACGCGATCGCATGTGCGTCCGATGCAATCCCGACCACCGGCGCCACGCACGACAAACGGATCGTGCTTGTGGACGCGGGCGTCTGGTTCCCGCCGGGGCGCATCAACCGCCAGCGACTCATGGTGGCGTCGAGCGGATGCGATGCGGCGATCCTCGTCGTCCGCTCCGGTCGACGTCCGCCGATTGCCTGGTCTACGTGCCTGGAGGCGATCGGCGTCGAGCCGCTCGGCGAGGTCGCCTCGTTCGTTCCCACCACTGCCGGAAGCCAGCCATGACGCTCACCGCAGGTCCGACACCGTCTCTCACGCCGTCTCAGCAGGCTGCCGCGGCGAAGATCGCCGCCGCGATCGAACGTTCCGGGGGCGTCGCGCTCCTCTGCGGCCCGCAGGGAGTGGGCAAGACGACGGTGCTGGCGGCCGTCACCGACGGGGTGCGGCGCTGCGGCCACACGGCGGAATGCCGTGACCTCCTCGACTGGCTCCGGTCAGCGGCACCATGGCCGGGCGACCTGCCGGACGTTGTCATCGCCGACGCCGCCCATCACGCCGCCGACGCGGACCTCGCGCGGATGCTGGCTGCCTGCCGCCACCGCGCCTCGCCGGCGTGCCTCGTGCTCGCCGGCGAGGGACGATTGCTCACCCTCGTCTCTCGTGACACGGCCGTCGAGCGGGCGATCCACCTTCGGGCGAGCCTGCGGCCGCTCGGCCCGGGCGAATCGAGCCTGCTCGTCGTGCCCGTGCTCGCCGCCGCGGGCATCGACACCGCCACCGCAGAAAGCATCGTCGAACTGATTCACGAGATCGGTGGCGGCATTCCGGCCGCGATGCTCCGGCTCGCCGACCTCGCCACCGTCGTGGCCTCGTCGCGGCCCGACCGATCGCTCGGCCACCGCGACATCGAAACGATCCACCGCCGCCTCTCGCCGCTCGCGGCGTGACGCCCCTCATACGCGTCGCACGTGATCCTCGCGCGTTCACGTGGCTCGGGGCTGCCCATGCCCGTCACCGCCCCTTGTAGCACAGGTTGTCAACCTGTGTGTGTTCCCGGTTCGCATTAGGCTCGGGGCTGCCCATGCCCGTCGCCGGACACTCGCTACGGCCCTCCAGGC
>JBAXOU010000178.1:0-6846 GCA_037133115.1 Planctomycetota bacterium | reverse complement strand
TTCGCCCGAGGTTCGCCCAAGGTTCGCCCAAGGTTTGACGGCGTGCGACGGCAGTTTGAGAATGCGGTGGTGTCGGGAACGACAGTCCACCGCCGCTCACCGCGACCAGTTGCGTCATGCACACCCGCTCCCTCTTGGCGCTGCTCCTCGTCGTCGCGTCGCTGCACCCCGCGCTGGTGCGAGGCGAGACCGCCTCTGAGATGACGACCCTCGCCCTGCTGGATCGGCTGCAGGAGCGGGACATGCCCGATGTGATGCTATGGGTGATCGAGCAAGCTTCGGCGTCTGCGGAGTGCTCCGCCGATACGCGACGGCGGCTCGACTTCCTCAAGGGCTCGGCGCTCGTCAGCCAGAGTCGGACGGCGGCCGACATCGACGCCCGGAGCGGGTTGCTCGACCAGGCTGAGAAGTCGATCGACGCATTCCTCGAATCGTCGCCAGCCGACGACATGGCGATCGCCGCTTTCACGCAGAAGGGCAACCTCTTGGTGGAGCGTGGCCGGACCTGCCTCGCCCTCTCCCTGCGGCCGGGAGCCGATGCGGCCGCGCAGTCCAAGGAAGCGGCCGTATTCTTCGACCGCGCGATCAAGACGCTCCGTACGGCTGCGATTCCCCCTGGGAAGAAGGGCTCCGAGGAGCCACCACCGGTCGTTCCCGAGAAGATCGAAACCGCCGAAGATGCGGTGCTCCGATCGCTGCGCGACATCGCTACGGAGATCGAGCAGATTCGCCTGCCTATCAAGGGCATCCGCGACGAATACGAGGCCAAGAACGCCGAAATGGCTCCGCTCCAGAGGGAGGTCGAGAAGTTCGACGCGGAGATCCGTCAGAAGCAGTCGGAGGTTCCCAAGCTGCAGGAGCAGATCGCCGCGACCCAAAGGCCCCCCTCTCCGCGAGACACTCCGAAAGATCTCCAGGAGCGGAGAGCCCTGGCCGGTCAGCTTCCCGCCCGGTTGCAGGCCATCTTGGGCGAGATCGCCAGGCTTGAAGCGGGGCGGCAGAAGCCAGAGATCCAGTTGAAAAAAATCGCCAGTGAGAAGATCAAGCTCTCGAAACAGCTTGCCGCCGCCGAAAAGCCACTCGAGAAGGAACTGGACGAGCCGCTGCGGCGACAGGAGGAACTCCGCGCGAAGCTCCTCCAAACCCGGCTGATGGTGGCGGAGACCTTCTTCGAGAAGTCGAAGGCCCACGCCCCGAACTCGGACGAGTGGAAGGCCGCGTTGGAGGAGTCGCAGCGGCTCAACCATGAACTTGCCGAGAAGTATGGCACGCTGGGCGTCGGCTTTGTGGCCCGGTTGAACGAAGGGCGAAACCAGGCGCTGCTGGGAAAGCGCGACGCCGCCATTGGCACGCTTGCCCCTCTCTTCACGCTCGAAGCAGCCCCTGGTCAGCCCCTCTCACCGCTCGGCCTGAGCCTCAAGACCAAGGCCCTCGGGATCGCTCTCGAGTGCTGGGAAGAAGACAAGGCCTATGTCGAGGTCACCGGACCGTCGCCGTTCGAGCCCGAGAAGTACCGCACGAATCCCCTTCTCCGATTCGCCATGTCGCCCGTCAAGGAGGGACGCATGACGCCCGAGATGGCCACGGTCAAGTACCGCACCGCCACACTGCTCGCCGCCCGTGCGAAGTCGCACTCCGCACAAGAGGCCACCGCGGCCAAGGTGCTCGAGGCCGATGCCTACAAACTCGCCCGCGAGGTCTCCAGCGTTAACCGCGACTTCGCGCGGGAGGCCCGGGAACTGGCAGCCGGTCTCGGGAAGAATCTCGGGCCCGTTGACGACGATTTCCCATCGAAACTGGCCGATGGCCAGGCCGCGTTCCGGGCGTTCCAGGAGGCGCAGGCTGCCCTGAAGGCGGCCCAGGCGGCTGGCAACGCTGCCGCGAGCGACGAGGCGGCCGATCGTGCCGTAAAGACGCGGGACGAGGCCCTGGAGGCGATGCAGGATGCGCTGGCTCTCGGCGAGCAGGACGCGACGGCCAACGAGGCGGCCACCAACCAAATCCGTTCGATCCTCGCGTTCCTGCTCTACGACGCCCGCAAGTTCGCCGAAGCCGCCGCTCTCGGCTCGCTCCTCGTGAAGGACCATCCAAACTCGGCGTCGAGCCGCCAGGCGGCCCGTGTCGCGCTCGCCAGCCTGCAGTCCCTGGCGGCGGGCGGCGATGCGGAGGCGAGGGCCAGGCTCCAGGACCTCGCGGCTCTCATCGTCACGCGTTGGAACGACGGCCCCGAGGCCGCCGACGCGACGACGGTGCTCATCAACCTGGCCATCGAGGCGCACGACGCCGACGCCCTTGTGGCCCTGCTCAACGGCTTGAATCCTCAGATCCAACGGCGGCCCGAACTGCTTCTGAGAGCCGCCGCGGGCCTGCGTCAGGAGGCTGAGAGCGGCCGAAAGTCCGGGACTGATACGGGCCGGGTCGCCGAATGGAATGCCGCCGTCCAGCGGGCCATCGACGAGGCATTGCCCGCAGTCGAGGCAGCCGGCGCCCTTCCGGCCGGCACCGCCAACGCGAAGGTCGTCGTGTCGGCGGCGCTGATGCGGGCCCAGATGGCCCTTGCCGACGCCGACCAGCCGCTGGCGCTCGCGTTGCTCGAGAACAAGGTGTATGGCCCGTGGACGCTGGTGTCTTCGGGGAGCGATCCGACCGTGGCTCAGGGGTCGCTGGCCACGACCTCCCTGACGGTGGCGCTCAATGCGTTCGTCGAGGCACAGAAGTTCGACGACGCTCAGAAGGCGATGAATCTTCTCGAGCAGATGGCCGGCACCGGGGACGAGGCCTCGGCAAAGCTCACAGCCATGTATCAATCGCTCGGGAAGGGCCTGCAGGATCGGCTGGACCAGGTGGCGTCCGCGGGAGGCGATGACGCCACCGCGAGGGCGGCTCCGCTGCTCGCCGGGTTCGAGTCGTTCCTGGATGGGGTGGCGAAACGAGACCCGAAGACGGCGGCGCAGCTCTGGGTCGCCACGACCTACCAGACGCTCGGCTCGGGAACGAACTCCGTCGTGCCGCGTGGCAAGGCTGGCCAATACCTCGACCGGGCCGCGATGGCCTACGGAAGACTCTTGGATCGCATGGGGCAAGAGGGGCTGGCCGAGGCCGAGGCCACCGAACTCCGCCGCTTTGAGCCGACGGTGCGATTGAAAATCGCTTCCCTCTCCCGGGAGCGGGGCAAGTGGGATGCGGCACAGGAACAGATCGATGCCCTCCTCGCGGATCCAAAGCGGCAAAACTGGCTCGATGCCCAGATCGAGGCGGCCGAACTCCTCCTGGCCGCTGGCCGGGCGGCCAAGTCCGCGGGTGATGCCGCAAGCGCCGATGCCAAGCTCCGTGAGGCCGCGGCTGGCCGAACGACGGGCGGCGTGATCTGGGGCTGGGGCGGAATCGCCAACAAGGTGTCGCGACAAGCCTTCGCCGGCAGCGATGCGAAGGCGATGCAGGCTCGTGATCTCTTCTTCCAAGCGCGGCTGAAGGTGGCCGAGTCGCTGCTGCTCCGGGCGGAGGTGAAAACAGACGCCGCCGAGAAGGCCAAGGCTCTCCAGACGGCTGAAACATCGATCGCCATGACTCGCAAGCTTTATCCGGACCTGGGCGGCGCGGTGATGCAGCAGCGGTTTGAGAACCTTCTGAAGGCGGCGCAAACGGCTCTGGGAAAACCTGCCGACGGTTTCGCCGCACTGGAAACGCCGGCCCCGGCCACCCCGGCCCCGACACCCTGAAACGAACCAGCACGAGGTGCACCATGATCACACTCACGGGCGCGAGGATCAGGACGATGGCGGCCCTGCTCGTCGCCGTCATCGGTGTCGCGGCGCGGGCCGAAGATCGAGTCCGCCTCCGATTGGGTACGTCGGTTGCGAAGGAGGCACAGCCCAAACCGCCCCGCACACCGCGGCCTCCCGAACTCCGCGGCACGATCGCCCAGGCCACGGCCGATGCGATCACGATCGAAACGCCGGCAAACGTGATCAAAAAGGAATGGGTCGTGCCGACGGAGGACGTCCTCGAGGTGTTTCTCGACGGTGAACCAGAGGAACTCCGCAGCGGCCGCGGCATGGTGGCCGCAGGGGATGGCGCGGGTGCCCTCGAGCAACTCGCCCCCACGGAATCAGCCGACCGCGCCACCGCCTGGGAGCGGGCGACCGATGCCGTGCAAGCCGAGCGGATGTTCGTGAAGTCAGCCGCCCACGCGCAGCGTGCGATCCGCTCCGGCGAGGGGCTCGAGCCAGCCCTCGCGGGATTGCGAGCCTTTCTGAAAACGCACCCCCGCAGCCACCACACGGCGTTTGTCCACGAACTGATGGGCGACGTTTTCGCCCGGATGGGTAAACCGGACGACGCACTCGCGGCGTACGCCGCCATCGCGACCCAGTCGCCGGCACGGCGGATTCGGGCCGACATGCTCAAGGGTCGCCTCCACCTCGACCAGAAACACTTCAAAGACGCGCGGGTGGCCTTCGACAAGGCAATTGCGATCGAGTCGCCCGTCGGCGACTTCTCGGCTTTTTTGGAGAAGCGCGAGGCACGGCTGCTCCTCGCCCGATGCTTCGCCCGGGACAGCCAGGCCGCGGACGCCATCGCCCTCGCACGACAGCTGCTCTCCGAGGCCGACCCCGCCGACAGCGCGGGGCTCGCCACGATCTTCGTCGTGCTCGGAGAAGCCCAGCAGGCCGCGGGCGACAAGAACAAGGACGCGCTGATCTCGTATCTCACCGTGGACACGGTCCACAACGGTGTCCCGGAGGCTCACGCCGAGGCGCTCGCCCGACTCGTGAAACTCTGGGAAAAGGAGAACCATCCCGAACGGGCTCGCGACGCCCGGCAGACGCTCGAGCAGACCTATCCCGACAGCCCTTGGGTCAGGCTCGTCCGCAAGCCTGCGGGCTCCTGATGGGACGGCATGACTCCCCTTCCAGCCTCACTGGCCGCGAGGGTAGCCTGTGGGCCTTGCGGCGGCTGAAACGCTTGGGATCGGACCAAAACCTTTCGAGGAGCTGACCATGCTTGCGGGCTCGTGCGATCGTCGCCAGAACGGGGTCCTTGCCCGCCTCGGCGGCCTGCTCTCCGGACGCCTGGGCCGGCTGCTTGTCGCCGCCTGCCTCACCGCGGCGTGGGCGCCAGCAGCGACCTGTCTCTCCCCGGCGGTCGCCGTCGCCCAGGATGAGGAACTCGCCGCCGACGAGGCGGCAGCCGCCGAACCCGACGGCAAGAGCTACCTCACCTTTCTGGTCGAGGCCCTCGGCATCAAGTACGTCATCATCTTCCTGCTGCTCTCGTTCGGCCTCGTGGCGCTGCTCGTGATGTGCTTCATGCAGTTCCGAAAGTCTGTGCTGATGCCGCCGGCGCTCGCCGAGCAGTTTGAGCAGCACGTGGAGAACAAAGAATTTCAACAGGCCTACGAGCTCGCAAAGAACGACGACTCATACCTCGGCAAGGTGCTCGCCGCCGGCATGGGCAAGTTGCAGTCCGGCTACCCCGCCGCGGTCGAGGCCATGCAGGCAGCCGAGAACGAGCAGGCGATGAGCCTCGAACACAAGATCAGCTACGTGTCGCTCGTGGGCGCCCTGGCCCCGATGTTCGGCCTGCTCGGCACGGTCGACGGGATGGTGGCCGCCTTCATGCTCATCGCCCAGCGGGATACGGCTCCCAAGCCGTCGGAACTCGCCGTCGGCATCTCCCAGGCGCTGGTGACGACGCTGATCGGGCTCTGGCTGGCGATTCCCGCCATCGCCTGCTACGGCCTGCTGAAGAACTGGCTGCAGCGTTTCAACAAGGACGTTGACGACGAGGCGATGCGGCTGATGTCGCGGTTTCAGACCATGGGCAAGAAGACCGGCTGACGCCGAAAGGGCTTCTCCGCATGGCACGCAGGCACAGCGACGGACCGTCGAAGACCGACATCGACATGACGCCGATGATCGACATGACGTTTCAACTGATCACGTTCTTCGTGTTTACGCTCAACTTCTCGACCGCCGTGCAGGACGACCGGGTGCAGTTGCCGATGAGCCAGCTCGCCAAGCCGGCCGAAGGGCCCTCGGTCGAGCCGATCACGCTGCAACTGATGAGCGACGGCCGGGTGATCTACGCGGGCGAGCCGGTGTCGCTCCAGGAGATCGGCGGCTACCTGGAGAACGAGAAACGGGTGATGATCGCCTCGAGCAAGGAGCCGAGTTCCGCCACCGTGATCGTGCGGGCGGACGGCCGTGCCAAGACGGGCGACGTGCAGGAGCTGATCAAGGCCTGCCAGGAGAAGGGGTTCGAGAAGTTCGTGCTGCGGGCGCAGTACGACGAGAGCAAGTGACCGGAGCCTGACGTGGCCGCCAAGCGAGAAGCCCTCTCCGACAAGATCGCCATCGACATGACGCCGATGATCGACGTCGTGTTCCAACTGATCACGTTCTTCATGCTCACGCTGAGAACCGTGATCACCGAGGGCGACTTCGACATCCGCATGCCGCTCGGCGCGAGTGCCGGGGCGGCCGCCGAGGATCAACTCCCGCCGGTCCGCGTGAAGATGACTGCCGGCCCTGAGGGAGAACGCACCAGCCTGACCATGAACGGCCAGCCCGTCGGCGACTTTGAGGAGCTGCGGCGGAGGATCATCGACCTCGTGGGCGCCGGCCCCGGCTCGGCTGCCGACAAGGCCGAGGTGGAACTCGACTGCGATCCGAACCTGAGTTACGACAACGTGATCCGGGCGGTGACGGCCGTCTCGGGGCAGGTCCAGCCGGACGGCACGGTGGTCGAACTGATCAAGAAGATCAAGTTCGCGCCGCCCAAGAAGAAGTAGCCCACGGGCTGCATCGTAGCCGCAGGTTGGTAACCTGCGGTGAACCACGCCGC
>JBAXOU010000177.1:0-7031 GCA_037133115.1 Planctomycetota bacterium | reverse complement strand
GATGGGCGTCACCGGCACGAGGGCATCGGGATGGGGCGGCGCGAGGGTGTTGCCGGCCGGCAGGTCGGCATAGGCCGCCGTGGCGTCGTTTGCGTCCGCCAGCCGATGGTAGCCAGCGAGCGCCAGTCGCACCGCGTCGCGGGCGTCGCCAGGGAGGTCATCGAGCCACCCAGGCTCGATGACGCGCGACTCGATGGCGTCTTCGTGCCGCGAGAGTTCCAGGACGATCCGCGGCGCGTCAGGGTCACCCGCGCCGAGCGCGATCATGATCCGATCGACCGCCAGGCCGACCTCGTCCACCGTGAGTGATAGCCCCCGGCAGGCGTCGGTTCGCTCCAGGAGGCCGATCACGTCGCGCCCGAAAAACGTGGCGATGTCGTGCTCCAGCCCGTGACGCTGCCGATCGACGCGGCTGGTACTCCCGGCTGGCATGGAGACTCCCCTCGCGTGCAGGCGGCGGAGGCGGGTGAAAAGCCGTGGGATCGTGCCCGAGTGGAAACCCGGCATCAGCAGCCGCCGCATCGTTTCGCCGTGATGGCCGACCGGCACCGGCCGCAGCGTGGCCGGGCGATTGGCCGCATAGAGCCGCCAGTTCTCCTTCAGCTCCCAGGCGAGGAAGCCAAACACGCCCGGAATGCAGGTCGACACGAATGTGACGGCCGTCAGCGCCAGCCCCTTCTCCATGCCGGTCGTCTCGACCAGCTGCGATGCCACCATCGGGATCATCGGCACGAGCAGCTTGTGCGAGACGGTGACCACGGGGAAGTGCTTGATCGGATTGAGCTGCGGCTCGATCAGCAGCGTGATGCAGAACCGCACACCGGCTTCGATGATCGACCAGACGGCCCCGAGCACCGCCTTGATCGCGAGCATGAGGCCCGATTCGTCGGAGCGAAACCGGAGGCTCTCATCGACGGCGTAGAGCAGGCCCTCGACGAAGTCCATCGCCCGTCGAAAGACGTCGACGATCCACGAGAGCAACCCGACGATCACGTGCAGGTGAAACTGGTGGAGCGCCCGCCCCGCGGCCTCGACCACCCACTCCTGGAGGTGGCGGCCGGTACGGGAATTGAGCACGAGAGCACTCGTCGCGAACACCGCGGGCGAGAGCCAGGGCGTGCCGCGGGAGAGCCAGCGGCCGTGGTGCGGCAAGAGCAGCCACGTGAGCAGCGTGACCACGAGAGGGCCCGCGGCGTGGACCGCAAGCCACCGCACGGGACGACTGCGGAGCAGCTGCGCGACGACCGGCAACTGGAGGAACCGGCCGGGTAACGTGACCACCAGGAAGTATGCCGCAGCCGCCGCGGCACGGACTGCCTGCCAGGCCGCGGTGCGGACGACCGACAGGTGGAGCAGCGCCCAGAGGCCGCAGCCGAGCGCGAGCATGCGGGTCCGGGTGTACACATGCCACATCTCGCCGAACGAGTATTCCGTGATCGGCTCGATGATGTGCTCGAGGCCGCGGAGGATGATCCAGGCCCCGCCGAAGGGCAGGAGCACGTGCGTGGTCAGCAGCCGCCCGGCCGCCACACCGAAGAACGGCGCACTGATCCGCTGCATGAGCGTGAGATAGAGCGGCGCGGGGCGATAGACGCCGTCGAGCGTCGCGGCCAGCCGGTCGTCGAGCTGCAGCAGTTCATCGCCGCTCAGCCACTCCTTCGGCCCCTGGAGGTCGGGGAGCTTGAGTTGGTTGCCGGAGACCGCGTCGCGGACGCTGCCGAAAGAGACGAAACCCCGCTCCATGATCGCGTCGAGCAACTCATCAACGAGCTTGGCCCGCGCGGCCTCCTCCACGAGGAAGCGTGGTGAGAGGCCCGCCGCGTCCATGGCGGCCTCGACCTTCTGACGCAGCGGCTCGCGGGCCGCCGCGTCGGTCGTGGCGACGGCCGTGGCCAGCAGCCTGCCACCGAGCAGCCGCATCGGCGCCGGTAGGTCGATCGCCGCCAGCCGCGCGGCGGCAGCCACGGCGTGCCGGTGGATCAGCACCATCCGCTGGCAGGGCAGCGGAACGGCGAGCGGCCGCCGTCCAGCGGAGAACAACCAGCCGAGCAGCTGCGTGCGAAAGCTCTCCCGCTCCGAGTCGACGCAGATCTTCTGCAGGTCGTAGAGAAGCCTGGCCTGCGGGGTCCACGAAGATCCCCGCGCTCCATCCACAAGGTGACGAAGCAGCGTGGCCGCGTCATCGACCTGCGACCCATCGAGATCGAGCGCCCAGCCGAGCCGCCGCGCGAAGGCGTCGACCTGCCGTTCGAGCCGGCCGGTCGCCGGCCGGGCCGTCTCCGGGCGTGCTGTCGCCGCCCGCCACTCATCGAGTGCCGCGCGGACGAAGTTGCCCTTGAGAGCGGTGCGATCGGCCTGCCGCCGGAGGGCGGCAGCGCGAGGCCGGAGCCACGCTGGCCAATGGAACGGCACGGTCGCAGCCGAGGAAGAGGCCGCCTGGGGTGGCTCGGCCTCCGGATCGAGCATTGGCGGCAGCGCCCGGGCCAGCAGATCCTCCGCGCCGACGAGTGCGGCCAGCCGTTCCGCCAAGGCGTCTGGATCGTCGACCGCCGGAAACCAAGCCGCCACGGCCGCTGGTGCGAAGCACCGCAGTTCGAGAAACACCGCGACGAACTCGGCAAGCAGTTCGCCGTCGCTTGCCTCGCGGTCGAGAAGCCCTTCCTGCACGAGCACCTCGCGGGCCTCCATGGCCACATCGGGTGGGAGCAGCCCCGCGGCCGCATCACCGGCCCGGACGATTGCCGCGGGCGTCTCCAGGTCGAGCAGCGCGTGGAACACGAGCCGCCAATACTCCCGCAGCGTTTCAGTACTGCCTGCGGCGTCGCCGCGGTCTGCGGGCGGCCGGGCCACCACGGCCACGCGGCTGGCACGATCCGCCGGCAGCGCGAGCACGTCGTCGGCCACCTCGGCGAGCCGTCGGGAGTCGAGGACGGCAATCTCACGGTGTGGCGTCCGCGCCATCGCCAGGGAGAGATCGCGGTCGGCCCGGATGATTCGGCGGACGAGACGCGGCGAAGCGAACAGCACCGCTGGAGCAGCAGCCTGGATCGCCCGCTCGACCGCGAAGGCGTCGAATGGCGTGGAGGGCTCACCCATCCGCCGTCACTCCGCCTCGAGCAGGCGGCGAGCCTCGTCGATCTGCCGCCGCTTGGCGTCGTCGATCTTCGGCCACTCGAGCCCGAGATTGCGGATCGTGCCGGCGAGCACCGCCGCCACCACCGCGCGGCTGACCCACTTCTTGTCAGCTGGCACCACGTACCACGGCGCGTGGGCGGTGCTGGTGGCCGAAATCGCCTCTTCGTAGGCCGCCATGTAGTCGTCCCAGTGCTGCCGTTCGGCGACGTCCGACGGCGAGAACTTCCAGTGCTTGTCAGACTCGTCGATCCGCGACAGGAACCGCTTCTTCTGCTCCCTCTTCGAGACATTGAGGAAGAACTTCACGACCGCCGTGCCATTGCGGGTGAGGTGTCGCTCGAAGGCGTTGATGTCGTCGAAGCGGTCGTTCCACGTCCGCGGGCGATTCGTCACCCCGGGAATCCGCTGGGCCGCGAGCAGGGCCTCGTGCACCCGAACGACCAGCACCTCCTCGTAGTAGGAGCGGTTGAAGATGCCGATCCGGCCCCGCTCGGGTACCCGCTTCATGCACCGCCAGAGGAACGTGTGGTCGAGCTCCTCGTCGGACGGCTTCTTGAAGCTCGTCACCTCCACGCCCTGCGGGTTGACCCCGGACATCACGTTCTTGATCGCCCCGTCCTTTCCCGCCGCGTCCATGGCCTGGAAGATCACCAGCACGCTCCAGGTGTCGCTGGCCCAGAGGAGTTCCTGCATCCGCGCGAGATCGTCTACATCGGCGGCGAGGATTCCCTCGGCCATGTCCTTGCGCTCCTTCTCCGGAATGTCGCCATCACCCGCCCAGCCGGGGTCGCAGTCAGCAAGTCGGAACTTCGTGCCCGGCGGCACTTGGAACGTTTTCTGGATCTTCGCGAAGTCGATGGGCACAAACGGTCTCCTGGGCGGGCCATCATCATACCCCCTCCCCGCCACAGCCCGGGCGGCAGACAATGGAACGATCGCATCCTTCCCCCGGCGGAGACGTATCCATGGCGGCAGTTCAGGTTGGCGACCAGGCTCCGACGTTCACGGCGCCCCTGCAGGACGGCGGCACCCTCGACTCGGCCACGCTCCTGGGACAGAAGTGGCTCGTGTTGTTCTTCTATCCCAAAGACAACACGCCGGTCTGCACCAAGGAGGCCTGCGCGTTTCGTGACTCCTACGAGAAGTTCGCGGCGGCGGGGGCGGAGGTGGTTGGGGTGAGCAGCGACTCCGCGGCCAGCCATGCCCGATTCGCGGCGAAGCACCGCCTCCCCTTCCCGATCGTCTCCGACACCGACCGCCGGGTCAGAAAGCTCTTTGGCGTGCCGAATCCGCTGGGCGTGATTCCGGGCCGCGTCACCTACGTGATCGATCGCGAAGGCGTGGTACGACTCGTCTACAGTGCGCTCTTTGCCTCCGACGATCACGTCCGCAAGGCGCTCGACGCCGTCGGGGCGAAGTAGCCGCAGGTTGGTAACCTGCGGTGCGCTGGCGTTGGCGTGGTTCATGTGCAGGTTGACAACCTGCACCTACGTGGGAGGGTGCACGTCACGTAGCCGCAGGTTGGTAACCTGCGGTGTGCTGGTGTTGGGTGCAAACCCAGGCACAGGTTGACAACCTGCACCTACGTGGCGTCGCGGTAGCTCGCGAAATCCGTATACCCCTTCGCGCCCGTCGGCGAATACCAGTCGGCCATGCTGGCCATGGGCGCCAGCGGCCAGCCGTTCGCAAACCGCTCGACGAGATCGGGATTGCTGATGTAGGGCCGGCCAAACGCGATCAGGTCGGCGAGCCCCTCCTGCACCGCGGCTTCGGCCGTTTCGAGCGTGTAGCCGCAGTTGCCGACGAGCGGCCCGCGAAACACGCCGCGGAAATCGGCGAGCGTCATCGGTTCGCCGAGTTTGTGGAACCCAAACCCCAGCCCGTCCACGACGTGGAGGTAGCCGAGGTCCATACGGTCGAGCGCAGTCGCTGCGTGTAAAAACTGCTCGCGGTAGTTGGGCGAGCCCATGTCGTTGAACACGCCGTTCGGGGAGATCCGCACGCCCACGCGGCGGCTGGGCCAGACCTTCGCGACCGCCGTGACCACGTCGAACAGAAGGCGGCACCGCTTCTCGATGCTGCCGCCGTAATCGTCGGTGCGCAGGTTGGTCTTCGATTGCAGGAACTGGTCGATCAGATAGCCGTTGGCCGCGTGGATCTCCACGCCGTCGAAGCCAGCAGCCCTGGCTCGGGCAGCGGCCGCGGCGTAATCGGCCACGACGGCAGCCACCTCGTGGGTCTCGAGAGCCCGGGGCGTGTCGTACGGCTTTTTGCCGACCGGCGTGTGGATGCCGTCGCCGTTGATCCTCACCGCGGAGGCCGAGACGGGCGGTCGTCCGTCGTGGAAATCGCTGTGCGACGCCCGCCCCATGTGCCAGAGCTGCAGGAAGATCCGGCCGCCGCGGGCGTGCACGCTGCTGGTGATCATCCTCCAGCCGGCCTCCATGGCGTTGCTGTAGATGCCCGGAGACTCGAGCCAGCCGTTGGCCTGCGGCGAGATGGTGGTTGCCTCCGACACAATCAGCCCGGCCGACGACCGCTGGGCGTAGTACTCCGCCATGGCCGCGTTGGGAATGCGGTCCGGCCCAGACCGGCTCCTCGTCAACGGCGCCATCACCACGCGGTTGGGGAGTTCGAGGTCGTGGAGGCGGAAAGGCTCAAGCAGGCGGTGTTTCACGGCAGCATCCTTATTCGGGGAGGTGGTAGAACCCGATCGCGAGGATCAGGTAGACGCCAAGCAAGAGAACGCCCTCGAACCAGTTGGCCTTGCCGTCGGCGATGAGTTCGCGGGTGATGATCGTGGCCAGCACGATCGCCACCACCTCAAAGGCGGTGAAGGCGAGATCCATGGGCTGTCCCATTCCATAGCCCGCGAACACCAGCAGCGGTGCCACGAGGAGCACGAGCTGGATCGTCGAGCCGACCGTGGCGGCCATCACCAACGACGGCTTGCCGCGGCGGGCGAAGTGGAATCCAGACAGCACCTCGCCAAGGCTGCCGACGCCGCCGAGCAGCACGAGTCCGCTGAACGTCTTTGAGAGGCCGAGTTGCGTGGCGGTCGGCTCGAGGGCATGCGAGAGCAGTTCGGTGACGACTCCCAGGAAACCCGCGGCGACGACGAGCACGAGCAGGCTCTTCCAGATCGGCTCGGTGGGATGCTCGTCTTCCAGCCCCTCGGCCTCGGGAAGGCTCGTCCCCCCGCCGCCACCGAACAGCGTGACCGCGACGTTTGCCGCGTACATGCCGATGAGCACGAACGACATCTCGAACGAGAGGTCGCGGGTGCCGTCGGGCGTGCCGATGCTGAACATCGCCGGCACGATGAAGCAGAATGCGCAGATGATCAGCATCGATCCATTCACCGCGAGCCGTCGGGGGTCGAACCGCTGCTCCCCGTAGCGGATACCGCCGGCGATCAGCGCCACGCCGAGGCTCAGAAGCAGGTTGGCGAGGATCGCCCCCGTGAGCGAAGCCTTCACGACCGACGCGAGGCCGTTGGAGAGGGCGACCCCGCCGATGATCAGTTCCGGGAGGTTGTTGAGCGTAGAGTTGAAGAGCCCGCCGAGCGTCGGCCCAAGCCGGGCTGCGAGCCGTTCCGTGGCATCGCCGATCAGCTGGACGAGCGGGACGATCGACACGAGCGACGCCGTGAACACCGCCAGCGGCGGTGCCCCTTGCCACGCCAGGCCGAGCGCGACGGGAACGGCGACGAGCAGCCAGCGGCGGCTCATCGTTGGCACGTGTGCGAAGGGCGGGATATGGAGGTGACAAATCGGTGCATGTGGGTCAGATTCTTGGTCATCGGCGGCGTCTTGCCAACACCCCGGCCTGATACGGGTGCCGTGCAAGCCCAACGCCGTGAGGCGTGGGACGAACCGCCACCAGACGCCGCGTTC
>JBAXOU010000176.1:0-7059 GCA_037133115.1 Planctomycetota bacterium | reverse complement strand
TTCGACGCCCTCGATAGCCCAGCGGTGCGGGCCTGGCTGGAGCGGGTGGTGGTCACGGGGGCGGCCGTCGGCTTTCTCGTACACCTGTCCGTCATCGGGATAGCCCGACTGTTTCCTGACTTGCCCCAGACGCTCTTCGAGGGAATCGACAAAAGCCCGCTCCATGCGGTCTACACGCCGTTTAGCGTGATCTTGTTCTACGAGGTGATTCTCCTGGTGTTCGCCTTGGCCGCTTCGCATACCGGAGAGGTCGCCAAGCAATACCAGATTATTTCGCTGATCGTCGTCCGCGGAGTTTTCAAGGACATCGGCGGTTTCCACGACCTGGAAAACTGGATTGCGGAGCCCGCCGCGGTTCAGGCCGTGCTGTTCGACATGGCAGGGGCTGTTTTGATGTTCCTGATCGTGACCGGCTTCAACCTGCTGCGGCACGTGACACCGAAGACGCCCACGCATCGTGACCTCGAGGGCTTCATCCAACTTAAAAAAGCCGTGGCCATGTTGCTGCTGGTCGTGCTGGTCACCCTGGCCCTGGTCAATCTGGCCAGTTGGGCCAGGCTGATCGACGGGGTGCCGGTGTTGCTGGCACCGCCGCCGATCGATGTCGATCTCTTCTTTTTCCCCCGATTCTTCGAGTTCATGATCTTCACCGACGTCTTCCTCCTGATCGTATCGCTGGCCTACTACGACCGCTACGAACACGTTTTTCGCAACGCCGGCTTCGTGATCTCAACGGTCCTCCTGCGGGTCTCCCTCTCGACGCCCAAACCTTACGACGTGGCGCTGGCTCTGAGCGCGATGCTCTACGGACTGGCCGTCCTCGGAGTTTTCGCCTGCTTCGCTGCCATCGAGCGAAAATGGGATAAAGCTCCTTTGGCTGGGTCTGTCAGTCGCCATGGGGGGAAGGATGGATAGAACGGATAGAACGCTGAGAACGGATAGAACGGCAGGCTCTCGGTCGCCTCCCCGCAGAAGCTCTGGAACTTGTTTGATGCTCGCCCCGTGTCGATTCACGGAACGAGGCGCTCAGCCCGGCGGGCCGCCCAGACGGAAGCCCGATTGAAGGCCAACGCCACGATGGCCGAGCCAGCGGCGTAGGACAGCGGCATTGAGCCGTACGAGGCGTCTTTGGGATTGATTGCGACCAGAAGAAACAGAACGACCGCCGTCACGCACGTCAGTGACAGACCGGTAAACACCACGCTCCAAGCATCCCACTTCATAACCAGACTCCACAATTGTGTGTCGAACTTTGAAACCCTTAACCCTGAACCGATATTCCATACTCTGCTAACAGTCGCTTGCTTGCGGCGAGGGCTCGCTCGGCCGACTCGCTCAGCTGCATCGGCCGGCTACCGCCGGCAGGTGGCAGCATCGCGACAGCGAAGATCCGCAGCTTCCCCAGCGTCGATACCCGGGCGCGCTTGTCGAGCACTTCGAAGCTTCGCGTCCTGATCTTCGTTCCGATCGCTTGATAAATCCGCGCTGCCGTCCGGACAGCCAGTTGGGAATCGGAATCGAGCCCGCTGATACCCGCCTCTCCGGCAGCGTAGTAGCCGTCGGCGACTTCGAGAATCGTTTTTACCCCCTCCCGTACCCGCCGTGGATCGGGCGACCCGCCGCCGGGCCGCAGCCCGTCGGTCCACTCAAGTGGCAGGTAGCAGCGAGACCGCCGCCAGTCTTCCGCGACATCGCGGGCGATGTTGGTCAGTTGCATGCCCATGCCGAGCGCCGCGGCGTGGGAAAGATGGCGGCGATCCGCGAGGCCGAGGATTGGACACAAGAGCACGCCGACCGCCCCGGCGACCCGAAAGCAGTAGCGCAGGAGGTCATCCTCGTGAAAGCCCGCTGCCGCCGTGAGGTCCGACCGCATCCCATCGAGCAGTGCCAGAGCCGCCTCGGGCGGTAAGTCGTGTCGGCCGACGAGCTCCGCCAGCCAGCGGCTCTCAGCGGCGACCGGGCTTTGTCCGCCGGTGATTCGGCGCACGTCCTGGGTGGCCCGTTCGACGAACTCACGCGCCTGCTGCGCCGAGGCTGCGGTATCGACGCCGTCGTCGCACCATCGACACCATGCGTAGAGACGCTCGACGTCGACCCGTTTGCCGGCGGGCAGGAGCCGGCTGGCAAACGAGAACGAGCGGCTGTGGCGCCGGATCGACTCCCCCGCTGTCGGGCTGCTAACTGGCGACGACATGGAAGTCGGCCGCGATCGTGTCGCAGGTGGCCTTGGCGGAGTTGACGACGCCGGGGACACCGGCCCCCGGATGGGTGCCCGCCCCGACGAGGTACAGCCCAGGGATGTCTGGGTCGCGGTTGTGGGGGCGGAAGTAGGCACTCTGGGTGAGCGTCGGTGCCACCGAGAAGGCGGACCCAAGATGGGCGTTGAACCGCCCCGCGAAGTCGGCGGGGGTGCAGTGCCGACGGGTCACGATCGACTTTCGCAACCCTGGGAGGTGCTGCTCGAGCGACTCGAGGATGGCGTCGCCGTAGCCGGTGGCCACGGTCTCCCAGTCGATCGCCGCGTTGCCCAGGTGTGGCACGGGGCTCAGCACATAGAACGACTCACCTCCAGCCGGGGCCATGCTCGGGTCAGTGATCGTAGGGGCGTGCAGATAGAGACTGAAGTCGGCGGGCAGGCTATGGCCGTGGAAAATGTCTCGCAAAAGCCCGTGAAACCGCGACGCGAACAGGATCGTATGGTGGGCCAGGTGCGGATACCGACGGTTGGTGCCGAAGTACAGCACGAATAACGACATCGACCAGGTCATTCGCTCCAGCCGCCGCTGCCGGCGGCCGGCTGCGGCGACCCCGCGGTAGAGCCGGGCGTAGGTATGGTGGACGTCGGCGTTTGAGACGACGACATCGAACATCTCAGGCGGCCCGCCGTCGGCGTGGACGACGTGTTTGGTCGCGTCGGCGGCAGACTCGAGCGTGACCCGATCGACCGGAGCCGCAAGTCGGAGCGTTCCTCCGAGGTCCTCGAAGAGCCGCACGAGACCGCGGACCAGCGCGCCTGTGCCCCCCTCGGGAAAGAACACGCCCCATTTCCGCTCGATCCAATGGATGAGCGTGTAGATCGAGCTCGTCTCGAGCGGATTCCCGCCGACGAGCAGGGGGTGAAAGCTGAACGCCTGCCGGAGGTGCTCGTCTTTGACAAATCGTGAAACGGCCGCGTAGACGCTCCGGTCGGCCCGCAGGCGGGCCAGTTGCGGGGCGGCTCGGATCATGTCGGTGAAGTGGAGGAAGGGGACAGCGCCGAGCTCCTCGTACCCCTTGGCAAACACCTGTCGGGAATAGTCGGCGAAGCGACGGTAGCCTTCCACGTCGGCGGGGCTTACACGCCGGACCTGTTCGATCAACCCCGCCTCATCGGCGACATAATCGAAGGCCACGCCGTCGTTCCACTGGAGCCGGTAGAGTGGGGTCACCGGTAGCAGCCGAATGGAGTCGGCCATCCGCCTACCCGAGAGCTCGAAGAGCTCCTCCAGGCAGTGTGGGGCGGTGATCACGGTCGGCCCGGCATCGAAGATGTAGCCGCCATCCTCGTAGACGGCAGCCCGGCCTCCCGGCTGGTCGTGGGCCTCGTAGCAGACCGTTTCGAAGCCCATCGACTGCAGACGGATGGCAGCGGCGAGACCGCCAAAACCGCTCCCGATCACGGCCGCTCTTCGCGGGCTGATGCCTGACCGAGGCGGACGCCTCCCTGCAACTGTCGCAGCGTTCAAAGAACAGCCTCCATCTTCGACGGCTCGTTGGTAGCGCGCAGGGCGTCGCAGATCGCGGCCAGCGGCCTGGCCGCAGGGGCTCCATCCGTCGCGACGGTGAGCCTGTCGACGGCCCGGTCGAGCCGGGCGTTGATCTCAGCCACCGCCCGGCGGTGGGTCGCGTCGAGCAGATCCTTGGCCAGCGGGCGGAAATTTGCCCGCTGCTCTTCCGATTGCCGCAGCCGGCGTTGCCAAGCTGTGAACTCTCGAACCGATAACTCGCTCGCGGCCCAGGCCCAGGGCCAGCTGACGCGACGGTTGCGGAGATCGTCGCACCGATCTGATCCATCGAGCAGTTCGCAGAGCTCATCGAGGTCGTTTTTCATCTGCAGGCAGATTCCTATTCGGCAGCCAAAGGCGGCCACGGCCTGCAGCGTCTGCGGGTCTCCAGCGGCGGCTTTCGCCCCACACCACGCGGCCAGTGACGCGAGGCGTCCGGTCTTCCACCGGGAGATCGCCAGCGCCGTGACCCGGGCCTGTCGCGGCGTGACCTCGTCGATCCGCGTGGCCAGATCGATCGCCTGCCCCTCGTGACACTGCCGTGCCACCGCGATGAACCTCCCCACCAGCGCCGCCGACCGGGCGGGATCGTCGAAAGCGGCTGCCGCCAGTTCCAAAGCGCGAAAGTACATCCAGTTGCCAGCATTGACGGCCCGGGCCGGCCCGATCACCTGGTGGAGCGCGGGTTGGCCTCGGCGGGTGAGCGAGTCGTCTTCGAAGTCGTCGATCACAAGCGAACCGGCGTGCATGAGTTCGACCGCATCGACGATGATCGCGGGAGCCGTGCAACGGCCGCCGGCGAACGCGTAGGCCTGCTCGAGAAGGGTACCCCGCAGCCGCTTGCCGCCCACGCCAGGATAGAGGTCGGGGGCGAGTTGGAGGGCCTTGGACCAGCCGTGCCCCGTGCGGGAGGTCTGGTGCGTCGCGCCGGCGAAGCCGAGGAGATTTTGGGTCATGTCGGTAGCGGTCCCGGGGTTGAGACAAACGACCTGGCGAAGCGAATCGGCGCTAAGCCGAGGGGCGGCAAGCCGATCATGATTCGAGCCGCATCGATGAACGTGAAGCGATGGGCATAAAACCTGGAGATTCGCGCTTCCGGCAGAACCCGGTAGAACCGCCGGAAGATCTTCCAGCGGTCTGTGGGCCTGACCAGGCAAAACAGCAGCCGGTTCAAAAAGCGGGCGAATCCTCGCCTCAGCCGGTCCCCCGCGGCCGCGGAGGCGACCTCCGCAGCGACCCGGTCAGGGCAAGCCAAGGCGACGATCTCTGCGAAGCGAACGGCCAGCGGCATGGAGTATCCCGTGGCGGCGTGGTACCAACCGCCGGCATAGCCGCCGGCTGGCGACGGCCCCTCGCGCCTGGCTGCGGCTCTGTAGGGCATCGGGAGACACCCGTGCTCCGTTCTGATCAGTTTTGCCGATCCTGCGTCGGCCTCGGCCAGCCGAGCCGAGATCAGTGCGGTGGCCCGCGAGGTGTCACAAGCCGGCTCCTCGTGAAACCGGGTGTATTCCAGGAGCACGCGATCAGGACCGAGCGGGAGTTCGTAGAGAAACTCGAAACCCGCGGCTTGGTCGAGCGGGACATCCATGACCGTCGGTTCCGCTGCCGGCCAGAGCCGAGCAGTCTGATACTCATGCCCGATGAAGGATTGATAGCCGGCTCCGCCGGGCGACCCTCCCTCCGCCCGCCCGCGACAGTCGAGGACAGCGCGGCAGGAAACGTCGGTGGTCCCGCCGAGTCTGACCGCGGTCATCGAGAGGATCTCGCACGATTCCCCTGTGCGAACGACGAACCGGCCAGGGCGAGTTGGGCCCCTCGCTTCGCCTGAGAGCGACAGCGTCGCCTCGCGGAGACGGTCGGACGTCATCGTTCCGTAGGCGATGTCAACCCGCCGCAACAGCGTCGGAAACCGGACGCGATAGCCGGGCCAACGGTGGCTCACCAGCGGGTCGAACCAGCATCTCGCCTGCTCGGCGATGTCTGTTTCGTGAAACGACCAGGTGTGATTGCCGCACAGTTCGTCGGCCCGTTCCAGGAGCAGGACAGTCGCCTCTGGCCTGTGCCAGGCCAACGCATGAGCCAAAAGACAGCCTTGAAGACCGCCGCCCACTACGCAATAGTCGAACTCCGGGGCCGCTGTCATACGGGGCTCCCCACGGTCATGCGGGGCTTTACGTGCAGCGACTGCGTCCGCCGCCGGGCCGACGCCTCGCACAGCGGGGCGAGACCGTGGAGGAGCAGATGCGGCACGGCAACAGCACTCAAGCCGACAAAGGTCGCCCGGATGAGCGTGCCATTCCAGCCCGCTCCGCCGAGCATGAGCCCCGCCGCCAGCCCGATCAGAGCGATCGCCCCCACGGTCAACGGGGCGAGGCTTCGGGCTAATTTTGGCCAGCTCTCGCCAAGCTCCCGACGGAGTCGCTTGAGGCCACGCGCTGAATGCCAGCCACAGAAATAAATTGGGAAGCTCACCAGTGGGCTCGCGACGGCGAAGAGCACCACCAGCGACAGAACCAGCGCGTTGTCGGCGAGCAAGACCCGCCGACTCCGCCCGGAGCGAGCGCTCGCCGCCGCACCCTGAAGCATCCAGGCGGCCGCCGCGAGCGGCAGCATGATCCACGAGCACGTTGTGAGCAGGCTGACGGCCTGCTCGATGGCTGGGCTCGAGCCCCCCGGCGCCGCGAGGCCGAGGATCGAGGCAACCTCCCGGGCGTGAAACACCAGGGGCATCCAGATGACGAGCCCTCCGCGGGCGAATCGGAACACCGGCCGCAGGCCCCGCGGACCGACCGGAAACCGCGGCTCTTCCTGGCCGAAGTGCCAGGCTGAAGCGAGAAAAAATCCCACGACTGTAGCGGCTGGGGCCACAAACCAGCCACACACGACCGCCATCGCAACGACCAAGTACCCAGTCAAAAACACCAGCAGCCACGCCATACCGAAGACCGGTTCGAGCCGCGGCCGAGCAAAGCGATGGTCGGCCGCGCCGTGCGGTAAGCCGATCAACGCGATGAGAACTGCCAAAACACCGACGGTGATACCGGTCATGGCTTGAGAAAAAAGGCACGCGGCCCCGATCATGGCCCAACAGAGCACGATTATCGAGGCCGCGTGCATGGAGACAATCTTCTTCCGCAGAGGATCCTGACGCTCAGGCGGTGGCTTACGCTCAGGCCGAAGCAGTCTTCGAACTCTTGGACTTAGCGATGAGGTAGATCAGCACGCCGAAGCCTGCCTTGGCCGTCATGTCGGCAATCGCATAGCCAATCTGCAGCCCGACGATGCCTTGGGCACC
>JBAXOU010000175.1:0-7157 GCA_037133115.1 Planctomycetota bacterium | reverse complement strand
AGCCCCGAGCCGCCGCGGGATGCTAGTGCAGGTTGACAACC
Organism: Planctomycetota bacterium; assembly: GCA_037133115.1. Classification (GTDB taxonomy): domain Bacteria; phylum Planctomycetota; class Planctomycetia; order Pirellulales; family UBA1268; genus QWPN01. The sequence goes on along the minus strand of JBAXOU010000175.1, from coordinate 7,116 downwards.
TGCACCTACGTGGGCAGCCGGCTCAAGTGTGAGCCGTATACGGACCGCGTATACTCCGATCATCCGCGAACCCAGGAGCTCCGCTGATGCCGCTCGACGACATTCTGCTCGACGCCGAAGAACGCATGGAGAAGGCGGTCGACGTGTTTCGCCACGCCCTCACCGGCATCCGCACCGGCCGGGCCAACCCCGGCCTCGTCGACACCCTCCGCGTCGAAGTCTACGGGTCCCCCACGCCGATCAAGGCGCTGGCGAGCGTCGGTGCCCCCGAGCCCAACCAGATCGTTGTCCGGCCCTTCGATCCCACCACGATCAAGGACATCGAGAAGGCCATCCAGGCGAGCGACCTGGGCCTCAACCCCCAGAGCGACGGTCGCCTGATCCGGATCGTGATCCCTCCCCTCTCGGCCGACGTCCGCAAGAAGATGTCAGCCCGGATCCGCGACCTTGCCGAGGAAGCGAAGGTCGCGATCCGCAGCGTCCGCCGCGATGCCAACAAGGCGGCCGACACCGAGAAGGGCGACGGCGATCTCACGGAGGACGATTGCGACCGCTGCAAGGAGGATGTTCAGGAACTGACGAAGAAATACGAGGGCAGCGTCGGCGACCTCGCGAGGACGAAGGAAGCCGAGGTCATGGAGCAGTGATCCACCCGCGGGCGGCGCGAGGCCGCCGATGATCGAGGTTCGCGATCTCGTGAAGGAATACCGCGCGGGCGGCGGGAAGACCGTGCGGGCCGTCGACGGTGTGTCGTTTGATGTGGCCGACGGCGAGATGGTCGGCCTGCTTGGCGGAAACGGCGCCGGCAAGACCACCACGATGAGGATCGTGGCGACACTTCTGGCGCCGACGTCGGGAATGGCGCGGGTCGCGGGCTATGACGTCCGCACCGACCCCATTGGCGTCCGCCGCAGCCTTGGCTACGTGTCGGCGACGACCGGCGTTCCCGACCGGCTCTCGCCGCGGGAGGTTCTCGATTCGTTCGGCCGCCTGCATGGCATCGACCGACGACTCCTCGCCGACCGGATCGCCTCCCTCACCGCATCGCTCGATCTTGTGGGCTTTCTCGACCGGCCCTGCGGCCGCCTCTCGTCAGGCCAGCGGCAGAGGGTCTCGCTGGCGCGGGCGCTCGTCCACGACCCACCGGCACTCGTCCTCGACGAGCCGACCAGCACCCTCGACGTGGTCGGTGCCCGCGACCTGTTCGCCATGCTGCAGAGCCTGCGGGCCGAAGGCCGCACGATCCTCGTCTCAACCCACCGCCTGCATGAGATCGAGCATCGCTGCGACCGGTTCGTGATCATCGATGCCGGCCGGATCGTCGCCGCAGGCAGCCGGGCGGAACTCGTCGCCGGGCGGCCTGGTGGTCTCGAGGAAGCCTTCTTCGCCACGATCGGCGGAGGTGCCGCGTGAGATCACCGCATCCAACCGGCGGGTGGCCTGCCCGGCTGGCGATCGCCCGCCGCGATCTGCTCGAGTTCATCCGCGACCGGCGGGCGCTGTTCATCACGCTCGTGATGCCGATGGCGATGTATCCGCTCCTGGCGCTCTCCAGCACGCTGGGCATCCGGACGGCAATCTTCGAACTCGACCGTCGGGCCGAGTCGCAAAGGCTCGACTTCGTCTTCTCCGGCACCAATGCAGAGCCGCTCGCGATTCGGATCGGCATGCTGGCCGAACGCGAGGCGGGAAAGCCCGAGGGCTGGCCTGAGACCATCACCGCGCGGGTGGTCGATCCGCAGTCGGCCCAATCGCTGATTGACGAGGGGGCCGCCGATGCGTGGATCGACGTTCCCAGTGGCAGCCTGTCGAAGCTCGACGGCGCCGGCACGCTGCCGCTCGAAGTACGGCTCTCGACCGTCCGGCCACCCGATCGCCGGGTGAAGGAGAACGTGCTCGCCGTGATGCGGGGCCTCGCCGACGAGGCCCGCCTTACCCGTCTGCACCGCGCCGGCCTGCCCGCGAGCCTGATGGAGCCGCTGCGGGTCAACTTCACCGGCGACGTGCCGCAAGGCTCGGCGGCAGCCGTCCGCGACATCCTGCCGGCGGTCACGGCGGCAGTGCTCGTGCTCCTCGCCCTGCTGACCGCGACCGGGGCCTTCTACCCGGCGATCGACGCGATCGCCGGCGAGAAGGAACGGGGCACAATCGAGACACTGCTCATCGCCCCATGCCCGATGTTCGACGTCGTAACGGGAAAGTTCCTGGCGGTGTTCGCGGTGACCCTCGCCACGCTCGCAGCCAACGCGATTTCGATCGTGCTGACCTCGACGGTGCTCGGCCGCTTCCTCCCCGGTGGATTTGCGTCTGGTCTACGGGCGGGCGACCTCGCCGCCTGCGGGCTGCTCACGCTCATCGCCTATGCGGGTCTGGCCGCGGTCGCGTCGGCCCTGTGTCTGACGGTCACGGCGGCGGCCAAGAGCGCCAAGGAGGCCCAAAACACGCTCACCCCCGTGGTCATGCTGATCGCCGCGCTCGCGGGTGTGGCCCTGGTTCCGGGCGTGGAGGGCCGCCTCTGGCTGCCGGCCGTGCCCTTCGCCGGCCACGTCGCGGTGGCGAAATCGATGCTCTCCACCTTCGGAGGCTGGGGCCACGGTAGCCAAACCGTGGACGGTGCAGCCCCGCAGTTCACCCTGGAACTTCCCGTCGCCCTCGCGATCTCCGTCGTCTCGTCGGTCGCGCTCACCTGGCTCCTGCTCGCCGTCACGGCGCAGATCGTGGCGAACGAGGAGATCCTCTTCCGAGGCCCCGAGGAGGCGACGCGGGGATTCCGGCGGCCGCCCCACCGTATCGTGCCGACCGTCTGGCAGGGATGTGGGGCCGTGGCCTTGGGACTCGCGGCGCTCTGGTACGCCCAGGGACTCGCGCCCGGTGAGTTCGTTCCGGCGCTGATCGTCCAGCAGGCCGTGGCCGTGCTCCTGCCGCTCCTGGCAGTCGCCTGGTGGCAGCGGGTCGATGCCCGCCACACGTTTGCGATCCGCCTGCCCGGCGGCTCATGGCCTCGGGCGGGAGCCGCACTCGCCGGGGCCGCTCTCCTTGGTGGCGGGCTGTTCGTCGTCGGCGCCGCCGTGGCGCTCGCCGCCTGGCGAGGCGAGGTTTCTCCCGATGCCCGGCGATTCGCCGACCAGATCATCGAACTGATCCAACGCGGCCCAACCTGGGCCACCGTGCTGGCCCTCGCGGTGATGCCCGCAGTCTGCGAGGAGCTCTTCTTTCGCGGCTGGGCACTGTCGGCCTTCGTCGGATCGCGGCCCACGAGACGACGCGCCGCGATCGCGGTCGTCGCCCAGGCAGCCGCCTTCGCGGCCTTTCACCTGCTGCCCGAGCGGATGCCCCAGACGTTCGTGATGGGACTCGTCCTCGGTGGGCTCGTGCTGGCGACCGGGAGCATCCTGCCAGCCATCGTCGCCCATGCCGCCCACAATGCGACGCCTGTCCTGCTGGTCGCAGCCGCCTCGCCGGAGGAACTCGATTCCCTGAGCCGCTCCACTGCCGGCCTGCCTCCATGGAGCGTTGGCGTGGCGTTAGGATGCCTCGCAGGCGGGGCCGCACTGCTGGCCCTCGCCCGGTACAGACGCCTCCCGGAACCAGATGGCACATGATGGGCACCTTATCGACAGCGCTCCGTTGGATCGGGCTGACGGTTGTCTGCGTGGCCTGCAGCAGCGCCGGCATCGGCAGGGCGGCTGATCCCGAAGCGCTGGCGGAAGAACATTCCCTGGCCGGCAAGCGACTGCGGGTGGCGGTCGCCCCAGTCGCTACGGCCGTCGAGTTCTCCGGCGACAAGCCCTACGGCGCCATGATCGATATCTGGGAGGAACTCGCGCGGCGGCTGGGACTCTCCACCGAATACGTCCGCAAGGCGACGTTCGTGGACCTCATGAAGGCGGTCAGCGCGGGCGAAGTGGACGTGTCGCTGGGCCCGCTGGCGATCACCGAAGAGCGCGAACGAAACTTCGACCTCACGCATTCCGTCTTTCACTCGGGCCTGCGGCTGGCCGTGCGGCAGAAGAACGACACCGGCTTTCTGGCGGCGATCCGCTCGCTGCTCTCCTGGAAACTGCTGGCGCTTGCGGGAGTCGTGCTCGCCCTGGCGTTGCTCTCGGGCCATCTGCTCTGGTGGGCCGAGCGGTCTCACAACCCGCGGTCGTTTCCGCCCGAGTATCCGCGAGGCGTCATCGAGTCGATGTGGTGGATCGCCTCGACGATCGTCACCGGCGGGTGCGACGACAAGCACGTCGACGGCCCGGTGGGGCGGCTCATCGCCTTCGCGTGGATGGTCGGGGGCATCGGCCTGCTGGCGGCCTTCACGAGCGTTCTCACCGCCACGATGACGGCGGAGCAGGTGACGGGCGTGATCCACGGTCCGCGGGACCTGGCGGGCCGGACTGTCGGCTGCCAGACGGCCTCCGTCGCGGCGACCTGCGTGGCGCAGCGGGGAGGCATCGTCCGGGAGTATGCAACCATCCGCGATGCGCTCGAAGCACTCTCGCTGGGAATGGTCGAGGCGGTGGCGGGCGAGAACGAATCTCTGATGTTCATGATCAAACAGTTGGGCGGCGACGGACTATCAGTCGTCGGACCGATCTTTGAGTCGTTCGACTTCGGCATCGCCCTGCCCAACGGCAGTCCGCTTCGCGAGGAGCTCAACACCGCGATCCTGCGGATGCGGGAAGACGGCACGCTGGAGCGAATCCGCGAGAAGTGGCTCGGCAAGCACGAATGACCGGCTCGGGGCTGCCCGTGCCCTGTCGCCGGACGTTCGCCTCGGCCCAACGTAGCGTAGGTTTTCAACCTGCGCTGAAACGGCATCCGGCGTGGTGCAGCGCAGGTTGAAAACCTACGCTACTGGAAACCACGTAGCACAGGTTGGTAACCTGTGCCGACTCGCAGCCAGCGTTGCTTCAGGTGCAGGTTACCAACCTGCACCTACGTGAAAACTCAGCCGAGCGCGTCTTCGAGCGCCTTGAGCCGCGTGTGCAGCGCGGCCACCTCACGTTCCAAGTCGGCGATTCGCCGCTCGAACTCCGCCGTCGACGGCCCCGGCGCCACGGGCGGCGGGGTGGGGGCCGCACGCTCGGCCACCGCCGCGGGCTTGTTCAGTTCTGGCTCGTCATCGATCGACGCGTCGGCCGCCGGTGCCGCGTGGGCCGCAGCCGCCATCGCCAAGCCGAGTTCACGCCGCACCTTTTCGAGCTTCTCCTCCGGTAGGAGCCCGTGCGTCAGCATCCGACCGCGGCCAGGTGGCGACAGCCAGATCACCAGCCCTCGCTCGGCCAGCCGGTCGAGATGGACGCGGAGCGTGTCGAGGTCGGGGATCGGGTCCATCCGGCTGGCGCGGCCCCGCAGATCGCCCTCAGTCTGTTCGCCGCGGAGCAGGAGTTCGCCCATGATCCCCAACTCCTCCTTGCCGACGCCGAGCCACTCGTAGGCGAGGTGGCGGTAGCGGGGCAGTTTGCCGCTGCCAAACACCTCGGCCGCGGCCCCGAGCTTCCGCAGCCCTTCGAGCGCCCGAGCCGCCTGCTCCTCGTCGACCGTCATCACCGGATCACGGTTGCTCTTCTGGTTGCAGCCGGTGACCACGCCATTGAGCGACAGCGGATACTGGTCGGGCGTCGTCTTGGCCTTCTCGATGAGCACGCCGAGCACCCGGCGCTCGAATGCATCGAGCGGCCGAATGGTTTTCCCTGACGCCGTCGCCTCACCCATGCCCGCTTCCATCGCTCCTCCTCTTGCTCTTACAGTCCGGTCAGGATCACCACCAGCGCCGCCAGCCCCACCGCCACCAAGGCGATGGCCATGTAGCGGGCGATTGGCGGCCGGTCAGCGTAGCGGTACTCGTCGCTGGCGATCGCCTGCAGCATGCGGCGGTGCTCCCACATCCCCGCCAGCGTGGCGGCGATGCCCAGCGTCACCAGCACGGCCCCGCCGATCCGCGTTCTGATCGCGGAGAAGCCGGCCAGTTTGCCGTCGAGTTCGATCGCCGCCTGCCCGAGCCGCTCGATGCCAAACCCGAAGCTGATCAGCGCCAGGCTGGTGCGAATCCAGGCCAGGAGCGTCCGATCGGCCGCCTCGCGGTTCCGCTCCCGGGCGAGTTCGTTGGCGAGTGATGTCGGGTGGTCGGGCAGGTTCGCCATGGAGAGCAGGATACCAGCCTCCCGGTCACTTCACCTCCAGCGGCACCGCGGCGGAGTGGGCGGAAAACTCGGGGGCGTAGCGGCTCCGGATCGTGGCAAAGCCGCTCGACGCCGAGCCCCGGTGGGCCGCCCGCAGCGAATACTCGAAGACGTGCGTGCCCCGGGGCAGCCGCTCGAAGAAGAACTGCGTGCTCGCGTCGCGGACGGCGAGATACCAGGCCGCGCCGTCGCCAAACCGCCAGCCGGAGAGCACGTCCACGGGCTCCGTGAGGCTCGGCCGGTGGTCGGCGAGTTCGAGGTACTCGTAATCCCGATCACTCGTCACGACCAGCCGCACGACCAGTTCGTCACCCGGCTCAACGACCGTCGCCGGCTCGAGCACGGGCCCTGCCTTCGTGAACCGCTTCACGAACAGCTGCTTCTCGATCGCGAGTTCGTCCCGGCCAGCCGCCGGCACATTGGCGATGTCGTCGAGGTACTGCCAGTGGACACCCCCCCAGGCCAGTCCCGCGTCGGGCTTTTTCAGGACGACCTCGCCCATGGCAGGCACGATCTCCCGCCGGACGAACCGTTCCTCGAAGAATCCCGTGCCGGCCTCGACCTTTTCGGGCTTCACAGCCTCGCCGCCAACCGTCACGGTGACGAGCTCGCTCCCTCCGAGCAGATCCTGACCGCGACCGAGCAACGCCCCCACGGCGTCGGCCGTCGCCATGCTGCCGGGCCAGCGGCTCGTCCGCTTCTGCGACAGGAGCCACGCCTTCATCGCCTCGACGGCATCGGCATCGCCTGCGATCTCGTCGAAGGCCTCGATCATCACGCTCTGCGTCTCGATCGGCGCGGACGCCCAGCTCCACCAGGCCGGATGCTGGTCGCGCCACCACATCCCCTGCCACGAATCCTTCTCCGTGCCCGGCTTTCCGTCGGCGTCCACCGCCCGCTGCTTCAGGCTGTCGATGATGGAACGGGCCGTGTCGCGATC
>JBAXOU010000174.1:0-7245 GCA_037133115.1 Planctomycetota bacterium | reverse complement strand
GGTCGGCTCCGTCGCGTGGCTGCCGGAGCAGTTGCTCTCGGGCGCGGCGAAGGTTCTCTCGGGCCCTCTCGTTGGCGGGATCCAGCCGCAACGCCTCCTCGTAATGGGTGACGGCCTCTCCGAGCCGCCCTTCATTCTCGAGGATATAGCCGAGGTTGTTGTGCACCGGCGCCGAGTTCGGCATCAGCCGCAACACTTCCCGGAAATGGCTCGCCGCCTCGGAGGTGTTTCCCAGTACGGCGAGGGCGTTGCCGAGATTCGCGTGGATCTCGGCGACGTCGGGATTGATCCGCAGCGCCTCCTGGTAGTGCGGGATCGCCTCCTGGAGCCGGCCGAGCTGAAATAGCGTCGTGGCCAGATTGTTGCGGGCCTGGAACGCCGTGGGCCTCAAACGAAGGGCTGCCTGGTAGTGCTCAATCGCCTCCTGGGGACGGCCGAGATGGCCCAGCTCGGCTCCCAGATTCGTGTGGGCCGTCCAGGAGCTCGGGTTCTTCGAGAGCGAGTCTTGCATCAGGCTGACGTTCGACGTGAACACGCTGCTCCGCTGCCACGTGAGCGCCATGCAGCCGACCACGAGCACCGACGCGACCCCCGTGGCAAAGGGCCGCCAGCCCGCGATCACGGAGATCGCTCGCAGGCCGGCCGCCACGAGGAGCGTGATCGCCGGCAGGGCCAGGTATTGGAGGTGGTCTGACACCAGCGAGTAGCGACGAAACCACATCGGCAGGATGCCCAGCACCGGACCAAGCGACAGGAGGTAGCACCCCAGGCCCATCGCGAGCGGCCGGCGCCAACGCGGATCGAGCCGGTGGATGCCGGCCGCCGAGCCGAGAAGAGCGGCAAGGGGCAGCCAGGCCGCGATAGTGGCCGGATCAACCGTCCACCGCGGATAGAGCATCGCCAGCCGCACCGGCAGGAGCGCCTTGGAGAGATAGAACCATGCCACCCAGCCGCTCGCCGCGATCCGCGAGAGCAGGCCATCGGCGGCCGCGTCGCCCGGAACGCCAGCTCCCGACGTCTGCCGCCAGAGCGTCATCAGGCCCATCGCGAGGGCGAGCAGAAAGAAGGGAGTCGCGCGGACGACATCCTGCCGGTCAATGCGCCCCCGCCGCCACCATGCGAAGGCCAGAAGCATGACCGGCAGAACGACCGTGGAGGTCTTCGCCAGCAGCGCCATCAGAAATGCCACCAGCGACGCGGCATACCAGACCCGCCGGCCCGTGGCATCAAACCAGAGCCAGAACAGCAGGGCCGCAGCGTAGAGCGTGAGCGAGAGGCAGTTCTTCAGCTCCGCGATCCACGCCACGGAGGCGACCGTCACCGGATGGACGGCAAACAGGATCGCCCCGAGCCAAGCCCAGGGAACGCCAAGCTGCCGCCCGATGCGCCAGACCAGGATCGAGCCGATCGCATGCAGCACCAGATTGACGGCGCGATAGCCCGCGGGGTTCATGCCCCAGAGCCGCCACTCGAGCCAGAACATCGAGTTGGAAAGCGGCCAGTAGTCTTGCGTCTGGTTGGTGAGCCAGATGCCGCGCAGGCCACCCTCGTCGTGGATCAGGCGGTGCGTCGGCGTGGAGGGCACGGCCGCGATCCAGTTGTCGTCGTCCCAGAGAAACCCGCCGCTCAGAGACGGCCAGAAGGCCAGAAGCACGGCCAGCCCGATGACGACACCGCCGGCCAGGGCGATCCACGGGGGCGACTGGCCGCGAGCGGATGTTTGGGCGGCCTCACGGCCTGGTCGTCGTGCATTCGGCCGCTTCATTCGTCAGAGAATAGGTCGGCCAACGACACTTCGGCAAGCGTCGGTTGTCATCCGGTCGTTCGACGCGCCCTGCGTGCGAATCATGGAGCGAATGGCCAAGGTCGGCTGCAGCGTGGGCATCGCCTGCCCGCTCCCGGTGCTGCCGGTGTCCTGCGCCGACGGAAATAGGGCTCTTCACGGCAGCGATGACAACGCATTACTCCTGAAGCCGCCGTCGCCGTCAGTACGGGTGGCGATCCTGCTTGTTGGTCCAGGATTGATACGCCTTGAGGCAGGTCTCGCGCTCGAAGTTCGGGGTCACGGCGATGTTCTTCCGCTGCTCCCATGGCAGCCGAAAGTCCGCGTACTGAAAGGCGTCGTCGAATCCGATCTCGCTGGTGTCCTCCAGGCTGGCGCCGAAATAGATGCGGTCGATGCGCGACCAGTAGATAGCGCTCATGCACATCGGGCAGGGCGCCGCGTTGATGTAGATCTCGCAGCCCGAAAGCATCTTCGCCCGCGCCGGCACGCGGTCGGGCGAGCCAGCAGGACGCGGGATCATTTCCAGCATGGTACCCGCGCCATAGTCGCTGCCGAGCAGGGCCTTGGGGTTCAGTTTGGCGGAGGCGTCGATGATCGCCGTGACTTCGGCATGATAGACAGGGCAGCCGGTGATCAGCACGCGGTTCTGGCCGCGGCCGATGATCTCCCCGTCCTTGACGATCACCGCGCCAAACGGTCCACCCCAGCCCTTCTCGACCGACTCGATCGCGAGGCGGGTCGCCTCTTCGGCGAACTTCGGATTGCCAGCGTGAGGCGGCGCAGCGCGATCCTGACCGGCGGCCCATGCGGTTGACGTCCGCTGCTCGGCCACGTTGTACAGCAGCCAAGCCGTCGCCCCTGCCACCACGCTGCGTCGCGAGAACTCAGGATCATGGTCGTTCATCGTGGGTTTCCCTTCGTTGTCAGACAACCTTTGGAGCTCGGACTCTCGGGTTCCAACGCCTGATGCCACCGTCCCGCCGGATCGGCATTCCACCCGAAAGACACGTCGGCATGATAACCGCGGCGGCGGGCTGGCGAACTCACCGTCGCGTCTATAATCAGAGAGATGCGAACGCTCATTCTCGTGCCGACGGACCTCGAGCGCCGGGTTCTTGAACTGCTCGTCGCTCCCGCCTTGGGCCGCAACGACCTCCTGGAGCTCTGTGGCTTCGGCCCCGTGGCCGCCGCCGCTCGCACGTCGCTGCTGGTGGCCCGGCACCAGCCGGAGCGGGTCATGCTCGTGGGCATCGCCGGCAGGCTGGATGATCGCCTCGCCCTCGCCGCCGCCTATCGCTTCCAGCAGGTGGGCTGCTTCGGCATCGGCGTGGGATCGCGGAACGACTTCATCCCGGCTGGCAGCCTCGGATGGCTCCAGTGGCCGGGCGATACGGCCGATGGATCTCCCGCCATCGGCGACGCGATCGCCTGCGCGACCGACGGCATCGCCACGCCCCGGGCCGATCTGCTGCTCACGGCCTGTGCGGCCTCAGCCACCGCCGACGACGTGCTCGCTCGGAAGCGGGCGTTTCCCACAGCCGTGGCCGAAGACATGGAGGGCTTCGCCGTAGCGTTCGCCTGCCGGCTTGCCGGTGTGCCGTGCGAGATCGTCCGTGGCATCTCGAACACCGCCGGCGACCGCGACCAGAGCCGCTGGCAGACGACCGCCGCGCTCCACGCCGCCGGCGACCTGGCCGCCCAGGTGATCGCGGGGGCGTCGTGAGCCGCATCATCCGCCTGGGCATCTCGACCTGCCCCAACGACACCTTCGCCTTCCACGGCCTCCTCACCCGCGCGGTGGACTGGCAGGGACTGAAGTTTCAGGTGGAACTGCTCGACATCCAGCAACTCAACGACCGGCTGCTGGCCGGCGACTTCGACGTCGCCAAGACGAGCTTCCACGCCGCCCTCTCGCTGACCGACGACTACGTGGTGCTGCCGAGCGGCTCGGCCCTCGGCTTCGGCGTGGGGCCGCTGCTCCTCTCTGCACCAGCCGGCGGTGTGCCGACCGGCCCCGGCCAACTCACGCTCTGCCCAGGCAGGCACACGACGGCGGCGCTCCTCTTCGCGCTTTTTCACCCGCGCACCACGCGCGTGGAGCATGTGGTGTTTTCCGAGATCATGCCGGCGCTCGAGGCCGGTCGGGCCGACTTTGGCGTCTGCATCCACGAGGGACGGTTCACCTGGGAGCAGCGCGGCCTTGGCCTCGTGGAAGACCTCGGCACCCGCTGGGAGACCGAGACGGGCTACCCGCTTCCCCTGGGCGGCATCGTGGCAAGCCGGCGGCTGCCTGGCAACACGATCGCCGCGGTGCAGCGGGTGATCCACGACTCGCTGCGGCTCGCGATGGACGACCGAGATGCGGCGCTGCCCACGATGCGGGCGCATGCCCAGGAGCACGACGACGCGGTGCTCATGCAGCACGTCGATCTCTACGTGAACGACTGGACGGTGAACCTGGGGCCCGTCGGCATGCGGGCCCTGGAGGAACTCTCAGCCCGAGCCGCGTCGATCGGCCTGGGAACGGGCCGCCGGCTCGAGATCTTCGCGGGGTGTGGCAAGTGAAAGCCGACCGGCCGTAAGGCCGCGGGCGTCCTCCACGCTCACCCCTCGCTACACTCCCCAAACACTCGTCAACCAGAGGAACCCCAAGGAGTTCGCCGTCATGCGACGCAGCCGGCCTCACGCGATCTCGTTTCTGTTCGCCTCAGTTCTGTCGCTCACCATCGTCGCCACCTCGCGCGGCGACGTCGCCGACACGCTCTACACCGGTGGCGACATCATCACGATGCGCGGGCCGCAGCCCGAGATGGCCGAGGCCCTCGCCGTGAATGATGGAAGGATCCTGTTTGTCGGCCCACTCGCGGAGGCGAAGGCCCACGTGGGCCCGGCCACGACCACGATCGACCTCGCCGGGAAGACGCTCCTGCCCGGATTCATCGACACCCACGGCCACTTCGTCTACTTCGGCAAGAACCTCGTCGATGCCGATCTCTTCGGCTGCAGCGACATCCCCGACCTGCTCGCCCGGATGAAGAAGCAGGCGGAGCGGACGCCCGCCGGGGCCTGGATCGTGGGCTTCGGCTACCAGCCACGGCAGATGAAGGAGCATCGCACGCCCACGATCGAAGAACTCGACAGCGTGGCCGCCGACCGCCCCGTGATGGTGGTCGATTCCTCGGGCCATCTCGGGGCCGGCAACTCGAAGGTGTTCGAGGTCGCCGGCATCACGGCCGACACGCCGAATCCCGAAGGCGGCTCGTTCACAAGAAAGGCGGATGAACGATCGCTCGCGGGGCCGATGGAGGAGACGGCCCTCAACGCAGTCCGCAGCAAGCGGCCGCCGTTCACCGGCGAACTGGCCGACGCCGTGATCACCGGCGCCGCCACCCTCTGGGCCCGCTACGGCCAGACCACGGCGATGGAGGCGGGCCTCGGCCTCGGCAGCGACGATATCGAGGTGGTGGTCAACGCGATCGACAAGAACCTCCTGCCGATCGACCTCTACATTGCCGCCAAAGACTCGACCGTAGACGACACGCTCACGGCGGCCTACGGCGTGGCCTCGGCCTACAACCCCAAGCCCGACGGCACGCTCGAAAAGCTCCGCGCCGCCCGCACCGATCTCGACAAGCGGTATGTAAACCGCGTTCGGCTCGGCGGCATCAAGTTCTGGCTCGACGGCAGCCTCGACACTGCTTGGTTCACGAAGCCCTACGCCACGAATCCACCGGGCAAGACGGGCAGTTACTCGGGCTTCCGCCAGATCCCGGACGAGGTGATCGACGCCGCCTTCGACCGGTTCTGGCCGACCGAGATGCAGATCCACATGCACATGAACGGCGACGCCGCCGCCGACCAAGCGCTCGCCGCGATCGACAAGGCGGTGAAGAAGCACGGCATGCGGGACGCCCGGCCGGTGTTCGTGCATGGCTCGTGGCTGCGAGCCGACCAGATCGAAAAGATGAAAACGTGTGGCGCGATCCCGAGTTTCCTGCCCTCGGGCATCGTGCCGGGAGGCGACGGCGTGGTGAAACTTTGGGGGCCGGAGCGGGCGGCCGGCGCGATGGCTTCGCGGACGTTCCTGCGAGCCGGGTTGCCGTTTACCTTCTCGCACGATGCACCCGTGTCGCCGCAGCCATGGATCCTGGCGCTCGTGGACGCCGGTACCAACCGCCGCAGCGGATCGGGGCAACTGATCGGACCCGATGAGCGCATCTCGCCCTACGACGGCCTCCGCGCCGTCACGGCGATGGCCGCGTATCAACTCAAGGAAGAGAAGACGAAGGGCACGCTGGAAGCGGGCAAACTCGCCGACCTCGTGATTCTCGAGAAGAATCCGCTGAAGGTCGATCCTGCTACGATCAAAGACATCGCGGTGGTCGAAACGATCAAGGAAGGCAAGACCGTCTACAGGGGCGACAAGTGAACATGGTTACCTCCATGTCGATGCTGCTGCTGGCAGCGGCGGTGATTCCCCCGGACCTACCCACGTTTCAGCGGGACGTGTCGCCGGCGATCCTCGCAGCCCGGCCGTGCGACGCGAAGCACTGGCGGCAGATCGAGCCGGCGGTGCACCACCTCGCGCTCCAGCACGCCGACCGGCTCGCGGCACTCGATGACGATACCCGCACCGCCACGCTCGCAAAGTTCGCCGGCTTCATCGACGGCGTTCGCAAGAAGGCCACGGGCACACCGGTGCTCGCCACTGGCCGCACGGTGATCGGCCTGCTCGATCCAGCCACCGGACTCGGCCCCAAGGAGATCACCACGATCGCCGAGTCGTACGGCGGCACGACGCAGGTGTTCAAGAAGGACGAGGATGGCGAGACGCTCGACAGCGTGGCCGATTCCTTCCTGGCCGCGATCCGCGACGCGACGGCCGGGCCGACACCCATCACTGTCGTGGTGCTTGGCCACGGCCTGCCGACCGAGATCCAGAGCTACCACATCCGGTTCGAGCGCGTGGCCGACGCCCTGATCGACGGAGCGGCCCGCCGCGGCTCCGGCAAAGAGGTCGATCTCCGCGACGTGGTGCTCATCTGCGACGACTGCTTCAGTTCGGATTTCTCGATCAACCTGCTCGGCTGCATCGAGGCCCGTTGCCGCGACCGCGGCCTCACGCTCGCCTCGCTGCCCGTCTGCATCGCCGGCACCAACCGCGACCGCTTCGGCATCGCCGACGTGGGGGAGAAGTTCGTGCCGCACTTCTGGAAGGACGTGATCGAGCTGTACTACGTGCGTCGTCCGCGGCCGGAGGCGATCGTGCTCCGCAACTTCTTCGAGAACGTCGACAACATGATGTATGGCTACGGCCGGGCGCCGATCATGGAGGGCACCACGATCACGGGCTGGCGGCTCCTCGATCCCGCGCTCGTGCAGGATCCGGTGGTGTTTGTGCCGCTCGACGACGCGGAGGTGGCCGACCTGCGCACGATCCTCGGCCTCGACGCCGACGC
>JBAXOU010000173.1:0-7252 GCA_037133115.1 Planctomycetota bacterium | reverse complement strand
GTCCAGCGTGGTTCGCCCGCGGCCTTACGGCCGGTCGGCTTTCACTCGCTACCGCACTCGAGCGCGCCGATGAAGCGTAGCCCGATTCAGTTCGACCAGTAGACGAACTTGTCATCCGTGGTGATCGGCCGGCCCAGTGGCTTGTCGATCAGCACCGGCGCCTCGATCAAGGCCGGCCAGAGCGGCTTGGCCTGTTCGGCGTCGATTCCCATGAGCAGGCCGTAGAGTTCCTCGGCCTTGTCCGCATGAGACGCCGCCAGGTCGTGCCGCTCGGTGGGGTCGTCCGCCAGATGGAACAGTAACCGCTTCGGCGGCGTTTCGGTCACCTGCAGCTTCCAATCGCCCGAGCGCACGGCACGATACGGCCCGCTCCGCCAGAAGAGCGTGTCGTGCGGCTGTGCGGCGCCGCCAGCCGCGGGTACTTCGCCCGCGAGGAATGGGAGGAGGTTTTGGCCGTCAAGCACGCGGTCGGTGGGGAGGTCGATGCCGGCCGCAGCCGCGGCAGTCGCGTAGATGTCGACATGCGTGACCGGCTTCGCGAACGAGGTCGCCCGGGGCAGCTTTGCCGGCCACCTCACGAAGAACGGGATCCGCAGTCCGCCCTCGAAGAATGTGGCCTTCCAGCCGCGGAAGGGCTGGTTGAGGCCGTCGAGGCCGATGTAGTTGGCCCCGCCGTTGTCGCTCGTGAACACCACCAGGGTGTCGTCCTCGAGCCCCTTCTCCTTCAGGGCCGCCAGCAGCCGCCCGATGTTGCGATCGAGCGAGCGAATCATTGCCGCGTAGACCCGGAGCGGATGGTTGTCGATCGCGGACAGCGCGTCGTAGTCGGCCTTCGAGGCTTGGAGTGGCGAGTGGGGGGCGCTGTAGGCGAGGTACATGAAGAACGGCCGGTTGCGGTTGGCCTCCACCGCCGCGATGGCCTCGTCGGTGAGGTAGTCGGTCATCGTGCCGCGGATGTCGAACACGGGGCCGCCGTTGTGCCGGACTCCCCGCGGCTGGGCCGCCCAGAGGAAGGCGTCGACCGGATCGAAGTCTTGCTTCGCGTTGACCACGTCGGGGCTGTTTGGGTCAGCGTGCAGCGAGGCGCCGGCGAGATACCCGAGGCTCTCGTCGAATCCGTGCTGCTGCGGTCGGAACTCCGGCGATTCGCCGAGGTGCCACTTCCCGAGCTGCACGGTGTGATAGCCGGCCCCGCCGAGCAGTTTGGCGATCGTGATCTCGCTCGTGGGCAGGCCCTGCGTGGGGTAGGGGGGAACGTCTTTTTCCAACTCGCGGTGATAGATCGGCTTATGGAACTTGTTGCCGACGCGTTGGCCGAGCGCCCGCGCGAAGTTGATCGGCACGCTCGTGAACTCGAAGCCGAACCGGGTGCCGTTGCGGCCCGTCATCAGCGCCGCCCGCGAGGGCGAGCAGGTGGCGTTGCCGGCATAGGCCAGGCTGCAGTTCACGCCGTCGGTGGCGAGCGAGTTGATGTGCGGCGTCGGCACCGCGCCGTCCGCCACGCCCCCGCCGTTGAGTGTGATGTCGTTGAAGCCCATGTCGTCGACGAGGATCACGAGGATGTTGGGCTTCCGGGGCACCGACGCCTCGGCCGGACCCTGCTGCCACGTCACCGGCTGATTGGGCAGCGGGGTGGCCCGCTTGAGCCGGGCGACCAGCAGGGCCACCCCCACGCGGCCGCCGATGATGGCATCCACCGCCGCGATCAGTCCGCAGCCCATCGCGATGGCGACGATCAGGGCGAGCAGACGGCGGGCTGGCGAGGTGGTGGTCTTCACGGACAAAACTCCGACTTGTCAGGTGGGGAAAGCCGCCCGGATCACCGCCCAGGCTGCCAGCAGCACGGTTGGGATGATAATCCGCAGATCGGCGAGGAGCATCAGGCGGCTCGGTACGGCGACGGTCTTTTCCAGCGACGCCCACTTGTGCGGTACGCCGGCCAGGAACGCCCGGCCCGCAGCCATCGCGAGGAGGTCGCGGCGGCTGCGGTAGCGGACGACCACAACTTCCTCGAAGAAGTCGGTGCCCGCACCGGCGGAGAGAAAGTTCGCGACCTTTCGACCGGCGAATACGGGGTAGCAGCCGCGCTTCAGCAACTCTGGAATGACGACCCGCGTGTAACGATGCCCCGCCTCTCGGCCGGTCATACCGCCGGCGGGCGTACCATCGGGCAGCAGGCCGTCGGGATAGGCGGCCGTCACCCGGTACTGCAGCAGGTTGACCATGTAGAAGGGGCGGCCGTCGTCCCGATCTAGAAACGCCTCGAACGCGGCCCGCTCGTCGGGGGCCACATCGTCGTACCGGCCGCGGAGCACCGCGGCGGCCTCCCCCGGGAGCAGCCGCCGCGAGAACCACGGTTCGTGCCAGAGCAGGAAGGCGACATAGAGCGCGAGCAGAATACCGACCGCGGCCATGGCGCTGAGTGATTTGTTGAGAAACGTTCGCCGCGTTCAGGCCAAGATGCCCTTCACGAGTTTACCGTGAACGTCGGTGAGCCGGTACCGCCGGCCCTGGAACTTGTACGTCAGCCGCTCGTGATCGATTCCGAGCAGGTGGAGCATCGTGGCGTGGAAATCGTGCACATGCACGCCGTCCTTCACGATGTTGTAGCCCAGGTCGTCGGTCTCGCCGTAGGTCGTGCCGGGCTTGATGCCGCCGCCGGCCATCCACATCGTGAAGCAGCGCGGGTGGTGGTCGCGGCCAAACTCGCCCTCCGGCTTGTAGAGCCCCTGGCAGTAGTTCGTGCGGCCGAACTCGCCTCCCCAGACCACGAGCGTGTCGTCGAGCATGCCCCGCGCGGCGAGGTCCTGCACGAGCGCGGCTGCCGGCTGGTCGGTCTGCCGGCACTCGCCGGCGATGCCCGCTTTGAGGGCACCGTGGTGGTCCCAATCTTGGTGGTAGAGCTGGATGAACCGTACGCCCCGCTCGGCGAGCCGTCGCGCCAGCAGGCAGTTGGCCGCGAACGTGCCGGGGTCTTTGGCATCGGGGCCGTACATCTCGAGCACGTGGGCGGGTTCGTCGGAGAAGTCGGTCACCTCCGGCACGCTCGACTGCATCCGGAAGGCCATTTCGTAGTTCGCGATCCGGGAGGTGATTTCGGCATCGGGCGTGGCGGCGAACTGGTGTTCGTGCAGCTGCCGGAGACCGTCGAGCAGCTGCCGCCGGTTTTCCGGCGACACGCCCGGAGGATTATTTACGTAGAGCACCGGGTCGCCGCCGGAGCGAAACCGCACGGCCTGATGTTTCGTTGGCAGAAACCCCGCGCCCCAGAGGTGGCTCATCAGCGGCTGGCCGCCCTTGTTCTTTGTGATCAGGACGACGAACGAGGGGAGGTCTTCATGCTCGTTGCCGAGGCCGTAGTCGAGCCAGGCGCCGATGCTCGGGCGGCCGGGGATCTGCGCACCGCTCTGCATGAACGTCACGCCCGGGCCGTGGTTGATGCTCTCGGTGTGCATCGAGCGGACGAAGCAGAGCCGGTCGGCGATCTTCGCGGTGTGGGGGAGAAGCTCCGACAGCCAGGCGCCGCTCGATCCGTACTGGGCGAACGCAAAGGGCGAGCCCACCATCGGGATCGAACTCTGATTGCCCGACATCCCGGTGAGCCGCTGGCCGCCACGGACGCTGTCGGGCAGTTGCTCTCCGGTCTTCGCCACGAGGACTGGCTTGTGGTCGTAGAGGTCGAGTTGTGATGGGCCGCCCGACTGGAAGAGGTAAATCACCCGCTTCGCTTTTGGCGGGAAATGAAATCCGCCGAGCACCCCGCCGCTGCCTTCGGCCCCAGCCGACGTGCGGCCAAGCATCTCCGACAGGGCGATCCCGCCGAGCCCCATCCCGAACGAATGGAGCCACTCGCGCCGCGCAAAAAGGTGCCTGCCACCAAAACCAGGCAAGCTGGGCAAGTCACGTTCTCCAAATTGCCCAAATTTGGTGGCTGGCACCTTTTTTTCTGTCATCGTTTCACCACGCAGCCGTCGTAGTTCATGAGGGCATTGATCACGCTCGCGACCGCGGCCACGTCGACGGCGGCCAACGACTCGTTGCGCTTCCGGTCGCCGACCGCGACGAACTTCGCGGCGTCGTCCGGCCGGGCCGCGTACCACTCCATCTGAGCCGTGTGCATTCGCCGCACGATCTGTTTTTCCTCATCGTCCGGCTGACGGCCGGTGAGGAGATAAAAGGCGCGGTCGAGCGCACGCTCGGCCTGCCCGTCATAGTCGGCCAGCAGTTTCTCGGCCAGCACCCGGGCAGCCTCCACAAACTGCGGGCCGTTCATGAGCACGAAGGCGTGCAGTGGCGTGTTGGTGGCATCGCGCCTGGCCACGCAGACCAGCCGCTTGGGCACGTCGAAGCTCTCGAGCATCGGCCCCGGGCCGGTCCGCCGCCAGAAGGTGTAGAGGCTGCGGCGATAGAGCGCCTCCCCCTTGTCGGCCGGCTCCGGCTTGAACGACTCCGGCATGTCGTAGGTTTTCACTGGCGGCCCGCCGAGCTTCTCCACCAATAGCCCGCACGACGCGAGCGCGCCATCGCGAATCATCTCGGCTGGGAGCCGGTGCCGCGGCCCTCGTGCGAGCCACACGTTCAGCGGATCGTCGGCCATCGTCTTCTCGTCGGCGATGCTCCGCTGCCGGTAGGTGTGCGACATCATGATCGTCTTGACGAGCTGCTTCATGTCCCATGCCAGGCCGCCCTTGGCCGCGGGGTGGGAGAAGTGCCAGGCCAGCCAGTCGAGCACCTCGGGATACTCCGGCCGCGTCGACTGGCTGCCGAGATCCTCGGGGCTCTTCACCAGCCCGAGGCCGAAGAGCGACTGCCAGAGCCGGTTGACGGTCACCCTCGCGAGCAGGGGGTGATCGGGATCGATGAGCCACCGCGCGAGGCCAAGCCGATTTCGCGGCTGGTCGGCAGGAAACGGGGGGAGCGCGGCGGGCGTGGTCGGCTCGACCTGCTCGCCCCGCTTGTCGTAGTCGCCCCGCTCCAGCACGTAGGCCGTCTTGGGCTGCGGCAACTCCCGCATCACCATGACCTCCTGCGGCTTCTCGGCGAGGTTGTCGCGGCTCCGGCGGGCGGCCTCGAGGGCCCGCTGCTTTCCGGCGACGGCGGCGTCGAATGCCGATGCGACATAGCCGCCGAGTGACTCGGCGTCGGCCCGCGCGGCGATGCTGCTCGCGATCGTGCCGGCCGCGAAGGTCTCGCGGATCTCCAGCGGCGAGAGCGGCCGGTCGAATACGCGGAAATCATCCACGAGGCCGTTCTTGAAGCCGTGGTCGCGCATCCGCTCGCCGATCGTGATCGTGTCGCCACCTCCGCCGGTGATCTCGCGGGTGAGGCTGTCGCGGACGAGCTCGGTCGCCGCGGCATGGCCGTTGACGAAGATCTTCAGGCCCGCGGCCCGCCCCGAGCCGTCGCTCGACACGGCCACGTGCACCCATTCGTCGACGGGCAGCGGCTCGGCGGACGCGATCGAGGCGGCGTCGCCCGGCCAGAAGTGAATCAGCGACCAGCGGAGGTGGCCGTCAGCCACGAGCAGTTCGTAGCCCCGGCTGCCCGCATCCGTCCATGCCTGCGAGCGGTGAAACACCACTGCGCGATCGAATCGCTCCGGCGCCTTGAGCCAGAGCGACACGGTAAACGGCTGGCTGCGGCGGAAGTTGCCCACCGGCGTCGTCACCGGATGGTCGCCAGTGAGCCTGATCGCGCGGCCGTGCTTGCCGTCGGTGAGTTGGATTTCCTCGGGGGCCTTGGCCGGCTCTTTGGCGCCCAGCTGACTCGGAAACGTGCCGTCGGGGCCGCGGTCGTCGAAGGAGTAGCGCACGACCTCGCCCGGGATCATGCCCCCGGCGGCCTCGAGGGCGGCCGGCAGCGGCGCCGCGCCGGCGATCCAACTCGCCACCGCGGCACGCGAGACCGCCTCAGCTTCACGGAGATCGGTCGCCGCTTCGCCGCATGCCTCATCGGCCCTGGCGAGCGCGGTGACAGCGGCGGCATCGAGGAGTCGCAGCTTGGGGGTGGGAACGGCCTCCGTGAAGAACGAATACAGCCCTGCCTCGTCCACGTCGTCGAAGAACGCGAAGAGCTGATAAAACTCCTTCTGCGAGAGCGGGTCGAACTTGTGGTCGTGGCACCGGCAGCACTCGAGCGTGAGCCCGAGGAACGCCGTGCCAAACGTGGTCACGCGGTCGTTGACGTAGTTGACGCGGTATTCCTCCTCGACCGAGCCCCCCTCGTTCTCCTGCTGGTGAAGCCGGCTGAACGCCGTGGCGAGCAACTGCTCGTCGGTGGCATGTGGGAGCAGGTCGCCCGCCACCTGCCAGAGCGTGAACTGGTCCCAGGGGAGGTTGTCGTTGAAGGCCTTGATCACCCAGTCGCGCCAGGGCCACATCGTGGGCCGGGGGCGGTCGGTCTGGAAGCCGTAGCTGTCGGAGTAGCGGGCGAGGTCCATCCAGTCGGTGGCCATCCGCTCGCCATACCGCGGGCTCGCGAGCAGCCGGTCGAGGAGTTTTTCGTAGGCATCGGGCGACGAGTCGGCAACGAACGCCTCGACCTCGGCGGCCGTGGGCGGCAGGCCGGTGATGTCGAATGTGGCGCGGCGGATGAGCGTGGCCCGGTCGGCTTCGGGCTGCGGCTTGAGCCCACGCGTCGCGAGTTTGGGAGCCACGAGGCGGTCGATCGGATGGTCGTGTCGCTCGT
This sequence comes from Planctomycetota bacterium, assembly GCA_037133115.1. Taxonomy (GTDB): domain Bacteria; phylum Planctomycetota; class Planctomycetia; order Pirellulales; family UBA1268; genus QWPN01. The sequence goes on along the minus strand of JBAXOU010000173.1, from coordinate 565 downwards.
GGCCGGCTGGCACGTCGGGCTTGGCCGCCGGCAGAAAAGCCCAGTGCGGCTCATACGTCGCGCCCTCGGCGATCCAGCGCCTGAGCAGTTCCACCTGCTCCTCCGTGAGCCGCCCGATTTTGGCATCGGGCGGCGGCATCACGCTGTCGGGATCGTCGGAGACGACGCGGGCCATGAGCTCGCTGGCCGCAGCGTCTTCGGGAACGATCGCCCGCGAGCCGCTTTCCAACTCGGCGACGGCCTGCTCGGAGACATCGAGCCGCAGGCCGGCCTGCCTGTTGCCGCTGTCGGGACCGTGGCAGGCGAAGCAGTTGTCGGAAAGGATCGGCCGGATGTCGCGGTTGAACGAGAGCCGCGCGGGCCCCGTGGCGGGCGGTGCATCAGCGGCGCACGCGACCGCCGCCGCGAGCACGCTTGCGGAGAGAACTGCCGCGACTCGTGGGAAGGTGTGCGACGCCATACAAGTCAAATAAAGATGGAGGCCTTTATTGTACCGTCCCCGGGCGGCGCGACCGCCTCTCGGCAGCGGGGGGGCGGCACCTCGACAGGTGGGCATCGGTCGCTT
>JBAXOU010000172.1:0-7288 GCA_037133115.1 Planctomycetota bacterium | reverse complement strand
CCGGCGGATGGCCGTCTCCCGGCGGATGGCCGTCCGGCGTCATTTGGCGGTCGTTTCGGGCGCATCCGCAGCCGGACGCCGGGAGAGCATGGCTGGCGAGTTGATCATGATGGAAAGGATCACCCCGGCGGCAAGCGCGGCGGCGAATGCCCACCATGGCCAGCGAGCGGGAGGAGCGGGGCCATCCAGGGCGTCCTCCCCGGCCTCATCGCGTTCTTCCGCGATCCGCTCCGCCTCGAGTTTCCGCCATTCGGCATCGACGGCGTCGTCGGGATCGGTAGGGGCAGGTTGCGAGCCGATGACCACGGGTGGAATCCCCAGGAATCTGCAGACCGTCCATCCAACGCCAGCGGGCCGCGGAGCGTCCCCGACGCACCCGTTCAATGTCGCTGCCGAAGCAGCCGCCGTCAAAGGGTGTCGGTCGCAGGCCGTAGCGGCTGCCGTCCGATCCACCACCAGAGTGCAGCCGCCAGCGCGAGAAGCACCAGTGACACGAGCTGCGAGATCGACAGCGGCGTGCCCAGTGCCGGCGATTCGTCAACGCGGACGATCTCGAGCAGGATCCGGGAGATCGGATGGAGGGTGAGCACCAGCGCGAATACCTCGCCGTCGCGGCGGGCCAGGGGTGTGTAGGCCACGGCAACCGCCGCCAAGATGGCCGCGTCGAGGGCCGCGTAGAGCTGGGCTGGATGGAGCGGAAGGCTGCCGCCTGCTGCCGCAGGATACGCCGCAGCCGGAGCGGTGCCCTCGGGGAAGCGCACCGCCCAGGGCAGTTCGCACGGTCCGCCGAAGCAGCAGCCGTTGAGGAAGCAACCCACGCGGCCGATAGCCAAACCGAGGAGCATGCCGGGCACCACGCAGTCAGCGATCCTGGCGAGCGGCAGCTTCCGGCGCGCGGCGAACCGCCAGGCCGCGAGCGCTGCCGTGGGAAGCGAGCCGAAGACCACGAGGCCACCCCCCGCGATGTTGACGATCCGGGCGAGCGACTCGCCGAGGCTCGTGCCCGCCCCGAAGAACTGCTCGTGGTACTCGAGCACGTAGAACAGTCGCGCACCGACCAACCCCCAGAGGAAGACCTCGGTGCCGAGCGCGAGGATCGTGTCGGCGTCGAAGCCCATGCGGCGGCCCCGGATGACCGACAGCCATGTGCCCGCGGCGGCGGCGACCAGCAGCATGATGCCGTAGCCGCGGATCGGCACGCCGATCCCGTCGTCAAGCGCCGGCAGCACCCACAGCAGCAACGCGGCGACGACGGCCAGCGGCAGTCCGAGCGACGTGATGGCCTGCGCGAGACCGTGACGCGAGGCAGCCCAGGCGAATCCCGCCCCGCCGATCACGGCCCAGACCGCCAGCGCGAGCCCCCAGCCGAACAGCGGCATCTGGGCCACACCGATGTCGAGCGACGTCGGAATATGAAACAGCGTCGACCGCATGCAACTCCAGTCAGCCGCGTGGTGGTAGCGGGTGGTTGTCGATCAGCCGCGTCGTGCCCAGTCGCCCGGCAATGATTGCGATGGCCTTGGCGACGGGGCTCGAGAGGGGTTCGAGCGACTCACGATCGACGATCGCCGCGTAGTCGACGGCGACGCCCCGCGTCGCAAGGTGGGTTCGCATCGCCTGTTCGATCGCCGCGATGTCGTCGCCGGCGAGCCAGGCCCGCTCGGCGAGCATGAGGCTCGCATGGATCGCTGCGGCCCGCGACCGATCATCGGCCGACAGGTAGGCGTTGCGGGAACTCATCGCGAGCCCGTCGGGTTCGCGGATCGTGGGGCAGACCTCGATCTCGATGGGCAGGCCGAGGTCGCGGACCATCCGCTTCACGACGAGCGTCTGCTGCCAGTCTTTGGCGCCGAAGTAGGCCACGTCGGCGGGGACCGCCTGAAACAGCCGGCACACGACGGTCGCAACACCGGAGAAGTGCCCCGGTCGTAGTTCCCCCTCGAACCGGCGCGCCGGCCCATCGACGACGACCCGCGTGGCCCACCCGGGCGGATAGATGGCATCGGCCGGGGGAGCGAAGATCCAGGTGACGCCGCGGCCCGCGACCGCGGCGATGTCGGCGTCGAGGCTTCGTGGGTAGCGGGTGAAGTCCTCGCCGGGGCCGAACTGCGTCGGGTTCACGAAGATCGACACGACCACGTCGTCGCACTCCGCGGCGGCGTGGTCCACGAGGCTCACGTGTCCGGCGTGCAATGCCCCCATGGTGGGCACGAAGCCGATGCGTCGGCCACGGTGGCGTGCGGCGAGCACGTCGCGGTGCATCCGCTGCGGATCGGCGATGGTCGTCGGCTCGCCGGCCTCGCCTCCACGAACAGTGGCCATCAGAGCATCGCCTCAACGGCCGCCGTCGACTCGAGCGTTGCCTGCGAAAGGTCGGAAGCAGCGATGGTGATCACCGCCTTCGGCGCCCGGTCGCCCGTCGACCGCAGTCGCCGCAGCAGGCGTTCCTGCAGGCGGAGGAGCGGCGCCACGCGGTCGCCCGCGCGGTCGCAGACGAGCGCTGCGGCCGCGAGGTCGGCGAACACGTCGGTGTGGTCGCGCGACCGGTGAGACCGGAATGCGATCCGTTCCTCAAGCGCAGCAGAATCGGCGATGAGCATGATGACCACGCAGGGCGTGACGGATCGCGCCGCCACGGCAGCGGTGTCGGCACGGAGGTCGTCGAGTTCATCGGCGTCGAGTTCCTCGGCGGCCGCCGCCACGAGGCCGTCGCACCAGTAGTCGGCGATCGTGGCGACGCCGTCGTCGCGCCAGTGGTGGCGGCCGAGCGGCGCGGACCAGGCGGCGAGCGTCTGTCGCCAGCGGGCGAGCGACGCCCGTGGTCCACCGTCGGCCGTCGGCAGGGCCGCGGGGGCATGGAGCAGCCGGCCCATCACCGCGTCGGCAACCACCGAGGCGACCTCGGAGGCGCCACTCCCGGGCACGCCGACGACCGCGATGAGCGGATGCGGCTCCGAGATGTTGCTGAGCAGGTCGCGGACGGTGCAGGCTGCGGGTGGAAAGATGAGATCACCGGCGATCTCCGCTGCCGGCTCGAGCACGAACCTCCGCGTCGCCATGCGCGGATGCGGAATCGTCAGCTCAGGGGTGTCGATGATCACGTCGTCGTAGAGCAGCAGGTCGAGATCGATCGTGCGAGCTGCCCAGCGCTCGGTCCGCTCGCGATGGAGCGTCTTTTCAATGGCAGCGAGGATCTCAAGCACCTTGAGCGGCGGCAGATCGGTGTCGATCAGGCAGGCGCCATTGAGGAAGGACTCCTGGCCTGGAGGGCCGCCGATGGGGGCGGTCTCCCGATAGTGGCTCACAGCCCCGACACTGACGCCGGGCATGGAACGAAGCAACTCGACGGCTCGATCGAGCAGTTCCCTGCGGCGTCCACGATTGGAGCCGCATCCGATGAGGCATCGTGCCATGGCGGCATTTCCCGTGACCTTTGGGCACCGCCGGATTCTACCGCCCGGGCCAGGCCACCGTGCAAACCGCGGCCCTGGCCCGGACCAACCTCTGTCCCAACGCTCGTCCCAGTTCAATCTCCTGGGAAGCGTTCGCGATCTCGAGAACCGGGGGGGACATCCAGGCCACGACCAAGGTCGTCGACTGTCGATCCCTCAAGTCGTCGCCCCCCTGTATCTCGAAATGCGGTCTTGAAATGCGTGATCCTCGAACGTATGGCGTCGGCGAGCCTCGCATGCGAACCACAAACCAGTGTCCGCAATCGTGCGATCAGCGTGCCGTGGCTTCCACATGTCCCACCGACGAGCGTCGTCGATGGCGTGATTCTGTGGAGGCAGCGCGAGTTGTCAAGCATGCGTTGACTCGTGTCAGCCACATGCCGCTTCTGCGGCGGAAAACGACCGATTGACAAAAAACTTTTTTTCGGTCCGAACGTGCGGAGCTTGTCGCGCTGGCGTCGGAGCGAGACGCGGTGACCGCTGTCGAGGTATGGTGTGCCTCATGGAGAAGCGCGGCCAGCGCACGGCACGAGGGTTCGAGCGTGTTTTCACGCGGCGATTCACACGAGCGGGATGATGTGGACGGTTCGTTGGACGAACTGCTGGAGTCGCTCGCCGCCGACGGGAATACCGGAGACGACGGGCCGGAGGAGTCTGCCGACGGTGCTGAACACGGCACCAAAACGGCTTCCCTCGTCGAGAGTTACTGGGCGGTATCGCGGATGCCGCTGACGAGCCTTGTGTTCGCCCTGCCGCTGGTGCTGGCGTATGAGGGTGGCGTGCTGGCGCTGGGGCGTGGATCGCCGCGAAATGGGGCTGACGTGTGGCTGCGGCAGATCCTCGATGCGGCCGGTTTCGGCCAGTATTTCCTGCTTCCGACGCTCACGGTGATCGGGCTGCTCGCCTGGCACCACGTGGAGCACGTCGCCTGGAAGTTTCGGCCCGGTGTGCTCGTGGCGATGGTCTTGGAATGCGTCTTCTGGGCCGCGGCTCTGATCGGCATTGCCCGGCTTCAGGGCCGGCTCTGGCCTCTCGCCGTAGGTGTGGCCGATGAGGGTCTGATCGCCCGGCTCGTGGCGTTCTGCGGCGCCGGCCTCTACGAGGAGGTGCTCTTTCGACTGCTCCTGTTGCCGGCCCTCGCATGGAGTTTCGAGAGACTTGGGTTTTCGACCATCCCCGCCGCGTGCTGGGGGCTCGTGACGTCGAGCCTGCTGTTTAGCGCGGCCCACTACGTCGGTCCCCTGGGCGACACCTTCGCCATCTACAGTTTCACGTTTCGCTTCCTGGCGGGAATGTTCTTCGCGTCGCTCTTCCTCGTCCGCGGCTTCGGGATCGCGGCAGGGACGCACGCCGTCTACGACATCCTCGTGGGCCTGTTGTAGCCGCCATGGGCCGCAAGTCGCAGGGTTATGCCGCAACGTGGTCGGCGAGGTGATGAATCTCTATAATCGTCCCACGAGGCGAGTGGAGATGCGTGGCCGGTGGCGGATGCCGGTGACGCGGGATCGCTGTTGGTTGTCCGTGCAGGAGTGACGAGCGTGATATCCCTGCGACCGAAGGTTGGCGAGTTGGTGTTTCAACTCTACGGCCGCGGCCTCCATCCCGAGCTCTTCGAGATTTGCTCGACGCGGTCGATCGATCGCGGCGGCTACACCGCGACGGTCTCGATCACGACCGCGGGCCATCTGGTGACCTGGCGGAAGGATGGGCTGACGCTCACCGAGGTCGCCACGAGTCTTTCCCAGCCGCTACCCCAGAAGCGGCGGCTGCTCTCCCACCGGATCGCCGGGGAGCGAAGCGACCGGATGGAGTGCCGCGGGGGAGCCTCCTACGAGACCTGCTTCCAGTTGGAGACGGTGCAGCAGGAGGTTTTCTGGTCGTTTCAGCAGGAGCTCGTCGAGGCCGGCATGAAACGGGGGCTCCTCCACCGGTTTGAATCGGGGGGGCGGGTGGCCCTTGGTGCCGTCAGCTGGATCGACGTCGAAACCCGGCCCCGCAGCCTGATCATCCAGGCGTTTCACACGTTTCCCGACGACATGGCGATCGTAAAGAGCCAGTCGGTATTCGAGACACCGTGACCGGCCTTGCGGGTCTGGTCGCACTCCGCGAGACTTGCCGCCCATGCCCACTCGCAAGGCCGCACCCGCCGACAGTCAGGCCCGCATGCCCCGCGTGCTCATCGCCGATGACAACGAGCCCAATCGTGAGCTCCTCGAGGTCTACCTGTCGGGGATCGGCTGCGAGATGGCCGCGGCCGTCGACGGCGCCGACACGCTCGAGAAGGTGGCGTCGTTCAAGCCCGACGTGATTCTCCTCGACGTGATGATGCCGAAGCTTTCGGGCTTCGAAGTCTGTCAGCGGCTGAAATCGGATCCGGCGACGAGCCCGATCATGATCCTGATGGTGACGGCCCTCGGCGAACTCGGCGACATCGAGCGGGCGGTGGAGGCCGGCACCGACGACTTCCTCTCGAAGCCCGTCAATCGCGTGGAACTCGTCAAGCGGGTGGAGAACATGCTCAAGCTCCGCCATGTCTCCGACGAGCTTGAGCGGCTGCGGAGCTACATCCGCACGATGGACGACGACCAGCCGCCGCGGTGAGGCATCGTCCGTAGCACAGCATCTCGTAGCACAGGTTTTCAACCTGTGGTGAATCGACAGCGATTCCGTTTCGGGGTGCAGGTAGACAACCTGCACCTCCGTAGCCGCAGGTTGGCAACCTGCGGTGCAGCCGCTCGACCGTCACTCCCCGGAACGCTTCATGCCCACGTGGTCGAGCACGCGAATGGTCGCAGGCGACTTGTTGAGCACGTAGAAATGGATCCCGGGCACGCCGGCTGCGATCAACTCCTCGACCTGCCGTGCGGCGTAGGTCACACCCGCCTCGAACTGGGCCGCCTCGTCATCGCCGGCCGCTTCGAACGACCGCGTAAATGAGTCGGGCAACTCTGCCTTGCAGAGGCTGGCGATCCGTCGGACCTGACCGTAGTTGGTGACGGGCATCACGCCGGGCACGATTGGCTGGGTGATCCCGAGAGACGCGCAGCAGTCACGGAAGCGGAAGAAGTCGGCGTTGTCATAGAAGAGCTGGGTCACCACCACGTCGCCGCCCGCGTCGCACTTCCGCTTGAGGTTCTCGAGGTCGGCTTGGGCGCTGATGGCCTCCTGGTGCGTCTCGGGATATCCGGCCACGAGGATGCCGAACTCGGGAAACTCGCTGCGGATCAGCGCCACGAGTTCGGAGGCGTAGCAGAGACCACCATCGACCGGCCGGAACCCCGTCTCGCCCTTCGGCGGGTCGCCACGAAGAGCGACGATCGCCGCCACGCCGAGCGCGAGGGACTCGCGAAGGTAGCCCCGGAGCTCGTCGATGGAACTACCCACGCAGGTGAGGTGGCTGGCCACCGGCAGGTCGTGGCGGGCGAGCACGCCCTTGAGCACGTCGAGCGTGGTGCCGCGGGTTGACCCTCCCGCTCCGTACGTGCAGGTGATCATGGCCGGGTCGAACGCCATGAGTTCATCGACGGTCCGCCACATGACGGCCTCGGATTCGGGCGTCTTGGGCGGGAACAATTCGAACGACAGTCCGAGCTGGCTGCCGGTGTAGGCGTCCTTGATAGACACTGGGATGCGATGCCTCGGGCCAATGGTGCGAGTGGAAACGACAACGGTATTCTAGCCGCGATCCCGGCGGCGTCTGGCATGGGAACGCGGCGGGCCGTAGGCTCTCACGGGTTGGTCGCCCTCGTAAGCCGGAGTGGCGGAATGGCAGACGCGGCGGACTCAAAATCCGTTGCCCGCAAGGGCGTGTGGGTTCAAGTCCCACCTCCGGCATT
>JBAXOU010000171.1:0-7307 GCA_037133115.1 Planctomycetota bacterium | reverse complement strand
GTAGCACAGGTTTTCAACCTGTGTGTCTTCCCGGTTCGCATTGGGCCCGCGGCCTTACGGCCGGTCGGCTTCCTGAACCGCAGGCAACGTCCGATGCGCTTCACCCCGTTGCTACACTCGCCCCATGGGCTGCATCTATCAGTACGACGTGCTCGTGATCGGGGCCGGACACGCCGGCGTGGAGGCAGCTTGCGCGGCGGCCCGGCTCGGCGCCCGGACGGCCCTGCTGACGACCAATTGCGACACCGTCGGCCAGATGAGCTGCAACCCGGCGATCGGCGGGGTCGGCAAGGCACAACTCGTCCGCGAGGTCGATGCCCTCGGCGGCGTGATGGCCCGGGCGATCGACGCCACCGGCATCCAGTATCGCGTGCTCAACCGCTCGAAGGGGCCGGCGATGCACGGGCCGCGGGCCCAGGCCGACAAGAAGCTCTACCAGATGGAGGCGAAGCGTCTCGTCGAGGAGACACCGAACCTCGACCTGCGGCAGGAGACCGTCGAAGAACTCCTCGTGGAGCCGCTCGCGGGCGACGGCGTGGCGGCTCCCGCGTGGCGGGTGATGGGCGCGAGGGTTCGCGGCGACGCCGAGTATCGCGCTGCGGCGGTCGTGCTCACCACCGGCACGTTCCTCCAGGCGGTGATGCATACCGGCGAGGCGCAGACGACCGGCGGCAGGGCAGGGGAGGGCACCACGTCGGGCATTTCGGCGGCGCTCCACCGGCTCGGCCTCGCGGTCGACCGCTTCAAGACCGGCACGCCCTGTCGGCTCTCGGCCACGAGCATCGACTTCGCGCAGCTCGACGTGCAGCCGGGCGACGCCGAGCCACAGCCCTTCTCTTTCCTCACCGACTCGATCGACCGCGAGCAGATGGTCTGCTGGATCACGCGGACGACGCCCGAGATCCACGACCTCATCCGGGCCAACCTCCACCGCGCGCCGATGTTTACCGGCCAGATCGAGTCGCGGGGGCCGCGGTACTGCCCGAGCATCGAAGACAAGGTCGTTCGCTTCGCCGACAAGGAGAGCCACCAGCTCTTCCTCGAGCCCGAGGGGCGGCACACGCGCGAGATCTACGTCAATGGGATCTCCACGAGCCTGCCCCGCGACGTCCAGGACGCGATGGTGCGGCTGGTGCCGGGCCTGGAGCGGGCGGTGATCATGCGCTACGGTTACGCCGTCGAGTACGACTACTGCCCGCCCGACCAGCTCCTCGCCACGCTCGAGAGCAAGCGGGCCAAGGGCCTGTTCTTCGCGGGCCAGATCAACGGTACGACGGGTTATGAGGAGGCCGCCGCCCAAGGGCTCGTGGCGGGAGCGAATGCGGCACTCGCCGCCGCCGGCCGCGAGCCGCTCGTGCTCGAGCGCGAGGATTCCTACATCGGCGTGTTGGTCGACGATCTCGTGACCCGCGGCGTGGACGAGCCCTATCGGATGTTCACGAGCCGCGCAGAGCACCGGCTAGCGCTGCGGCACGACAACGCTGACCGGCGGCTCACACCCGTGGCGGACCGTCACGGCCTCGCCGAGCCGCACCGGCTCGAGCGGCTCGCCGCCAAGACGGCCGAGATCGAGGCCACGCTGGCGGTGCTCGCGGCCACCCGCGAGCAGGGCACGTTGCTCGTCGACCTGCTCAAGCGGCCGGAGTTCACCTGGGCCCATGCGGTCGAGGCGGCGCCGACGCTCGCTGCCGTGTCGCGGGAGGCGGCGGTGCAGATCGAGAACGACATCCGCTACGCCGGCTACATCGCCCTCGATCGCGAGCGGATCGAGCGGCAGCGGAAGCACGCCCAGCGGCCGATCCCCGACGGTTTCGATTACTCAGGCGTGCGGCATCTCCGCGCCGAGGCCCGCGAGCAGCTCGCGCGGATCCGGCCGCGAACGCTTGGGCAGGCCGGTCGCGTGAGCGGGATCACGCCCGCCGATCTCGCGCAGGTGCTCATCCATCTCGAAGGCCGCCCGTCGTAGGTGCAGGTTGGCGGTTCGATGCGTGGTCCCACGTAGGTGCGGGTTGGTAACCTGCACCGGAAGCGATGCCGACGGTGGTACCCCGCAGGTTAAAAACCTGCGCTACTTCAATCCGTAGCACAGGTTGGCAACCTGTGCCGTGTTTCCCCGCAGGTTGCCAACCTGCGGCTACGGGAATGCGTAGCACAGGTTTTCAACCTGTGCCCACCACCGGAAAAACCTGCGGCTACCATGTCAGGGATGAAAATCGTCCACATCACCGCTGGGGCTGGCGGCCGCATCTGCGGCTCGTGCCTTCACGACAACGCGCTCGTGCGGGCGCTGCGAGCCCGTGGCGGCGACGCGATCCTCGTGCCGGCGTTCGTACCCACCACCACCGACGAGGAAAACATCGCTGAGCGGACGGTCGTGATGGGGGGCGTAAACGTCTGGCTGCAGGAGCACGTGGCCCTGTTTCGGCACACACCCAGGTTCCTCGACGCTCCGCTCGACTCGCGAGCCCTGCTCGAATGGTTGTCGTCCCGCACCGGCGGCGCGAAGGCGGCCGACCTCGGGCCGCTCACCGTCTCGACCCTCGAGGGGGAGCACGGCCGGCAGCGGAAGGAAGTCGCGAAGCTCTCCCGCTGGCTCGCCGGCGAGGCTCGGCCTGATGTCGTCCATCTCTCCAACGTCCTGCTCCTCGGTCTCGCACGGTCGATTCGCGACGCGACCGGGGCGCGGGTTGTGTGCAGCCTCTCGGGCGAAGACGTGTTCATCGACGCGATCCCCGAGCCGCATCGTTCACGGATCGGCGACCTGCTCCGTGAGCGGGCGGCCGACGTGGACCGGTTCGTGGCCTTCAATCACTTCAACGCGGGCTTCATGGGAGGTCGGCTTGGCGTGGCGCGGGAGCGGATCGATGTCATCCCGCACGGAGTCGATCTGGCGGCGTTTCCGGCCGAGCCACCAGATCTCTCTGCGCGGCGGCTCGCGCGTGGCGGGCGAAAGACGATCGGCTTCGTCGCCCGCGGCTGCCCGGAGAAGGGGCTTGATCAACTCGTGCGGGCGCTGCCGCTGGTGGCGGCGCGGCACAATGTGGAGGTCGTGGCGGCCGGTGCGACCATCGACACCGAACGCGACTACCTCGCCTCGTGCCTGGCGCTCGCCCGTGACCTCGGCGTGGCCGACCGATTTCGCTGGCTCGGCCAGATTGATCGGGCTGCGAAGCTCGACCTGTTCAACTCGATCGACGTGTTCGCCCTGCCGACGCCGCGGGCCGAGGCGAAGGGGCTTTCGGCGATCGAGGCTCTTGCGGCGGGCGTACCGGTGGTTGCCTCGAACCATGGCGCGTTTCCGGAACTGCTCGACGCCGAGCAGGCGGGCGTCCTGCACGCCCCGCTCGATCCTGCCGATCTCGCCCGTGCGATCACCGCGGTCCTCGACGACGACATGCTCGCCGGCCGCCTTGGTCGTCACGGCCACGCCCTTGCCCGGGAGCGGCATTCCGCCGACTCGATGGCGGCCGCCCACGAGGCGATGTATCGCGAACTCTGCGGCTTGCGTCCAGGCTCAAGGGCGGACGGCTGATCATCCACACTCAGCGGATGACTTGGTCGTACTCGGCGTGACTTCCGATCCAGATCCACACCAGCATGTCGCCCTCGAATCGACCAAGTGCCCGATAAGTGCGGCCGATACGGACGCTCCAAAGATCGTTCCCAACCTTCTTGAAATGGAGCGACGGGTGAAATGCATCGGACTGCCAGCTGCGGTACGCCGCTGTGGCCTGCTTACGGATTTCTCGAGGTAGGTTTCTGTAGGCCTGCCAAAACCGGCGACTCGCAACGCTCGGTATCCTCACCGCGACGCCTCGTCGCCGTCCTCCGCGAGCAGTTCTTCCAGTGGCCTGCACCGGCTGGTGGCGCTGTCAGCCTGAGCCTCTTCGACAAGGTGGTCGAGACGGCCGGCAGCGGCATCGGCCTTGATCTCCCGATCCCACTCGTCATCGACCGGCGGATGCAGCATCGCCATGAGGTCAGCGTATTCACGGGGCGATAACTTCTCGATCGCCGCTTTAATCTCCAGAAGTGTAGTCATGGTGCGATCCTATCCCCGTGCCATGCCGCCGGGCAAGATTCGAAATAGGACAGGGCATTCGCCTCATTTCCGCGTCCGATCGCGGCACTCCGCCACCATTTCGATGATCGCGTCGTCAGCCGCCCGTGCGTGGGTACACTCGGTCGGACGCCCTCCAGCAGCCTCCGCGACGCTCCCATGAAGACCTCATCATCCACAACCGGCACGCTGCGAATCGGCGACCAGTGGAACGCGATCACGATCATCGCCCACTCGCAGACGCATCCGCTCAAGGCGATCTGCGAGTTCACGGAGAACGCGATCGATGCGGGTGCCATGCACGTGCGGATCTCCCGCCGCCGCTCGCAAGGCAAGACCTACCTGGAGGTCGCCGATGATGGCCGCGGTGTGGCGTCTGACGAATCCGGCGAGCCCGACTTCGAGCGAATCGCCACGCACCTCTGTGACTCGATGAAGCGGCACCTCGACGCCGCCCAGCGGCGGGGCGTGCACGGCGAGTTCGGCATCGGGCTGCTCTCCTTTTGGAGCCTCGGCGAGGAACTGCGGATGGTGTCGGGCGGCTCTGCCGGCCTTCGCGAACTGCGGCTCGTCCGCGGCGAGCGACGGTACGAGATTCGTCCCGTGAAGAGCCGCCTGGTGACCGGCGGCACGCGAGTGATCGTCGGCCCGCTGCTCGAGGCGACGAAGAACCTCGTCACCGGCGAGAAGGTCGCCCGCTACCTCTCGGCCGAACTCCGCGACCGCATCCGGCGGTCGGGGGCCACGATCGAGGTGATCGACAGCATCTCCCGCAAGCAACTCCCGGTGGTGCCCCGGGAGTTCGACGGCGACCGCCTGGAGATCCCGCGCCGCTATCCGACGCCGCTGGGCGACATCAACGTCGAGTTGTACGTCCGCGGCGAGCAGGCCACGGGCGAGCCCGGGATCGCCGTCTGCAAGGACGGCACCCGCGTGCTCAAGGACGTCACCGAGCTTCTCCCCTTCCAGCATGCTCCGTGGACTGACCGCCGGCTGGAAGGGCTCGTCGACTTCGAGCCCCTCACGCTCGCGCCAGGCACCCGCTCGGGCATCGTGCCGGATGCCGCGCTCGACGCGCTCGTCGAGGCTGCGGCCGTGATCGAAGATGACATCCGCGAGGCACTTGTCTCTCGCGAGCAGGCCGAGGCCGAGCGGGCGAGCCGGCAGCTGCTCAAGCAGGTTCACAAGGCGTTTGCTTCGGCGCTCGCCGACCTGCCGGCGGAGGAGTATCTGTTTTTCGACATCCCGAAGGCGGCCCCCGCGCTGCAGGGCCGGCCCGGGGTGGCGGGCGAGTTGCCGGCTGAGGGCGAGGGCCGTTCGCGAAAGGCCGGCAGCGCGGCCCCGCGGCCGCTGCTCGCGGCCGACCCCGGGCCGCTCGCCGCTGTGCGGATCTCGCCGCGAACGCCGCGGCGCCAGCCGGGCGACTCCTGCCTCTTCTCGGCGACGGCCCGCGATGCCATGGACATCCCGCTCGCCGGGGGTGTGTTGTTCACGTGGCGGATCGTCGCGGGCTCGGCGGCGATCGCGACCGACGGTTCGTCGTGCCGCGTGGCCTCGTCATCGGCCGGCGTGGTGACCGTGGGCGTGATCGCGCGGCAGGGGGAGATCGAGGTCACCGACCAGGTCGAGCTGAAGTTCGTGGACGATCCGCTGGCCGACGCGGCCGGTGGCCGGGGCCTGCCCGGGTATCGGCTCGAGGCGGAGCACGGCCAGCCCTGGCGGAGCCGCTACGACACCGCGCGGAACGAGATCGTGATCAACTCGGCCCACCGCGACTTTCTCGCGAGCCGCACCGCGGCGGCCAGGCACCGCCGCTACATCGGCAAGCTCTATGCGAAGGAGGTCGTGCTCACGAACTTCCCGCACGAGTCGCCGGCCGAGGTGATGGAGCGACTGATCGAGGTCACGCTCCGCACGGAAGACGCGCTCTGATCGACGGAGTTTGGCACTGGGCGGCACAGGTTGAACACCTGTGCTACGCCAGACAATCGCCGCAACAACACGTAGCCGCAGGTTGGCAACCTGCGGGAACACGCTGCCGACCAGCGATTCCGGTGCAGGTTGCCAACCTGCACCTACGACAGACGATTGCCGCAGCAACACGTAGCCGCAGGTTGGCAACCTGCGGGAAATGAGCCACAGGTTGAAAACCTGTGCTACGGGTGTGCTACGAGTGGTCCGGCTTTGAGCCGTCGCCGGCGATCTCGCTGCCGTCCCGGCGCTCGGGGAAGGCGAGCGATGCCGCCACGCTCGCGCCGATCAGGCCCACGATGATCAGGAGCGACACCGCCGGATGCACGAGGTGCCCCTTGGCATGGGCATCCCAGCCCCCCTGGGCCGCGAGCCACTCGTTGTGGCGGGCCGCTTCGGCGATCATCTTGCAGCCCACGAATACGAGCACCGCCGAAAGGCCGTAGTTGAGGAACCGGAAGAGGTCCATCACGCCGGCCAGCAGGAAGTAGAGCGCCCGCAGGCCGAGGATCGCGAAGACGTTGGACGTGAAGGCGATGAATCGCATGTAGTGGGTGCCCGGCGAGACCACGCCGAGAATCGCCGGCACGCTGTCGACCGCGAACAAGACGTCGGTGCTCTCGACGACGAGCAGCACGAGAAACAGCGGCGTGGCCAGGAGCTTGCCGTTCTCGCGGACGAAGAACCGGTCGCCCGCCTGCTCCTTGGAGACGGGGATGAACCGGCGGAAGAAGCGAATCATCGCGTTCTCGCCCGGTTCGTGGTCGCCGTCGCCGAGGGCGAGCTTGATGCCCGTGTAGACGAGGAAGCCCCCAAACAGCCACATCACCCACTTGTAACGCTCGACCAGCTCGGCCCCGAGGAGCACGAACGTGAGCCGCATGATCACGGCGCCGAGGATGCCCCAGAAGAGCACGCGATACTGATACTTCAGCGGCACGCCGAAGTAGGCGAACACCACCGCGAACACGAAGACGTTGTCCATCGACAACGACCACTCGACGAGGTAGCCGGTCAGAAACTCGATCGCCGGCTTGCCGCCGAGCCACCACCAGACGAGGCCGTTGAAGGCGAGGGCCAGGGCCGACCAGAAAATCGTCCAAAAGGCGCTCTCGCGGAGCGACGGCTCGTGCGACTTCTTGTGAAAGACGGTCAGGTCGAGCACCAGCATCACGGTCACGAAGATCGCGAAGGCGATCCAGTGATTGATCGTGATCTGGCCTGCGAGGGCGGGAGTGGCGTCGGCGAGCAGAAACACTGGAGGGTCCGGGAGGGA